>DASTPB010000255.1:0-10186 GCA_035762385.1 Nocardioides sp. | reverse complement strand
TGATCCGGCGTCCGGTCCACCCCGTAGGACGGCCGGTCGGCCGCGTCGCCGCCCGGGTCGAGAATGGCGGTGTGACCACCGACGAGACTCCTCACGCCGAGCTGCTGCGCCTCCGGTCGAGCATCGACAACCTGGACGCCGCGCTCGTCCACCTGCTCGCCGAGCGCTTCAAGTGCACCTCGCAGGTCGGCCGGCTCAAGGCGGCCGCGGGCTTCCCGGCGGCCGACGTGGACCGCGAGGAGCGACAGATCGCCCGGCTCCGCAGGCTCTCGGAGGAGAGCGGGCTCGACCCGGTCTTCGCCGAGAAGATCCTGGGCGTGATCATCGCCGAGGTGATCCGCAACCACGAGGCGTTCGCCAGCGAGCAGTGACGGGCCAAGCGTCCGCGAGCCCATCGGGCGTCAGGACGCCTCGCCCCTCTCGGAGACAGCCGCTGCGACGTCGACGTCCGCCGGCCGTCGGAGCGCGAGCGGGAGCGTCGCCACGGCGACGGCACCCGCGACCAGGAAGGCGGTCGCGAACGACGTGAGCTGGGCGAGGACCCCGACGGCCACCGAGCCCAGCGCCGTACCCGCGTCGAAACCGACGTTCCACACCGCGCTCGCGAGGTTGTGGTGCCGACGCGAGACGGCGGCGAAGGACACGAGCAGGGTGAGGTTCTGCAGCCCGCCGTAGCAGAGCCCGACCACGAGCATGGCGACCAGGAAGGCGATGACCCGCACGCCGTCGGAGCCGGCGACCGACCACGCCACGAGAGCCATGCCCGCACCGGTCAGTGGGACCAGCGGCACGAGGAAGCGCCGAGGACCGTAGCGGTCCGCGAACGCGCCCACGCGCCACCGCCCGAGCGCCGCCGACAGCCCCATCAGGAACAGGCCGGCTGCTGCGACCGACGGGCTGTCGACCACCTGCGGGGTGAAGGTGATGAGCGCGCCGCCCGCCAGCGTGACCGCGAGCAGCAGCAGCATGGGCGGCAGCAGGTGCCGGTACGCCGCTGACTCCGGGTCGTCCGGGTCGGACTCGGCCGTCACACCGGGGTGCAGGTCCGGCGCGCTGAGGCGGAGGGCCGAGGCGAGACGCAGGGCTGCCGGGATGCCGACCAGGGGGAGGGCGCTCAACGTGAACGCCACCCAGTAGCCGAGGGTCTCGGCGATCCACGGACCGGCAGGGAGCAGGACGAGGTTCGGTGCCGCCACCGCGAGGCCGTAGGCCCCGATCGCCTCCCCGCGGCGCTCCGGACCCACCAGCGCGGCAACAGCCGCACTACCGGTGACCGTGAGGACGCCGAACCCGACGCCGCGCACCGCCGACAGGGCGAGGATCACGCCGAGCTCGTCGCTCAGCGACAACAGCACGCCGGGGGCTCCCAGCAGTGCCAGCCCCACGGAGAGCACCGGCCCCCACCCGAATCGGCGCAGCGCGCGCGGGACGAGCAGCTGGGTCAGCACCGTGAACAGCAGGAGCACGCCGTTCACCAGCCCGGAGCCGGCGGTGGTCGCACCGCCTTCGACCGCCCACAGCGGAGCGACGGTCAGCAGCAGCGCGTAGCCGGAGAAGCCCGCGCACGTCATGGTCACCAGCGGCGCCATGCCCGGCTGACGCCAGATCGGGCTCCGTGCGGTCACGGCCGGAGCCTAGCCAGCCCGAACGGAGCCCCGATGGACCTGGTGGTGCGCCACCACGCCGTGCCTAGTCTGGGTGCGTGCCCGACACCGCCGACATCGATGGCCGGATCGATCGTGCGAGCGCGCGACCGTTCGGGCGGCGCTTCCACCTGCGCGGCCGCGAGCGTGCCACGGCTGAGCTGCGCGGTCCACGGACCATGCGGGCCCACGCCGCGGAGATCATCGCCGAACGGCTGGCCCCGGCGGAGCCGCGCAACGACGGCCGGCAGACGCCGTACCGCAACCACCCGGTCTTCGTGGCCCAGCACGCCACCGCGACCTGCTGCCGCAGCTGCCTGGAGACCTGGCACGGCATCGCGAAGGGCCACAGGCTCGACCGCGACGAGCGTGCCTACGTGGTCGAGGTGATCGGGCGCTGGATCGACCGCGAGCTGGCGACCTCCGTCGAACGTCGAGACTCCGAGAGCTCCACCCCACGTCGATCGTGACCCGGGACCCGCGTGCCGGTCCCGGAGCACTGCGCCCCACCCCGGGGGGTGCAGCGAGAGGCCGGTGCACCAATCCGTGACCCGTCGGGCATCGAAGCCCCGTGGAGTGCCGAGCTCGTCGGCCCTCTCCCTCACGAAGGAGAACCCCATGCAGCAGCGCAAGCTCTACGCCGGTCTCGGCGGTCTGCTCCTCGCCGGCACCGCCGGCATCGCCGGCATGCAGGCCAGCAACGCGTCGGAGTCCGCGCCGGCGGCGTCGGCTCGCACGGTCCAGCTCGACGCCCACCTGAAGACCCTGAACGACTCCGGTGCATCGGGCCGCGTCCACGCCGAGTTCAAGGGGCACAAGGCGCACGTCCACATCAAGGCTCGCGGCCTGGCGAAGAACCTGCCGCACGCCCAGCACCTCCACTTCGGTGCCGACGCGCGCAACGAGTGCCCCAGCGTGTTCGACGACGCGAACAACGACCACCGCCTCAACGTCGCCGAGGGCGTCCCGGCCTACGGCCCCATCCTCAAGTCGCTCACCACCTCCGGTGACACCAGCCCGAAGAGCGGCCTCGCCGTCGACCGGTTCCCGACCACCCCCAGGGGCGTCGAGAAGTACGAGCGCACGATCAACTTCGCTCCCGGTGCCGTGCTGCGCGCCATCAAGTCCGGCAAGGGCGTCGTCGTCATCCACGGCGTCGACCACAACGGCAACGGCGAGTACGACTTCGACGGCGCCGGCGCCAGCGAGCTCGACCCGTCGCTGCCCGCCGAGGCCACCGACCCTGCCCTGTGCGGCGTGCTTCGCTGAAACGAGGTCACCCGAGCCGAGCAGAGGCGTGCCGGCTGATGGGGTGACGTGGGCCCCGGTTCCCTCCTGGAACCGGGGCTCAGTCGCCTCACCGCCCCCGGGGCCGTGACGCGCCTCACGGTGCCTCGTTGAAGGGGTGAGTGCCGGGACGCCAGGTGCCCGGCCGATCCCTCGAAGGAGTACCCCCGCATGCGGAGATCCCGCACCTCGCAGGTACTGGCAGCAGCGACAGCCGCGGCATCGATCGTCGGCCTCTCGCTCTCCTCCACCGCCACAGCAGTGTCCGCCGTCCGATCGCCGTCGGACGCCGTCCAGGCCGTCGACAGCAGGGTCGGCGCGCTCGTCAAGCCGACCCAGGCGCAGTCCGACGCGGTCGCCGCGATCGTCAAGGCCAGCCCGGGCACCCGCGCGACGTGGGACGGCCGGTTCGGCACCGTCCGCACGCTGACCCCGGCGATCGGCCGAACCCTCTCGGGCCCTCGCTCCGGCAGCGCCGTCGACGTCGCGCGCGCCTGGCTCACCGACCACGCCCAGATGCTGGGCTTGACGGCAGCTGACGTCGCCGCGCTGCAGCTGCGCCGCGACCATGTGCTGCCCGGCACCGGCACGCACGTCGTCCAGTTCACCCAGACCTTCGGCGGCGTGCCTGCCGCACGCGGCGGGAGCCTGGGTCTGACGGTGCAGCAGGACGGCTCGGTGCTGAGCTACACCGGCGAGACGCTCCGCACGACGGGCCTCGCGGGGACCTTCAAGCTGTCGCCCGCCTCCGCGTTGGCGAACGTCGCCGGGCAGCTCGCCGGTGCCCTCTCGTTCGTGCCCACGAAGACCGGCACACAGGCGGGCTACGACGTCTTCGCGAAGGGGCCCTTCGCCGCGTCGTCGTACGTCAAGAAGGTCGCGTTCCCCACCAGTGACGGTGCGCGTGCCGCGTACTCGGTGCTGTTCATCGAGAAGCTCGACGAGGCCTCCCAGGTGGTCGTCGACGCCGAGACCGGGGAGCACCTCTACACCTCCAGCCTGGTCCAGCACGAGGCCGGCGGCACGATCTACGACAACTACCCCGGCGCCTCGGGTGGCGGCCAGCCCCGCCACGTCTCCTTCGGCGCCAACGACGCCTCCCCGAACGGGTACGTCGACCCCACTGGCATCGCCGGCACGGGCGTGACGACGTTCGGCAACAACGCCAACGCGCACGCGAACTGGTCCAACTTCATCGGCCCGGTGGACCAGGGGCCCCGGCCGGTCAGCCCGACCGGCCAGTTCGACTACCGGTTCGCCGACAACTGGGGCACCTCGAAGTGCGACCCCACGGCGTACCCGCAGGACCAGGAGCCGGCGAGCACGAACCTCTTCTACCAGCACAACCGGATCCACGACCAGTACTACCGGCTCGGCTTCACCGAGTCGGGTGGCAACTTCCAGCTCGACAACTTCGGCAAGGACGGCAACCCCGGCGACCCGATCCAGGGCCTGGTGCAGGCCGGTGCCGTCTCGGGCGGCAACCCGACCTACACGGGCCGCGACAACGCCTACATGCTGACCCTGCCCGACGGGATCCCGCCGTGGAGCGGAATGTTCCTGTGGGAGCCTATCGACGACGCCTTCGAGGGCCCCTGCGCGGACGGCGACTTCGACGCCGGCGTGATCCAGCACGAGTACTCCCACGGCCTGTCCAACCGCTACGTCGGCACCGAGGACGGTGCACTCGGCAGCCACCAGTCCGGTTCGATGGGGGAGGGCTGGGGTGACTGGTACGCCCTCGACCACCTGCACCGTGAAGGCTTCCAGACCGACTCGGTCGTCGGCGCCTACGTGACCGGCAACCCGACCCGCGGCATCCGCAACTGGGCCTACGACGAGAACCCCACCACCTTCGGCGACATCGGCTACGACCTCGTCGGTCCCGAGGTGCACGCCGACGGCGAGATCTGGACGGCCACGCTGTGGCAGATGCGCAAGGCCCTGGTCGCGAAGTACGGCCAGCAGGAGGGCTCGGACATCAGCGAGCACATCGTCACCGACGCCATGCCACTGAGCCCGAACAACCCGTCGATGCTGGACGAGCGCACCGCGATCATGACCGCGCTCGACAACCGCTACCACGCGCGTGACGACTTCGACGCCCTCGTGGACACCGTCTACTCCGTGTTCGCCCAGCGCGGCATGGGCGCCTCGGCGTACAACCACGTCACCGAGGAGGACCCGACCGGCGGCAACGACACCGACGGCGTGCCCGGCTTCGACAACCGCAACCCCGCACTCAACGGCACGATCAGCGGCACGGTCTTCAACGCCTCGACCGGCGCACCGATCGAGGGCGCCCGGATCATGCTCGGCAGGTTCGAGGCGCGCGCCACACCCGTCGCCACGACCGGCCCGTCCGGCGCGTTCAGGATCCCGGCCACCCAGGCGACGTACCCGGTCACCGTCCAGGCACGCGGCTTCGGCAGCAAGACGTTCGACGGCGTGCTGGTCACCAAGGGCAGGACGACGACGAAGAACCTCGCGCTCTCGCCGAACCTGGCCTCCACGTCCAACGGCGCGACATCGGTCACCGGTGCTGCGGACAAGGCGATGGACGACACCGAGGCCAGCTCGTGGAAGACCGCCGAGGGCACGTCTGCGGTGATCAAGCTGGCGAAGGCGGCCACAGTCACGTCGGTGCAGGTCAGCGCCTACACCAACAGCCGGTTCGAGGGCCTGAAGAGCTTCACCCTGCAGACCTCGACCGACGGAGTGAACTGGAAGACGCAGTCCGTGGGCGGGACGAACGCCTTCGGCTACCAGGCGCCGCGTCCTGTGGTGCCCGACCTGCACTACAAGACCTTCACGCTGCCCACCGCCACCAAGGCCGGTTACATCCGCTTCTGGGCGGACGACCCGCAGGGCAACACGAAGACCAGCGTCCAGGTCGGCGACATCCAGGTGTTCAGCGACAACCGGTCCCCGGTGACCCCGACGCCTCCTCCGCCGCCGGACGAGCCGGTGTCCGAGACGTTCACCATCGCGGCCGGCAACCCGAACAACCTGGTCTCGCCGGGCGTGGTCGGGACGGAGCTGGAGAACGCCTGCGTCGTGCCGCCGGCCAGCCAGGACAGCGACGGCCACGTCTCCGTCCTCACCGGTGACCAGGGCGACGGGCAGCACGCCTTCAGCAACACCGCCGGGCCGACCGCGGTGGACGTGGACGTCTACATGTACGACGAGAACTGCGTCCAGCTCGCGTCGTACGCCACCGAGTCGGCCACCGAGGGCGGCACCATCCCGTCGGGGACGGCGTACATCCTGACCTCCCTGTACGCGGGTGCAGCCGCCGACATCACGCTGACGATCACCGACACGCAGTAACCAGAACACCTGCACCACGCGACACCATGAAGGCCCCGGCCCCGGTCGGGGCCTTCATGGCTCCAGGTGCCGGGCAGGCAGACGCGTCGCCTTCGTGCAGGTCGAGGTCGGTGCCTTGTTCAGATGTTGAGCGGCACACCGCAGCTCTACCCCGGCTGAACCCGATCCACCGCGTCTTCGCAGGTGAGACGAACACCGTCCCAGATGTCGTATGCGTTCTGAAGCGGCGTAGCCAGGATCTGTGAAGGGGCGTTTCGGGGGCCCCCGGGGGGAGGTCCTGCGCAGCTCATGCCTCGCCGCTTCCGCACGCAGTGCAGGTCAGCGGCGGCACAGTGAGCGCAGCTGCGAGCGCCTAGACAGCGCATTCGGGACTTGACTACATACCCCACGGGGGTATCTTGGAGATATGACCAGTCATACGCACGAACCGGCGTCGGCCGCTGCGCGCCAGGTCACTGATCCGGTGTGTGGCATGACGGTCGACCCGGCCGGGACCGAACACGCCACCGTCCATGACGGCGAGCACCTCTACTTCTGCTCCGGCGGTTGCAGGGCGAAGTTCCTCGCCCACCCGGACCAGTACGTGCACCAGCCCGAGGCCCACGCCAGGCACAACCACGCGGGTCGCATCGGTGGTGATGATGCTCCGTCGCCGGGTGTCGGAGAGTCCGTGGAGTACACGTGCCCGATGCACCCGGAGATCCGTCGACCCGGCCCCGGGGCATGTCCCATCTGTGGCATGGCGCTCGAGCCGGTGATGGTGACGGTCGACTCCGGTCCGTCGCCGGAGCTGCGCGACATGACGCGCCGGTTCTGGTTCGGCGTCGCGCTCTCCATTCCCGTCGTCATCCTCGGCATGGGCCGTGACCTCATCGAACCGCTGCACGACGCCGTGTCTGCCACGACGTCCGCGTGGATCCAACTCGTCCTGGCCACACCGGTGGTGCTGTGGGCGGGGTCGCCGTTCTTCACCCGCGGCTGGGCGTCGGTGCGGACGATGAAACTGAACATGTTCACGCTCATCGCGATGGGCACCGGTGTCGCCTGGCTGTTCTCCGTCGTCGCAACGGTGGCCCCGGGCGTCTTCCCCGCGGCGTTCCGTGAGGACGGTGCCGTCGACGTGTACTTCGAGGCGGCCGCCGTCATCACGACGCTCGTCCTCCTGGGTCAAGTGCTGGAGCTCCGCGCCCGGGAGGCGACGTCTGGTGCGATCAAGGCGCTTCTCGACCTGTCCCCGAAGACCGCCCGCCGCGTCGGTGCCGACGGGGCCGAGGAGGAGGTGACCCTCGACCAGGTTCAGCCCGGTGACCTGCTCCGGGTCCGCCCCGGCGAGAAGGTCCCTGTCGACGGCGTCGTCGAGGACGGGAAGTCCGCGGTCGACGAGTCCCTGGTCACCGGCGAGTCCATGCCCGTGACCAAGGAGCCCGGCGACAGCGCCATCGGCGGAACCGTCAATTCCACCGGCGCGCTGCTGGTACGCGCCAGCGCGGTCGGTCGCGACACGATGCTCGCCCGCATCGTGCAGATGGTCGCCGAAGCGCAGCGCTCTCGCGCGCCCATCCAGCGCACCGTCGACAAGGTGTCCGCGGTGTTCGTGCCCGCCGTCATCGGCATCGCCGTGCTCGCGTTCATCATCTGGGCCCTCGTGGGACCCGACCCGAAGCTCGCCCACGCGCTGGTCGTCGCGGTCAGCGTCCTCATCATTGCCTGCCCATGTGCCCTCGGGCTGGCGACGCCCATGTCGATCATGGTCGGTGTCGGACGAGGCGCCCAGATGGGTGTCCTCATCAAGAACGCCGAAGCACTCGAACGGATGGAGAAGGTCGACACCGTGGTCGTCGACAAGACCGGCACGCTCACTGAGGGCAAGCCGGCCGTCGTCGCCGTCGAGCCGGCCAACGGTCTTGACGCACGTGAACTGCTTCGGCTCGCGGCTGCGGTCGAGAACGCATCCGAGCACCCGCTCGCACGCGCCATCGTGGACAAGGCCCGGGCCGACCTGGCCGACAGCTCGACGCGGTTGCCCGAGGTGGCTGACTTCGATGCGCCTGCAGGCAAGGGCGTCGTCGGCACCGTCGATGGCCGCAAGGTGCTCATCGGGACCGCGGGGTTCCTCACCAGCCAGAACGTCGACCCGGGCGGACTGACCGAGTCGGCTGACCGGCTGCGCCGAACCGGCGCAACGGCCGTCCTCGTGGCCGTCGAGGGCACCCCCGCCGGTGTCATCGGCATCGCCGATCAGGTCAAGGAGACGACCCCGTCTGCTCTGGCGGCGCTGCGCAAGGAGGGCATCGAGGTCATGATGCTCACCGGGGACAATGAGGTCACCGCTCGGGCTGTCGCCGCCGAGCTCGGCCTCGACCGGGTCGAAGCGGAGGTGCTGCCCGACCACAAGGCCGACGTCGTCAACAAGCTCCGTGCTGAGGGCCGCGTGGTCGCGTTCGCCGGAGACGGCGTAAACGACGCTCCGGCACTGGCCGCGGCTGATGTGGGTCTGGCGATGGGCACCGGCACGGACGTCGCCATGGAGTCCGCCGGGGTGACGCTGCTGCACGGCGACCTCAACGGCATCGCCCACGCGCGCCAGCTCTCCCGCGCCGTGATGAGCAACGTACGCAGGGGTCTCGTCCTCGCGTTCGGCTACAACACCCTGGGCATCCCCATCGCCGCCGGTGTGCTATATCCGGCCTTCGGGTGGCTGCTGTCGCCGGTCATCGCGGCGGCCGCGATGGCGCTGTCCTCGGTCAGCGTCATCCTCAACGCGCTGCGGCTACGGACCCAGAACCTGGCGTGAGACCAGCGGCTCCGTATCATCGAGAACGATGAAGCCCTTGACGTCCATCGCCGTCAGCCCCCGCAGGCGAGTCCTGCGGGCGCTGACGGCTGGGTACGGCGTCGGCCGCCACTGGTTGCCCCCTCTCGTAGCGGCCCTGCTCGTCGGCATCCTCGGCATGCACGCCCTGGCCAGCCATGGCACTCCCACAGCCGCCGCCGCGCCCGCGAGCTCGGTGGCCGCGACGAGCACGACGGGCATGCCGACAGCCCACGACGAGGCGATGGCTGCGGGGACGTCCCACGCAGGTCACGACCACGCCGCCGCTACCTCACACCCTGCGACGCCGGCCACCAGCACCACCGTGGACCCTGACGCCGCCCCCGGACACGGCTCGGGACACGCGATGGCCGGCATGGTCATGCTGTGCGTCGTCATGCTCGCCGCTGCGGCGCTCACCCTGCTGGTCGTGCTCGCGGCGGCACTCTTCCGGCCGCTGCTGCCGGCCGCCTTCATGCCAGCCGCCGTGCGGGAGCGAACGTTCCAGTGGGTGCGGGGCGCCGGCCCACCCCACGAATGGCAGTTCTCCGTCATCAGGTGCTGACAGGCCCTGCGACCACCCGCCACCGCTGAACCCGAACCTGAGCTCCCACTCCGGGGTCGGCACCAGCGGCCCGGCCGGGTGTCGCCGCCGTCTGCCCGCAACACCCCACCTGACGACCTCAGACCAGGAGAACTCCTCATGCGCAAGACCAAGACCAAGACCCTCACGCGCGCGCTCAGCGCGTTCGCGTTCACCCTCGCCCTCGGCGCGGGCCTCACCGCCTGTGGCGACGACACCTCGGATGCGACCCGCAAGGCCGAGGTCAGCACGACCGAGCACAACGACGCCGACGTCACCTTCGCCGGCGACATGATCACCCACCACGCCCAAGCCCTTTCGATGGTCGACCTGACCCTTGAGCGAGACCTCGACCCAGAGGTCCAGGCTCTCGCCGAGGACATTCGAGACGCCCAGGGCCCCGAGATCGAGACGATGGCGGACTGGCTCACCGAGTGGGGCGAGGACGTGCCGGAGACGATGCGCGACCACGTCAACGGCGGCCACGATATGGACGACATGTCCGACAACATGGACGACATGGGCCACGAC
>DASTPB010000254.1:0-12613 GCA_035762385.1 Nocardioides sp. | reverse complement strand
CTGTCCGACATCGTGGCGGTCGAAGCCCAGGCGAGGTCGGTCGTGATGGTCGAGATGATGACGGGCGTGTTCTACATCGCCATGGTCGTGGCCCGCATGGTCGGCCTCACCATCCTGCGTCGTCGCTGACGCCTCCCAGCCTCCCAGCCGTCCGGCCGTCCGGCCTGGCGGCTCGGTCAGTCGTCGTCCTCGTCCTCGTCGTCCTCGTCGTCGAGGAGGCCTTCCTTCTCCGCCTGCTGCACGATGCGGCGGACGTTGTCGATCCTGCCGCAGTCGGCGTCGAGCTGCGCGTTGCGCTCGGTCGCGAAGGCCTCGCCCAGCTCGGCACGGACCTTCTCGCTGACCTCCTCACGGGCAGGGTTGAGGATCGTCAGCTCCTCCTCGGTGAGGTGGTGGTTGAGCGCGGTGGCGAGCTCCTCGACGGCGTCGTCGAAGGCCTGGGTGTCGGTGCCCTTGAGCTCGAGCACCTTCAGCATCGCCTCGTGGCCCTCGGCGTGCTCCTCCTCGCCGTGCTCGGCCTCGTGGTCGGTGATGGCGTCCTTGTTGCGGAGCTTCGGGTAGACGTGCTTCTCCTCCGCCTCGGCGTGCGCGACGTGCAGGGCCGAGAGGGCCTTGCGGACGGCGTCGCGGTCCGACGTGCTGTCGCGGAGCTGGCGCATGAGGGCCTCGAAGCGGCGGTGGTCCTCCAGGATCAGGTCGATGACGTCACCGGAGACGGGGCGGCCGAGGTCGATGGGAGTGCTCATGGCGCGAACCTAGCGAGCGGCGCCCGGCCCGGCCAGCGCCCACCTCCGGACGGGTGGGCGTGCCTACGATGGTCGTCGTGCCAGGGATCGAGGTGTGGAGCCAGTTCGAGCACGACCCGCGCAGCCCGGCGAACGGCGGCATCCGTGCGTCGGACCGGGACCGCGCCGTGATCGAGACGGTGCTGGCCGACGCGTTCGCGGAGGGCCGTCTCACCCGCGACGAGTACGACGAGCGCGCCGAGGCCGCGCTCACCAGCCGCACCCTCGGGGACCTCGTCCCCCTCGTCGAGGACCTCCCGGTCGCACGGGCACCGCGGGCCGGCACCCGGACCCGCGAGCAGCAGGCCCTCCGCATGTGGGAGTCGGACCGGCGCGAGGCGTTCATCGGGCTGATCGGGCTCTCCGCGCTCGTGTGGACCATCTGGGCCTTCACCACCCCGGGCGGGTTCCCCTGGCCGCTGTTCCCGATGGGCGCCGCCCTGATGAACCTGGTCCGGATCATCGCCAACCGGCGCGACATCATCGAGGAGCACGTCCGCCGGTTGGAGAAGAAGGAGCGCAAGGAGCTGAGGAAGCGCGAGGACTCCGGCGACTAGGTCATCGCGTCGCCGGCGCGCTCGCTCGAGGCCCGCTCGTCACTTCGTCGCCGGCGCGCTTGCTTCGCTCGCACGCAGCTCCTCGCTCGTCGAGGACCTGTCGAGCTCGTTCCTCGCTCGAGGCCCTCTCCTCACTTCGTCGCCTCCATCATCTGGCGGAGTTCCTTCTTGAGCTCGTTGACCTCGTCGCGGAGCCGGGCCGCCACCTCGAACTGCAGCTCCGCGGCGGCGTTCTTCATCTGGTCGGTGAGCTCCTGGATGAGCTCGGCGAGGTCGCTGCTCGGGATGCCGGCGGTGTCGGGCGCCTCGTTGTGGATCTTCGACAACGCAGGGGTGGGCGACTTGCCGGCCTTCACGCCACCGGCACGGCCCTTCTGCCCGACGTCGGCCCACGTCTTGAGCAGCTCCTGGGTCGTCTCGTCCTCGCGCGCGAGCATCTCGGTGATGTCGGCGATCTTCTTGCGCAGCGGCTGCGGGTCGATCCCCTTCTCGGTGTTGTAGGCGACCTGGATGGCACGACGACGGTTGGTCTCGTCGATCGCGGCCTCCATCGACGGCGTGATCTTGTCGGCGTACATGTGGACCTGGCCGGAGACGTTGCGGGCCGCGCGACCGATCGTCTGGATGAGCGACTTGTCGGAGCGCAGGAAGCCCTCCTTGTCGGCGTCGAGGATCGCCACGAGCGACACCTCGGGAAGGTCGAGACCCTCCCGCAGCAGGTTGATCCCGACCAGGACGTCGTACTCGCCGAGGCGGAGGTCGCGCAGCAGCTCGATGCGCTTGAGCGTGTCGACCTCGGAGTGGAGGTAGCGGGTGCGGATGCCGGCGTCGAGGAGGTAGTCGGTGAGGTCCTCGGACATCTTCTTGGTGAGGGTCGTGACCAGGACCCGCTCGCCCTTGTCGGAGCGCTCGCGGATCTCGTGGATCAGGTCGTCGATCTGGCCCTTGGTCGGCTTGACCACGACCTCTGGGTCGACGAGCCCGGTCGGGCGGATGATCTGCTGGACGGTGTTGTCCACGCCGCCGACCCGGTCGAGCTCGTAGTTGCCCGGCGTGGCGGAGAGGTAGACCGTCTGGCCGATCCGGTCGACGAACTCCTCCCACCGCAGGGGACGGTTGTCCATCGCGCTCGGCAACCGGAAGCCGTGGTCGACGAGGTTGCGCTTGCGGGACATGTCGCCCTCGTACATCCCGCCGATCTGCGGCACGGCGACGTGGGACTCGTCGATGACGAGGACGAAGTCCTCGGGGAAGTAGTCGAGGAGCGTGTTGGGGGCGCTGCCGCGGGTGCGGCCGTCCATGTGCATCGAGTAGTTCTCGATGCCGGAGCACGAGCCGACCTGGCGCATCATCTCGACGTCGTAGGTGGTGCGCATCCGCAGCCGCTGCGCCTCCAGCAGCTTGCCCTGCTTCTCGAAGGCCGCGAGCTGGTCGTCGAGCTCGAGCTCGATGCCCTTGATCGCCCGCTCCATCCGCTCCGGGCCGGCGACGTAGTGGGTGGCGGGGAACACGTGGAGCTCGGTGTCGTCGGAGACGACCTCGCCGGTGATCGGGTGGAGCGTCATCAGCCGCTCGATCTCGTCGCCGAAGAACTCCACGCGGATCGCGAGCTCCTCGTAGACCGTGAATATCTCGAGGGTGTCACCACGCACCCGGAACGTGCCGCGGGTGAACGACATGTCGTTGCGGGTGTACTGGATCTCCACGAGCCGACGGAGCACCGAGTCGCGGTCGTGCTCCTCGCCGACCTTGAGCCGCAGCATCCGGTCGACGTACTCCTGCGGCGTGCCGAGGCCGTAGATGCACGACACCGTCGAGACCACGATCGTGTCGCGGCGGGTGAGCAGGCTGTTGGTCGCGCTGTGGCGCAGCCGCTCGACCTCCTCGTTGATCGAGGAGTCCTTCTCGATGTAGGTGTCGGTCTGGGGGACGTAGGCCTCGGGCTGGTAGTAGTCGTAGTAGGAGACGAAGTATTCAACTGCGTTGTCGGGGAACAGCTGGCGCAGCTCGTTGGCGAACTGGGCGGCGAGGGTCTTGTTGGGCTGCAGCACCAGGACGGGACGCTGGAGCTGCTCGGCCACCCACGCCACGGTCGCGGTCTTGCCGGTGCCGGTGGCGCCGAGGAGCACGACGTCCTTCTCCCCGCCCTGGATCCGGCCGACGATCTCCTTGATCGCGGCCGGCTGGTCGCCGGAGGGCTCGTAGTCGGACACCACCTTGAAGGGGGCCACCCGGCGCTGCAGATCGGTCACTGGACGCATGCGTCGAGCGTACGCGGGGCCACCGACAGCGCCTCGTGGGCGCCGTCCTACGCTCGCAGCGTGCCGCAGCCCTCCCAGCCGCCCGACCACGTGCTGGACCTGTTCGCGGCCGAGGGCGTCCTCGAGCCGCTCGCGGGCGGGCGGGGCACGACCTGGCGCGCGGGAGACCTCGCGCTGTCCCCGGGCCACGCCGCCTCGGAGGGCTGGCTGGCGCCGATCCAGGCACGACTGGCGGTGCGGCTCGACGAGCAGTCGCACCGCTCGATCCGGCTGGCGCTGCCGGTGCCGGCGCGTGACGGCAGCCTCGTCGTCGACGGGTGGACGGCCACCCGCTTCGAGCCGGGGACGATGCCGTGCCACGACCTCGCCACGCTGCGAGCGACGGCGCATCTCCTGCACGCCCACCTCGCCGGCGTGGTGGCCGAGCGACCCACCGAGCTCGAAGCCCGCACCGACCGCTGGGGCGTGGCCGACCACCAGGCGTACGACGCCGACGCGGCACTGCGGGCCGCTGCCGGGCGGCCGGAGCCCGGGCTCACCGGCCTGGTCGAGAGGCTGGTCGCGGGGCTCGAGCCGCCCGAGCTCGGTCGTGAGCAGCTGGTCCACGCCGACCTCGCGGGCAACGTCCTGCTCGACCGGTCCGGCGTGCCGTTCGTCATCGACTTCTCCCCCACCTGGCGCTCGCCGCTGTGGGCCGAGGCGGTCTGCGTGCTCGACGCGGTGCTGTGGCTCGGCGCGCCGCCGACGGCGCTCGACGACTGGCGACACGGCCAGCAGCGCCAAGCGATGCTCCGGGCCGCGTTGTTCCGGGTGCTGTCGGACGAGCCGTGCGACGTCGCTCGCTACGAAGCGCTGGGGCTGGCCTGAACCCTCGGACTGGGCCCCGTCGCTAGATTGACCCCGTGACCGTCGCCCGCACGCTGACCGCCGTCCGGCGCACCCTGATGGGACTGGTCGGCCTCCAGCTCACGGTCGCGGTGGCGCTCTCCCTGGTCGACTCCTACCGTCGGCGCGGCAAGCGGCCGAAGCCGTTCCCGGTGACCGGTCCCGGCACGGTGCCCGTCGGCGACGGCGAGATCACGACGTACACCTTCGGCCGCGACCTCTACGACGACATGCTCGCGGCCATCGACGGGGCCAAGAAGCAGATCCTCTTCGAGACCTACATCTGGAAGGGCGACGAGATCGGCTGGAAGTTCAAGACCGCCCTCGCCGCCGCCGCCGACCGCGGGGTCGACGTGCACTGCATCTACGACGGCTTCGCCAACATGGTCGTCTCGCCGGCGTTCAAGCGCTTCCCGCCGTCGCTCAAGGTGCTGCGCTACCCCGTCTGGACTGCGGGGTTCCGCATCTGGGACCTGCGCCGCTACGGCCGCAACCACCGCAAGATGCTGGTCGTCGACGAGGAGGTCGCCTTCCTCGGCGGCTACAACATCGGCTCCGCCTACGCGACCGAGTGGCGCGACACCCACGTCCGGATCACCGGCCCCGGCGTGTGGGACATGAAGCGCGCCTTCGCCGACTTCTGGAACCTCAACCGGCACCACCGGCTGCGGCGCAACGACCGGCCGCTGCTGATCGAGACGGCGTCCGACTGGGACCCCCAGATCCGGATCCACAAGAACATCCCGCGCCAGTGGAACTTCCCGATCCGCAGCATGTACCTCGAGGCGATCAACCGGGCCAGCCGCAACATCTGGCTGACCACGGCCTACTTCCTGCCCGACCAGGACTTCGTCGACGCGCTCGCCGAGGCAGCGCGGCGCGGCGTCGACGTACGCATCCTGCTGCCGCTGAAGTCCAACCACATCGTGGCCGACTGGATCTCGCGTGGCTACTACGGCCAGCTGCTCACCGCCGGCGCACGGATCCTGAGGTTCAAGGACGCGATGGTGCACGCCAAGACCGCGACCATCGACGGCAACTGGTCGACCGTCGGCACCGCCAACATCGACCGGCTCAGCCTGCAGGGCAACTACGAGATCAACCTCGAGGTCATCGACCCGGACTTCGC
Organism: Nocardioides sp.; assembly: GCA_035762385.1. Classification (GTDB taxonomy): domain Bacteria; phylum Actinomycetota; class Actinomycetes; order Propionibacteriales; family Nocardioidaceae; genus Nocardioides. The sequence goes on along the minus strand of DASTPB010000254.1, from coordinate 6,996 downwards.
CTCGGTGATGGAGGAGGTCTTCGCGACCGACGAGTCCAACTGCCTCGAGCTGACCCTGTCGGAGTGGGAGGCGCGCGACCTCAACCGGAAGTTCACCGAGAGCTTCCTCGCTCCCCTGCGCCCGCTGCTCTGATCAGCAGGATCCAGGCGGACACGACCGCGATCCACACCAGGCCCGCGACGTACGACACCGCCTGCCAGCCCGACCACTCGAGCGCGTCGCCGTAGCTCAGCAGCGCCACCGTCTCCAGCACCACGAACGCCGCCCCGGTGAGCCCGACGGGCCGCACCGAGGCCACGTCGTCGACGAGCCGGGCGTGCGCCGAGGCCCAGCCGAGGCCGACCAGCCACGCACCGATGGCACGGGCGGTGAGCGCCGTCAGCGGCCACGCCCACGCCTCGGCGGCCCGCTCCGGCACCAGCAGCAGGGCGACCCCCGTGGCCAACAGCACCGTGGCGAGTCCGACGAGCAGCCACCGCAGGCCCGCCGGCAGCCGTACGACGTCCGCCTGCCTCGCGTCGCCGGCGCGCGCCTGCAGCACCAGCCCGGCCACCATGGCCACCGGCACCACCGCGTAGATCGCCAGCCATCCCGCAGCGATCGCCCGGGCCGGGTCAGCGGTGCCGAGGTGGAACTTGTCGAGGTGGACCAGCGTGACGACGAGCGTGAGGACGGTGAAGACCAGCACCGTCCACACCGTGAGGCGGGCGCGGCCCCACGTGCTCGACCGCGCGCCGGCGACCTCCAGGACCGCGCTCGACCAGTACGCCGCACCGAGGAAGACCGCGGTCATCGGCACGTCGATGGTCCAGGCGAACCAGTCCGCCGTCCGGGTCGGGAAGACCGTCAGCTGGAGGCCGGCGAGGAAGACGAGCACGGCCGCGACGACCAGGAGCCTCCGCATCCCGCGCGTGACCGGCGCCCCGGTCCCGGCCCGTCGCCGGCTCATGCAGTCGGCGTCGCCCGTGCGTGCGCCGCGAGGTAGCCGTGGAGGGTGGCGATGACCGTCGCGCCGTCGCCGACGGCCGTGGCGACGCGCTTGATCGAGCCGGCACGCACGTCGCCGACGGCGAAGATGCCCGGGAGGGTCGTCTCCAGCGGCAGGCGCCCCTCGCCTCCCGTGACGATGAACCCGGCAGGGTCGCGCTCGATCTCGGCGGGCAGCCACTGCGTGCGGGGCACCGAGCCGATGAGCACGAACAGGCCGCCGGCCGGCACCTCCTCACCGCCACCGGGACCACCGTGCTGCTCCCCCAGCGTGAGCGCGGCCAGGCACCCGTCCTCCTCCCGCCCGTCGAGGACCGTCGTGCCGTAGCGGATGCCCACGTTCCGGGTGGCGTCGAGCTGGGCGATGAGGTACTCCGACATGCTGGCGGCGAGCGACGCCCCGCGCACGAGCAGGGTCACGTGCCGGGCGTAGCGCGCCAGGTGGAGTGCGGCCTGCCCGGCCGAGTTGCCGCCACCGATCACGTAGACCTCCAGCCCGGCCATCGACGGCGCCTCGGCGACGGCCGCGCCGTAGAAGACCCCGCGCCCCACGAGGTCCTCCAGCGCGGGCACGCCGAGCCGGCGGTAGTCGACGCCGGTGGCGACGACGACGCTGCGGGTCCGGATGACGCTGCCGTCCGACGTCGAGACCGTCCGCAGGTCGCCGTCCGCGCCCACTGCCTGGACCTCGCGGAGGAAGGAGTACTCCGTGCCGAAGGACCAGGCCTGCTGGAAGGACCGGAAGGCCAGGTGCGCGCCGCTGACGCCGCGGGGGAATCCCGGGTAGTTGCGGATCAGCGACGACGTGCCGGCCTGACCGCCCACCGCCTGCTGCTCGACGACCATCGTCGACAGGCCCTCCGAGGAGGCGTAGACCGCGGCGGCCAGCCCGCTCGGGCCGGCGCCGACCACCACGACGTCGTACACGTGGTCGGCCGGGAGCGGCCCCATGAGCCCGAAGGCGTCCGCGATCTCGAGGTCGGTGGGCGCGACGAGCGTGGTCGGCGGGGTGGTGAAGGCGAGCTGGAGCACGGGGAGCTCGGGGTCGGAGAGGCCGAGCCCCGCCAGGAGCCGGTTCGCGGACTCGGTGCCGACCTGGTGGAAGCCGACGGGGATGTGGTTGCGGCCGAACTGGTCGCGCAGCGCGTGGGTGCGCTCGTCGCGCTGCTCGCCGATCATCCGCACCGCCTCGAACCCGATGCCCTGGGCGAGGTGCCAGTCGTCGAGCGCGTCGGTGATCGCCCCGTGGAACTCCTCGTCGCGCCGACGCTCCGGCCGCAGCAGGACGAGCTCGGCGTGGCCGTGGCTGATGGCGGTGAAGACGTCGCCCGTGCTGGCGAAGTCGCCCCAGATGGCGGCCACGGCCCTCTTGGCGGACGGGTGCAGCGAGTAGGCACGGCGCAGGAAGTCGAGACCGCCGCGGTCATCGGGCCCGTAGCCGGCGATCACGAGGGCCACCTGACGTCCCCACCGGCGCAGCCCCTCCAGCACCGCGCGGGCGTGGTCGTGGTCCGCGCAGACCACCACCTCGTAGTCGGCTCCGTAGCGGCGACGCAGCTCCGACCCCAGTACGTCCCTCGACGCCGCGTCGGTCGTCGCCAGCAGCAGCACAGGATCGACGTCGCCCATGTCGGCCTCCCTCGAGCCTCACACCGGCATCGACGCTACTCCGGGGCCGCGACGGGCGGCGACCTCATTTCCGGGGGTCTGGACCGGCCGGGCGAGCCGGCGGGCCCGTCAGCGGGTCGGCAGGTGCGTCGGGACGCTCATCCGCGGACCGCGCCGCGGCCGGGACCGGCCGCCGGCCATCGCCATCGCGGCCGCCCGTCCCCTCTGGGGTCGGTAGGGCTCGAGCAGCTCCCCCATCTCCTCGTCGGTGATGTCGCGGCCGACGAGCGCCCAGCCGACCCAGTTGGCGAGGTGGTAGTCACCGAAGCTGACCGCGTCGGGGTCGCCCAGCGCGCGCTGGCGCACCTCGGCGCTGGTCCACACGCCGACCCCGCGGACGGTGCGCAGCCTCCGGTCGGCCTCCTCCCCCGGCACCTCGGCCACCCGCTCGAGCGACGACGCGAGCCGGCATGCCGTGACCATGGTGCGCGACTGGGCCGGCTGGACGCCGAGGCGGAGCCACTCCCACGACGGGATCGCAGCGATCGTCGCCGGTGTCGGCTGGAGCATCAGCCGCAGCGGCGCGACGGGGCCGGGCGCGGGCTCGCCGTGGCGGCGTACGAGCTCGCGGAACGAGCCGAACGCCTGCTTGCCGGTCACCTTCTGCTCGAGGATCGAGGGCACGAGCGACTCCATCACCAGACCGGTGCGACCGATCCGCCAGTGCCGGTGGGTGCGCCAGCCGGCCGCGACCTCGGGGTGGTGGTGCGGCTCGAACGCGGACGGGTCGTCGTCGGCCCCCAGCAGGGCGGGCATCCGGTCGAGCGCCCACTGCGCACCCGGGCCCCATGCGCGCCCGAGCACCTCCCCCGCCGACGCACGCGGCTGGACGCACAGCGAGGCCGGCCCCTCCGGGGTGCGCATCGCCCGCCAGATCCGGCCGGACTCCTCGTGGCGCTGCGTCGGGTCGCCCGCTCCACGGCGCTGCGGCCGCAGCACCTGGGCGGGCGCGCACGGCCAGCCGGGCACCCAGGTGCGGGTGTGCTCCCGGGTGTCAGGGCTGGTCGTGGGGGCCATGGGTGCGACGGTAGACGAGGGCACCGACTACCTTGCAGTCCATGGGACAGGGAACGGGCGGCTCACCGAACAAGCGCGACCTCGAGGAGGGCATCCAGCGCGACTTCTCGCAGTCGATGTCCTACGGCGACTACCTGCGCCTCGACGTGCTGCTCTCGGCCCAGCAACCGCTGTCGGACCCGCAGCAGCACGACGAGCTGTTGTTCATCATCCAGCACCAGACCAGCGAGCTGTGGCTCAAGCTCCTGATCCACGAGCTGCGCTCGGCCCGTGCCCTGCTGCGCACCGACGACCTGGCTCCCGCCCTGAAGCGGCTGGCGCGGGTCAAGCACATCCAGCACACGCTCACCGACCAGTGGTCCGTGCTCGCGACGCTGACGCCGTCGGAGTACGCCGAGATCCGGCCGTTCCTGGCCACCAGCTCGGGTTTCCAGTCCCACCAGTACCGCGAGGTGGAGTTCCTGCTCGGCAACAAGAACGCCGACATGGTGAAGGTCTTCTCCCACGACGAGGTCGCGCGCACCACGCTCGACGAGCTGCTGCACGAGCCGTCGCTCTACGACGAGTTCCTCGCCTACCTGTCGCGCCAGGGGTACGCCGTACCGCAGCGGCTGCTCGACCGCGACTGGACGTTGCCGCACACCACCGACGACGAGCTGGTCGACCTGTTCGCGTCCGTCTACGCCGCGCCCGCCGAGCACTGGGGCACCTACGAGACCTGCGAGGAGCTCGTCGACGTCGAGGACGCCTTCCAGCAGTGGCGCTTCCGCCACCTCCAGGTCGTCCAGCGCACCATCGGGCACAAGGTCGGCACGGGCGGCTCGTCGGGCGTCGACTTCCTCCGCCGCGCGCTCGACCTGACCTTCTTCCCCGAGCTCTACGAGGTGCGCACCCGCATCGGGCAGTAGTCCTGTCTGGGGAACGATCGGGCTGCCGATCAGCACGATCGACAGCCCGATGGTTCCCCAGATCGCTCAGCTCAGGTCAGAGCAGGCGGCCGCAGTTCGGCCACGGCGAGCGGCCGCGCTGCTTGTAGAGCAGCTTGGCGCGGTAGGTCTGCTCGGCGGCCGAGGCGGCGGTGGGCACGCCGGAGCCACCCACGCTGCGCCAGGTGCCGATGTCGAACTGGTACAGCCCGTAGTAGCCGGCCGGGTTGACCGCACGCGGGTTGCCACCGGACTCGCAGTTGGCGAGCGCAGCCCAGTTGAGGCCGTCGGCGCCGGCGACCGAGGAGGCCTTGCGCCCGACGAGGACGCGACGCGGGCGCGGGTCCTTGACGAGCGTGCGCTTGACGACCCGGTACTTCACCGGCTCGCCGTTGTGGAGGGTCTTCACCGCGACGACCTTGCGGACGCCGGGGCGGCCCTCGCGCACGACCTTGCGGTGGCCGGGCTTCAGCTTGGTCGTGGGCACCTCGACGAGGCCGGCGCGGACACGCTCGCGCTTGGTCTTGCGCTCCTTGACGACGTCGGTCAGGCGTACGACGTCGCCCTGGCGCAGGCGCTTGCGGGGTCCGGTGACCTCGCGGCCGTCACGGACGACGTCGACGAGGTCGTTGCCGTCGACGGGGACGCCCTGCGACTCGAGGAGCTCGCCGGGCCACGCGCGCGGCACGGTCGCGACGTCGACGGGCGCCTGGTCGGCCACCTTGAGGCGTACGGCAACGGCCTCGCGGCTCTCGGCGGCTGCGGCGCTGCCCGGGGCGAGGCTCAGGGCGACGGCGGCGGCGGCGATTCCGGCGACGCCTCGCAGGCGGGCGGACAGGACAGGTGTGGTGGTGGCACGCACGTGCTTCGGACCTCACGGGTTGTGCGCCTCGCGGGCGCTCGGACGCGACGCCGTCGTGTCGGGCATCGAGGCCGCAGCGGGCATCACCTCGCGATGGGAGGCGCCCCGCTCACGACGGGGACCACTGCCTGCGGCTCTTCCACCAGAACACGATCCGGCAGGCATGTCGAATCCGCAGCGCCCCGACCGCGCGGATCTCGCGCACCACTGTGAGGGATGTCACCCGGTTGTCGCCGGCGTCCGTGGGTCCCCCTACGGTGCTCCCATGGACGTACGCCGCCTCGTCGTCGCCCTGGAACGCGCGTGGGACGGTGCCCGTCTGCGACGCGCGCGGTCCCGGACGCCCGAGTTCTTCAGGATCGAGCCCTACATCGGCCACGGCGGCCCTGCCGGCGTCGTCGTCCGGGGGCGGGTGCTGGACGACCCGCTCGAGACGGAGGCCGTGGTCGGCGAGGGGGTGTGGGCGAGCGTGCGCCGCACGATCGGCAGCTTCCTCACCGACGAGCTCCCGGGGGTGCCGCTCCTGGTCCGCGTGGGGGGCACCAGCGTCGAGGCCGTCAGCGACTCCGAGGGCTACTTCGTGGTGCGGCTGCCTGTCGCACCCGAGGACCTCACGAGCCCCTGGACCCAGGGCACCGTCGCGCTCCACGGGGACTACCGCGGCACGACCGGGCACTCGGCCTCCGTGGAGGTGCGCGTGCCTGCGGGCGACGCGCGGTTCGGGATCATCTCGGACGTCGACGACACGATCCTTCAGACGGGTGTCCAACGGGTCGGGAGGATGATCCTCCAGACGTTGGCCGGCTCGTCACTGACCCGGTCGCCCTTCCCCGGTGCCGTCGCTCTCTACCGCGACCTCGCGGCGGGCGGGAACCCGGTCTTCTACGTCTCGTCGAGCCCGTGGAACCTGCACTCCTTCCTGCTCGGCTTCCTGCGCCACCGAGGCTTCCCGCTCGGTCCCGTCCTGCTCCGCGACCTGCTCGGCACCTGGGCCGGGCACGAGCAGAAGCACGACCGGATCCGGGAGGTCCTCGACCTCCACCCCGACCTGTCCTTCGTCCTCCTCGGCGACTCCGGCGAGCACGACCCCGAGATCTATGCCGACATCGTGCGCGAGCACCCCGGGCGGATCCTCGCGGTCTACATCCGCGAGGTGCGGCTGGACCCGGGCGACGGACGCGTGGAGAAGGTGTCCGACGCCTGGGGTCCGGATGTGCCGTTCGTGCTCGCCGCGGACACCGAGGCCGTGCGCCGACACGCGCACGGCCTCGGGCTGCTCTGATTGCTCCCAGCGAACGGGCTGGGTCAGCGGCGGATCTTCTTCGTCGTGCGCGTCTTGACGACGAGCTTGGTGAGCTGCGGCGCGGAGGCGACCACCCGCACCGAGAGACGCTTGCCGATGAGCTTCTGGGTCAGCCGGAGACGGGCCTTGGTGGCGCCCTTGATGCGCTTGCCGTTGGCGAGCCACTGGAGCTTGCGCGAGACGGTGGTCGGGTTCCAGGTGCCACGGGTGACCCGCAGCACCTCGCTGACCT
>DASTPB010000253.1:0-2269 GCA_035762385.1 Nocardioides sp. | reverse complement strand
GAGTCGGGCTGCGAGACCAGCAGCGCGTCGGTGTCGACGCCGAGGGCCTTGGCGTAGTCGGGGTCGAGCGCGTGCTCGGCGTCGATGAAGGCGACGATGCCACCGGCCGCCTGGGCGTTGGCCACCGCGTGGAGGGCGACCGTCGTCTTTCCGGAGGACTCCGGGCCGTAGATCTCCACGACACGACCGCGCGGCAGGCCGCCCAGGCCGAGGGCCACGTCGAGGGCGATCGACCCCGTGGGGATCACCTCGAGCGGCGCACGCGTCTCGTCGCCCAGTCGCATGACCGAGCCCTTGCCGAACTGCTTCTCCACCTGTGCGAGCGCGGCGTCGAGGGCCTTCTCGCGGTCTGCACCAGCCATTGCTGTGTCCCGTCCTGTCGTCGTGTCGTGTGCGGTACGTCTGCGACGCTAGGGCGAGCCACCGACAGTCCCTGATCAGGACGGTCGAACGCTGTGGACAACCTCGCCCCTCGTCGTACCTGTGCATGAACCGTAGCCCGAACAGGTGTTCGACGCGCGCTCGCGTCCCGGCGTGTCGCCGCGGAAATGCCCGGGCGCCGCGAAGGCGACATGCAGGAGGCGAGGAGCGGCTCAGGAGTGCCGGCGGGTGACGACCCCGGCGACCACGACCGCACCCGCCAGCAGGGCGGCGAACGACGCGAGGGCGGGGTATCCCAGGGCGCCGACGATGACCCCGGCGAGGGCTCCTCCCCCGGCTGCGGTGAGCGACATGGCCATGTCGGAGGTCCCCTGCACGTCGGTGCGCGCCTCGATGGGCGTGCGGTCGGCGATGACGGTGGACGCGGCGACCGTCGCGCAGGACCAGCCCACGCCCAGGAGGAACAGCCCCGCGAAGATCTGCCACGAGGTCCCCTGGGGCGACAGCCCGCACAACGCCAACGACGCCAGCAGGACTACTCCCCCGGAGACCAGGACGGCCGACCGTCCGAAGCGGTCGGCGGCCCACCCGACGAGCGGGGAGAACGCGAACATGCCGAGCACGTGGATCGAGATGACGAACCCGATGACCTCGAGGTGCGCTCCCCCGTGCTCCATGTGGAGCGGGGTCATGATCATCACGGTCACCATCGCCGCGTGGGCGCAGGCCATCGCCACCACCGCGGCGCCGACCGCAGGAACGTCGCGCACCACCGCGACGAAGCTGCTCCACGACCGCCCGCGCGGCTCAGGGCCCGCGCCCGGCACGGCACCGGCCGTCTCCTGGGCGAGCAGAAGCGGGTCCGGGCGCAGCCGCCACCACACCCACCCGGCGGCGAGGACCAGGGCGACCGCGCCGATGGCGAAGCCACCGGTCAGCTCGGGAACGCCCAGGGAGCGGGCGACGGCCGCGCCCGCCCCGGTGAGGTTGGGGCCGGCGACGGCACCGACGGTGGTCGCCCACACGACGAGCGACAGCGCGCGGGCGCGGTGCTCGTGGGTCGCCAGGTCGGTGGCGGCGTAGCGCGAGCCGTTGTTGACCGCCGTGGTCGCGCCGAGCAGGAGCGCACCGAGGAGCAGCACCGCCAGGGAGTCGACGACACCGGACACGACGGCCAGCGCGGCACCGGTCGCCCCGATGAGGTAGCCCGCGACGAGGCCGACCCGTCGGCCGCGGCGACGCATGACGCGCGCGAGTCCGTAGGCGGCCGCGGCGGTGCCGAGGACCTGGAAGGTCTGCGCGAGGCCGGCCATCGTCTCGCTGCCAGAGAGGTCGCGCGCGAGCAGCGAGGCCGTCGCGACGCCGATGGTGACGCCGACGGCGCCGACGGCCTGGGACACGACGAGCGTGCGGACCGTACGACGCTGGACGTCGGCGACGGTCAGGCCGTCGGCGAGGCGGGTGGTCACCGCTCGCTGTCCGGCAGCTCGAGCTGGCGGCGCACGGCCGCCCACACCTGCTTGGGCGGCACGCCGGCGTCGAGCGCCTCCTGGGTCGTGCGGCCGTCGAGGTCACGCACGACGGTGAGCTCGGCCCAGGTGCGGGAGTAGGCCCGCCCGAGGACCTCGTCGAGGCGTGCCCAGAACTCCGTGTGCCTCATGGTGACACCCCATCACGGACCGCCGACAGCTGGAGCCAGGTCTCCCCCCGGTCGCCGCCGATCTCGATCATCCGCGGTGGGGCGGGCGTGACGGCCATGGGCGTCATCCAACCAGTCACGTCGACGATCACAATGGGTGGAATGGACATCCGCCGCGCACGTCCGGCCGACCTCCCCGCCGTCGCCGAGATCTACGGACGCGAGGCACGGGAGGGGCACGCGACCTTC
>DASTPB010000252.1:0-3755 GCA_035762385.1 Nocardioides sp. | reverse complement strand
CTGCTCGACGAGCTCGAGGAGCAGGGGATGGGCTGCATCGTCTTCACCGCCCTCGCGCAGGGGCTGCTCACCGACCGCTACCTCGACGGCGTCCCGGCCGACTCCCGGGCGGCCCGCGACGACTCGACGATCGCAGGGCTCGACGACGAGACGCTCCAGCGCGTGCGGTCGCTCAACGGCATCGCGGAGGGGCGCGGCCAGAAGCTCGCGCAGCTCGCCCTGCAGTGGGTGCTCCGCGACGACCGGGTGACGAGCGCGGTGATCGGCGCCTCCAGCGTGGAGCAGCTCGACACCAACCTCGACGCGCTCGAGGCGCCACCGCTGACCGAGTCGGAGCTCGCCGAGATCGACCGCTTCGCCGTCGACTCGGGCGTCAACCTCTGGGCGAAGCAGACCGAGGAATGACGGATCCGCGGCGGGTCGTCGTCGTCGGCGCCGACGCCGCGGGCATGTCGGCGGCGCACCAGGCCCTCCGCACGGCCGCCCGGCGCGGGGAGGCGCTGGCGGTCACGGCGCTCGACGCGGGCGGCCACACGTCCTACAGCGCCTGCGGGATCCCCTACTGGATGGCCGGCGACGTCGCCGGCGGCGACGACCTCGTGGCCCGCACGGCCGAGGAGCACCGCGACGCCGGCATCGACCTGCGCCTCCACACCGAGGTCGTCGCGGCCGACCTGGCCGCCCGGACGGTGACGACGGCTGCGGGCGACGTGCTGGAGTACGACGACCTGGTGGTCGCGACCGGCGCCCCGGCGGTGGTGCCCGACTGGGCGCGGCGCCCCGACGGGACGGCGTACGACGGCGTGGGCGTGGTCAAGACCCTCGACGACGGGGCCGCGTGGGTGCGCAGCTTCACGCGCGCCGGACCGGGCGCGCACGTGGTGGTCGTGGGCGCCGGCTACGTGGGCGTCGAGGTCGCCGAGGCGGCGCTGGAGCAGGGGTTCGGCGTCACCGTCCTGACCCGCACCCGCGGGATGGCGATGCTCGAGGACGAGATGTCCGACCTGGTCAACACCGGCATGGTCGACGCCGGGGTCGAGCTGGTGCTCGGGGCCGAGGTCACCGGCCTCGAGCTCGACGGGGACCGGGTCACCGGGGTGCACTGGGACGGCGGCTCGCGGGAGGCCGACCTGGTCGTGGTGGCGATCGGTGTCCGGCCCGCCACCGCCTTCCTGGCGCAGACTGGTCTGGAGATGACCGACGACGGGGCGCTGCGCCCCGACCCGCACGGCCGGGTGGCCGACCACGTGTGGGCCGCGGGGGACTGCTGCGAGGTGCGGCGCCGCATCGACGACCAGTGGGTGTTCCGGCCGCTGGGCACGTACGCCGCCAAGCACGGGCGGGCCCTGGGCGACAGCCTGGCCGGCGGCGACCTGTCGTTCGACGGGATGGTCGACACCTCCATCACCCGCTTCTCCGCCTGCGGGGTCCACCTCGAGATCGCGCGCACCGGCCTGTCGCGCTCGGACGCCGAGGACGCCGGCTTCGACGCGGTGGCGCTGCTCACCGAGGGCACGACCGCGGCGGGCTACATGCCGGAGGCGGAGCCGATCGCGATCTGGGTGATGGCCGACCGCGCGACCCGGCGGCTGCTCGGCGTGCAGGTCGTCGGCGGGCACGGAGCCGGCAAGCGGATCGACACCGCCGCAGCCGTGCTGTGGGCCGGGGGATCGGTCGACGACCTGGCCTGGATGGACCTGTCCTACGCGCCGCCCTTCGCCAGCACCTGGGAGGTCCTGCAGATCGCCGCCCGACGCGTCGCCGAGCGCCTCTGAAAAAGGCGGGGTGCCGCGCGCCCGGCTCGGTCAGGATGACGTCATGCACCTCGAGCTGTTCACCCTCGCCGAGCGACCCGACCTGATGGACACCTTCTGGGACATGGAGACGTCGTGGCCGGAGTTCATGAAGCACGACCCGATCGGCAACGGCTACTACGCCTCGCTCGAGCACTTCCGGGAGTACGTCCTGGTCGGCCTCGACGAGTCGGGTCGGATGGTCGCCAAGGCGCACTCGGTGCCGTTCCAGCTCCCCGACGGCGAGCTGCCGGACGCGGGCTGGGACTTCGCGATCCGCAGCGGCCTGCTGACAGAGCTCTGGGGCGAGGAGCCCGATGCCGTGACGGCCGTCGAGATCGCCATCGAGCCGGGGCTGCAGGGAACTGGCCTCTCCGGACGGCTCGTCGCGGCACTGCGCGACAACGCGGCCCGTCTCGGCTTCACCGAGCTGCTGGCCCCCGTGCGCCCCAACGGCAAGACCGACGTCAACGAGCCGATGGCGGACTACGCCTTCCGCATGCGCGACGACGGGCTCCCGGTCGACCCGTGGCTACGGGTCCACGTCCGCGCCGGGGGGCGCATCGACCGGGTGGCGCCGCGCTCCATGGTCATCCCGGGCACGGTCGAGGAGTGGCGCGAGTGGACCGGCCTGCCGTTCGACACGACCGGCCCCGTCGTCGTACCCGGGGCGCTGGCGCCGGTGATGTGCGACGCCGAGCACGGCACCGCGACGTACGTCGAGCCCAACGTCTGGGTCCGGCACCCCACCGGCGCCTGACCGGCTGGTCAGCCGCCCGCGACCGCCTTGCGGACCTCGTTGACGCACAGCGCGACGAAGGCGAGCGCGATGATCACCATCAGCACGTTGGAGTGCAGCTTGTTGCGCCACTCCTCCGGCGTCCGGTCGGTGTTGAGCAGCCACAGCAGGGTCACGGCAAGGAACGGCATGAAGAACGCGCCGAGCACGCCGTAGGCGAGGATCAGCCACACCGGCTTGCCGAGGAACATCATCACCATCGGCGGGAAGGTCAGCCAGAGGATGTAGGCGCGGTACCACGTGCCACCGGCGCGAGCGTCGGCGGCCTCGCCGTTGGTCACGTGGGTCATGAAGTCGGCGAACATCAGGCTGACGCCGTTCCACACGCCGACGAGCGACGACATCGCCGCCGCCCAGAAGCCGAGCAGGAAGAGCTTGCCGGCCCACTGGCCGTAGCGGTCCTGGAGCACCACGCCGAGGTCGAGCAGGCCGGCGTCGCCCTCCTCGATCGCCACGCTGGTGGAGTAGAGCAGCTCGGCGCCGACGATCAGCGTGGCGAGCACGAAGATGCCGGTGACCACGTAGGCCACCGTGTTGTCGATGCGCATCACGCGCATGTAGCGGGGGGTGTCCCAGCCCTTCTCGCGCAGCCAGTAGCCGTAGGCCGCGAGGGTGATGGTGCCGCCCACGCCGCCGGCGAGGGCGAGCGTGTTGACCAGACCGCCGTCGGGGATGCGCGGGGCGAGGCCGGTGAGCAGCTCGCCGAGGTTCGGCAGGGTCAGCAGGGCGGCGCCGACCATGGTCACGAACATGATGCCGACGAGGGCGGCGAGCACCTTCTCGAAGACGCTGTAGCGGCCGGTCCACACCAGCACGAGGCCGAGGACGCCGGACAGGATGCCCCACCACGTCGTGGAGAGCCCGCCGAGGAGGCCCTGCAGCGCGAGGCCGGTGCCGGCCATGGCGGCCGCGCCGTAGACGAAGCCCCAGACCACGATGTAGGGCCCGAAGTACCACGTCGTCCACGCGCCCAGCGAGCGCCAGCCCTCGAAGATCGTCCGGCCGGTGGCCAGCGAGTAGCGGCCGGCTCCCTCGACCAGCACGATCTTCATGACGCAGCCGACGACGACGCACCACAGCAGCGTGTAGCCGAACTTCTGCCCCGCGATGAGGGTCGCCACCAGGTCGGCGGCGCCGACGCCGGTCGCCGCGACCACCAGGCC
>DASTPB010000251.1:0-3640 GCA_035762385.1 Nocardioides sp. | reverse complement strand
CGACGGCTTCCGCTTCGACCTCGCCGCCACCCTGGCCCGCGAGTTCTACGACGTCGACAAGCTCTCCACCTTCTTCGAGATGGTGCAGCAGGACCCGGTCGTCAGCCAGGTCAAGCTGATCGCCGAGCCCTGGGACATCGGTCCCGGTGGCTACCAGGTCGGCGGCTTCCCGCCGCAGTGGACGGAGTGGAACGGCGCCTACCGCGACACGGTCCGCGACTTCTGGCGCGGCGAGCCCTCGCTGGGCGAGTTCGCGTCGCGTCTCGCGGGCTCCTCCGACCTCTACGAGCACTCCGGTCGCCGGCCCTTCGCCAGCATCAACTTCGTGACCGCGCACGACGGCTTCACCCTGCGCGACCTCGTCTCCTACAACGAGAAGCACAACGAGGCCAACGGCGAGGGCAACAACGACGGCGAGAGCCACAACCGCTCGTGGAACCACGGAGTGGAGGGCCCGACCGACGACCCCGAGATCCTCGAGGCGCGCGCCCGCGAGCAGCGCAACTTCATCGCGACCCTGCTGCTCAGCCAGGGTGTGCCGATGCTGCTGCACGGCGACGAGCTGAGCCGCACGCAGGGCGGCAACAACAACACGTACGCCCAGGACAGCGAGATCAGCTGGGTGCACTGGGACGAGGCCGACAAGCCGCTCATCGAGTTCACCGCGGCGGTCGCCACGCTGCGTGCCGAGCACCCGACCTTCCGCCGCAAGCGATTCTTCACCGGCAACACCGTGCGCACCGGCGACGGCGAGCGGCTCAACGACATCGTGTGGCTCAACCTCTCGGGCGAGCCGATGGAGGACGGCGACTGGGGTGGTGCGAACGCGATCGGCATGTACCTCAACGGTGACGGCATCGCCGGCAAGGACGTGCGTGGCGCGACCATCACCGACGACCACTTCCTGCTCTACTTCAACGCCGACGGTCCCGCGCAGGTGACCCTGCCGACGGAGGAGTACGCCGCTGCCTGGGACGTCGTGATCGACACGAGCGGCAACGCCGACGCCGACCCGGTGCTCCAGGCCGGGGGCACCTTCGACCTCGGGACACACAGCATGGTCGTGCTCCGCGAGCACTCCGAGCCCGAGGCCAGCCCCGACCACTCGGTGGCGGCATCACTCGCCGCCCGTACGGGTACCGACGTCCTGTGACCGACCCCCACCGAGCCGGCCCGTCCGAGCGTCGTACGCCGCACAGCACCTATCGCCTCCAGGTCAGCCCCGACTTCACGCTGCACGACGCCGCGGGGGTGCTGCCCTACCTGCACGACCTCGGCGTGGACTGGGTCTACCTCTCGCCGTTGCTGGCGTCCGAGCCCGGCAGCACGCACGGCTATGACGTCGTCGCGTTCGACCACGTCGACCCCGAGCGGGGCGGCGAGGAGGGCCTGGCGGCGCTGTCCGCCGAGGCCCGTCGTCTCGGGATGGGGGTGCTCGTCGACATCGTGCCCAACCACGTCGGCGTCGCCACCCCCGCAGAGGACCCGTGGTGGTGGGACGTGCTCAAGCTGGGTCGCGAGTCCGAGCACGCCACCGCCTTCGACGTCGACTGGGCGGCCGGTGACGGCCGCATCGTCATCCCGGTGATCGGCGACGACGACGAGGGCGCCATCCGGATCGTGAGGGGGGAGGTCCGCTACCACGACCAGCGCTTCCCGCTCGCCCCCGGCACCTCGACGCTGGAGGAGCAGCACTACGAGCTGGTCAACTGGCGTGCCGCCGACGAGGAGCTCAACTACCGCCGCTTCTTCGCCGTGAACACGCTCGCCGCGGTGCGGGTCGAGGACCCGGAGGTCTTCGCCGAGACCCACGTCGAGGTCAAGCGGTGGTTCGACGAGGGCCTGGTCGACGGACTGCGCGTGGACCATCCCGACGGCCTGCGCGACCCGAAGCGCTACCTCGACGACCTCGCCGCCCTCACCGGCGGCGCCTACGTGCTCGTCGAGAAGATCCTCGAGCCCGGCGAGCACCTGCCCGCCGACTGGGCCACCGCCGGCACCACCGGCTACGACGCCCTCGCGCTCATCGACCGGCTGCTCACCGACCCGGCCGGCGAGGCGCCGCTGACCGCGCTCGAGGACCGGCTCCGTGGCGGCACGGTGGACTGGGAGCGGATGGTCCACGACAACAAGCGGGCCGTCGCCGACGGCATCCTCCACTCCGAGGTGCGGCGCATCACCCGCGAGGTCGAGCGCGTGATCCACGCGAAGCAGGACGAGCCGGGCGCGGAGACCGACGAGGACGCCGTCGCCGACGCGATCGGCGAGCTGCTCGCGTGCTTCCCGGTCTACCGCTCCTACCTGCCGGAGGGTCGCGACCACCTCGACCAGGCGTTCGCCCGGGCGCGGGTGACGCGCCCCGACCTCGCGACGACGTACGACGTCCTCGAGCCGCTGCTGCACGACGAGTGGAGCCAGCCCGCGCGCCGCTTCCAGCAGACCTCGGGCATGGTGATGGCCAAGGGCGTGGAGGACTGCTCGTTCTACCGCTGGTCCCGGCTGACGTCGCTCAACGAGGTCGGCGGCGACCCGTCGATCTTCGCGATCGACGTCGACGCCTGGCACGAGGCGATGGCGGCGCGGCAGCGCGACTGGCCCGACGCGATGGTGACCCTCTCGACCCACGACACCAAGCGCGGTGAGGACGTCCGTGCCCGGATCACCGTCCTCGCCGAGGAGCCCGGCCACTGGGAGCGGGCGCTCGACGAGCTGCTCCGCCTCACGCCGGTGCCCGACGAGGGCTTCGGGTCGCTGCTGTGGCAGGCCGTCCTCGGGGCCTGGACACCCGACCACCTGCCCGACCTCCGCGAGCGGCTGCACGGCTACGCCGAGAAGGCGATGCGCGAGGCCGGCGACCGCACGACGTGGACCGAGCCAGACGAGGCGTACGAGGCGCAGGTGCACGCGGCCGTCGACGCGGTCTTCGACTCCGACGACGTGCGGGCCGTGCTGGTCGACCTCGCCGCCCGCATCGACGCCCCCTCCCAGGCGAACTCGCTCGCGGCCAAGCTGCTCGCGATCACGATGCCGGGCGTGCCCGACATCTACCAGGGCAGCGAGCTCTGGGAGACCTCGCTCGTCGACCCCGACAACCGGCGTCCCGTCGACTTCGACCACCGGGCCGCGGTGCTCGCCGGCACCGCCGAGGACGACGCCGCGACCAAGCTCCACGTCACCTGCACCGCCTTGACCCTGCGGCGCGAGCGCCCCGAGCTGTTCACCGGCTACGCGCCCGTCACCGTCTCGGGGTCGGCTGCCGGCCATGCGGTCGCCTACGACCGCGGCGGCGCCATCGCCGTCGCCACCCGGCTGCCCGTCGGGCTGGCAGCGGCCGGCGGCTGGGGTGACACCACGCTCGACCTGCCCGAGGGCCGCTGGCACGACGTGCTCACCGGCCTCGACACCGACGGCCGGCTCGCCACCCTCCTCGCCGTGCACCCCGTCGCCCTGCTGGTGAGGAAGGACTGACATGACCATCTCTCGGGGCCCCTTCGACGTGTGGGCGCCGCGCCCGCAGCGCGTGCGGCTGCTCTGCGGCGACAACGCGGGCGGCTCGGTGCTGGAGATGGAGCGCGGCGACGACGGCTGGTGGACCCCTGCTGAGCCGCTCCCCGGCGCCGTGGACCACCACTACGTCGAC
>DASTPB010000250.1:0-5367 GCA_035762385.1 Nocardioides sp. | reverse complement strand
GGTGGTGCCGTCGCCGAGGCGCCGCACCGTCAGCCGGGTGTGCTGCTCGGCGTGGGCCTCGAGGTCGGCCAGGCGCGCGGCCTCGGCGGCTTCGGCGATCTCAGGAGCGATCACGTCGAGGATCCGGCGCCCGATCCGGCCGAGCTCCTTGGGCCCGAACTCTGACGCCCGGTCGACGAGGTGGGCCTCCGCCCTCGTCACCGTCTCGAGATCCACGCTGGTGGGTAGGGCGGTGAGGGCACGGTCGATCACCCGCGCCTGCGCCACGGTCGCGGCCCCCTCGCGCATCGCGGCTGCCAGCACCGGCCGGTCCCGGTCCAGGGCCGCCGCGAGGCGCAGGTCGGTGCGGGCGTCGGCGTACGCCGTGCGGGTGTGCTGCGCCAACCAGCCCGCAGCGTCCCTCGCCGCGGAGCCAGCGGCGAGGTCACCGGCATCCGAGAGGATCCGCAGCCGCAGCTCGACCAGCTGGGCCTCCGCCGCCACGAGCTCCCGCAGCGCCTCGGCCTTCTCCCCGGTCGTCATGAACGTCGGGTTCGCACTCGCGACAGCCTTCAGCGTCGAACGGACGTCGCAGGCAGCGGCGATGATCGGGTGACGGGTCACGAGGGGCCTCCTTCGACGACGATTCCATGCGCGCACGTGCGCGGCAGGTCAACCGGTCGTCACCAGGACGCCAACTGGGCCGAAGCCCTATCAACACACCTCTTCACCGAGGTTCGTCGCCATACTAACCAGTATCTGTCATATCCGCAAGTATGTTCGATGAGATGGAAGCGGGCGGCCGTCCTCCGCGGTGCCTCAGAGCTCGACCTCCCCGGAGAGCGCATAGACGACCTGCTCGCCCTCGACCATGTCCTGGAACTGCGCCAGGTGGTCGCGGGCCGCTTCAGCGCCGTAGGCCTCCTCGAGGATGGGATGCAGGTTCCAGTCGTCCAGCGACGACGGGCCGTGGAACGACATGATCCAGGCCCGGCTGGCTCCGTCGGGTTGGTCCTCGCTCGGACGCAGGAGGTGCCACATCCCGACCTGGTGCGGTCGGACCGCAGCCTCGGCCGGGACCACCACCTCTCGCATGAACCGCTCGAAGTCGCTGTCCCTGCCTGGCTTCACGTGCGTCGCGATCACGAAGCGCGGCGAGTCCGCCCGGTCCATCGCTTCCTCCTCCTGCCGGCGCATCGGCGTGGGTCGCGCGGCATTCCGAGCCTCGCCTCTGGGGCGTCGGCTGTCGTCCCTCGACGTGGGTATCTGTCGCCACGGCTCACGTGACCTCGAGCAGCCCCCGCTCCTCGACGAGGTCGAGCGCGAGGGTGCGGTAGCCCTCGTCCTCGAAGAGGACCGTGATGCGGTCGTCCTCGACGTCGGTGACCGTGCCGAGGCCGAACTCCGCGTGGCGCACCGTGCTCTGGACGGCGTACGGCACCCCCGGGTCCGCGGCCTCCTCCGGTGCGAGGCCGGCCACGCAGTTGTCGCAGATCCCGCACCGGTCGCGGACCGGGGCGCCGAAGTAGCCGAGCATGAAGGCGCTGCGGCACCGCTCCGTCTCGGCGTACGCCCGCATCATCTCCACGCGCGACCCCTCCAGCTTGCGCTGGGCCTCGGCCCGCTCCACCACGGCGTCGACCACCCGCTCGAGGTCGGCGTCGTCCCCCAGGTCGTCAGCCTCCCGGGCCAGGCGCACGAGGTTGACCAGGCGACCGGCCTTCCGCGGTCCGAAGTCGAGGTGCTCGGCGAGCTCGCGCGGGTCGTCGGTGCCCTGCGCCTCCAGCGCCCGGAGAACCTCGCGTACGTCGCTGCGCTTGGGCACCGGGGTGGTGAAGAAGCGTCCCAGTGAGAGGTCCTCGGCGCGGTAGGCCAGCACGGCCGTCGCGGTGGCGCGGTCGCGGCCGGCACGTCCGACCTCCTGCCAGTAGGTGTCCGGCGACTCGGGGACGTCGGCGTGGACGACGAAGCGGATGTCGGGCTTGTCGACGCCCATCCCGAACGCCGAGGTCGCGGCGACCAGCGGCAGCTCGCCCGCCATGAACGTGGCGTGCACCTCGTCGCGTCGCCGCTGCGAGAGTCCGGCGTGGTAGGCGGCGGCGTCGTGTCCGCGCTCGCCGAGGGCCGCGGCGACGGACTCGGCGCCCTTGCGAGTACGGCAGTACACGACGCCGCTGCCGCGGTCGACCGAGAGCTCGTCGACGATCGCGAGCACCCGCTCCCGCTGCTCGTCGGCGTCGGAGAAGCGTTCGACGCAGAGCGCGATGTTGTCCCGCTCGAAGCCGGTCAGCACGACGAGCGCGTCGCGGAGGGCGAGCCGGTCGACGATGTCCTGCTGCGTCGGGAGCGCGGCGGTCGCGGTCATCGCGATCACGCGGGGCGAGCCGAGCTGCTCGACCAGCTCGCCGAGTCGCAGGTAGTCGGGACGGAAGTCGTGGCCCCACGAGGAGACGCAGTGCGCCTCGTCGACCGCGACGAGCGTCGGCTCGATCGCCGCCACCTCGGCCAGCACGTCCGGGTTGGCCAGCTGCTCGGGCGAGAGGAGCAGGAAGCGGAGGTCGCCGTCGCGGGCGGCGGCCAGCACCCGGTCGCGTTCCTCCTCCGACTCCGCGGAGCTGAGCCGGGCCGCAGTCAGCCCGACCTCCTCCAGCGACGCCACCTGGTCCTGCTGGAGCGCGAGCAGCGGGGAGACGACGACCGTGCAGCCGTCCATCAGCAGCCCGGCGAGCTGGTAGGCCAGGGACTTGCCGGCTCCGGTGGGCGCGACGAGCAGCACGTCGCGGCCGCCGAGGAGCGCCTCGACGGCCTCCTCCTGTCCCGGCAGCAGCTCGCGGTGCCCGAACCAGCGTCGGGCGGCCTCGCGCACGGGGGCGGACCGGGTCGATCGGGAGGAGGCGGTCGTCACCCGGCAGGAGTACCCGTCGGACGACGCGCGCATGAGTAGACGTCAGGAGCGCTGCGTCACCTCGGTCGGAAGCCCGAGCACATCACGCGCAGGTGCTCGATGGCGTCCGTGCCGCGGTAGTACGCCTGCTGCTCCGCGACGTACGGGCCCGTCGGCGTCACCAGGTCGAAGCGGTAGCTGACGTGCGAGGTGTCCGCGACGTCGTCGCGCTCCGAGACGTCCACCACGCGCTCGATCTCGTCGTCGGGCTCGAACCAGGAGCCGAGCACGGTCTCCACGACCGCGTCGGGGCCGCTGCCCTCCCACGTCCGGCCGGGGGTCAGCCCGCGGAAGTCCACGTCGTCGGCCAGGACGGCGCGCAGCGCGACCTCGTCCTTGGCGGCGATGGCGCGGGCAAGTCGTACGCCCAGGGTCTCGGTCCGGGTGGTCTCGCTCACGCGGCCAGTCTGCCTCCGGGGCTCAGCGGGACGCCAGCACCGCCAGGTCGCGCTCGGCGTAGAGCCGGTGCTCCCACTCCTCGTTGAGGACGACGCGCAGGCAGTCGCCGACCGTCAGCGAGTCGGCGTCGCGCACGAACCCCGTGGCTGAGGTGACCGGCCGCCGGAGCCCGTCGTCGGTCAGGTGGTCGAGGACCGTTCCGACGGTGGCGCGGCGCTGGGCCCGCACCGCGAGCACCTCGTCGAGCGAGGGGCGTACGTCGCGATCCCACGGCACGCCCGGCACGGCGGGCGCCTCGTCCCACGGCAGGTCGAGCGGGTGCCACGGGTCGGCGTCGGCGAGGACGACGCCTCCCACCCAGCACGCGTGCGCGAAGCCGAGGTGGCGCACCGTCTCGGTGAAGGACCACTCCCCGTCGACGCGCTCGTGGAGCAGGGGCGGCGGGAGCGTGCGGGCCGTCTCGACGGTTCCTCCCCAGAGACGGTCGAGCACCGCGAACGCCTCGCGGAAGCCCGCGGCGTCGGTGGGCCGCATCAGCGGGCGCTCGGGCATCCGGCGGTCGAGCTCCGCCTCGACGTACGCGACCACGTCGACTCCGTTGACGACGAGCCGGCGCAGCTCGCCGTGGATCTCGAGGTCCGGCACCTCCACCCCGGTCATCCGCACCCCGTCGAGCCAGGCCGACCGGATGCGTGCGCCCGCGAGGTTGATCGCCGTGAGGGTGGCGTCCTCGAGCGAGACGTCGCGGAAGGACGCACGGCGCAGCAGCACCCGGTCGAACCGCGAGTCGCTGAGGTCCTGCTCGGTGAAGTCGACCATCCCGGCAGGCTAGGTCGCGTTGCGGACGATCCGCGACCGGTTCGATGATGGCGGCATGACCGACGCCACCCGCACGCCCGGCACCGTCGCCGTCCCCGGAGCCGTCCTGTCGTTCGACGTCATCGGGGACCTTGCCGACGCGACCCCCGACAACCCGCCGCTGGTCCTGGCCGGCTCGCCGATGGACAGCACCGGGTTCGGCAGCCTCGCCGCGCGACTCGACGACCGCGTGCTGGTCCTGACCGACCCGCGCAACACCGGGCGCAGCACCCGCGACGACGCGACAGGGGCGGTGACGCCGGAGCAGCACGCCGAGGACCTGCACGCGCTCGTCGAGGCGCTCGGCGTGGGGCCGGTCGACCTGTTCGCGACCTCGGGAGCGGCGGTCAACGCGCTGTTCCTGGTCGCCGCGCACCCCGACGACGTACGCGTCCTGGTGGCCCACGAGCCGCCGATGGCCCCGCTGCTGCCGGACGGTGACGCGATCGGCAAGGCGTGCGACGACATGGTGGCGGCCTACGACGCGTCGGGCATCGGGCCGGCGATGGCCCGCTTCATCGGGCTCGTGATGCACCGCGGCACGTGGACGGGCGACGAGCCGGCCCCGGACCCCGCGATGTTCGGACTCCCCGCCGAGGACGACGGGTCGCGCGACGACCCGTTGATGGCCAACCTGCGCGGCGAGGGATGCACCCGCGTCCCGGACCTCGACGCCGTCCGCGCCGCCTCGACGCGCGTGGTCCTCGGCGTGGGGGAGGAGTCGGGCGGTCCGGACGACGGTGAGATCGCCGGGCGCGCCGGGTACGCCGTCGCCCGCGCGCTGGGGCAGGAGCCGGTGGTGTTCCCGGGCGGGCACAACGGGTTCCTCGGCGGCGAGTACGGCCAGACCGGCAGGCCGGACGAGTTCGCCGCGCGGCTGCGCGAGGTGCTGTCGACCCGGTGAGCTACCAGGTGAGCTCGATCTCGATCTCGTTTGCCTCGCCGAGCTCGACCTCGACCTTGAGCTGCACCTCCTCCGGCACCGCGACGGTGACGCGGCCCCCGTCGCGGGAGAACTCCACCGAGTTGTGCTTGGCGAGCGAGTCGGCGAGGGCGCGCAGCCGGGCGGCGGCCTCCTCGCGGGTCACCGTCTGGGTCTCGTCCATCTCGAAAAGGTCCATGGCCCCGAACCTAGACGATCGTGTCCAACCGCCTACAGGCCCAGCATCCGCCCGATGATCTCCTTC
>DASTPB010000249.1:0-4453 GCA_035762385.1 Nocardioides sp. | reverse complement strand
CAGAAGGCCGAGTAGTCGTAGGTGCCGTAGTGCAGGCCGGTGCAGCGGCCGCCGGACGCGTGGACCATGCGGGCCACGAGGGCGCTGCCGTCCGGGCCGAGGATCGACTGCGGCGTCTCGACCTGGATCTCGAAGCGCAGGATGCCGTCGTCGAGGCGCAGCGCGGACTCGAGCCTCGCGGCCACGTGGACGAGCGCCTCCACCTGCTCCACCGCCGTCACCTTCGGCAGCGTGACGACGAACGTCGCCGGCAACGGGCCGTCCTCGACCAGGGTGGCCAGGAAGAGGGCGAGGGTGCGCACGCCGCGGCTGCGGGTGGGTGCCTCGAACCCCTTGAACCGGATGCCGGTGAACGGGGCGGCGGTGCCGGCGTCGAGGGCGGCCCGCAGATCGGTCGCCGCACGTCGTACGTCACCGTCCTCGTCCTCGTCGGACCGGGTGCCGTAGCCGTCCTCGAAGTCGATGCGCAGGTCCTCGACCGCCTCGCGCTCGAGCTTGGCACGCACCCGGTCGACGAGGTCGTGGTCGTCGTCGACGAGCTCGAGCAGCCGGTCGCCGTGCGCGTCCACCACCGCCAGCGCCGCGGCGGCGTGGTCGGCCACGAGGTCGCGGTGGAAGCGGTCGGCCGGGACGTACACCGTGTGCACCGGCTGGCGCCCCGCACGCTCCCCGGGATAGCGCGCCGCGAGCAGGGTGTCGACGTCCGCCAGGCGGGTGTCGAGCTCGCTCGTCAGACCACCGACGAGGTGGTCGAGGCTCTCCATGCCGAGACCCTAGACCCGCGTCACTGAGCCGGGGGGCGCTTCCGCTGCGGTCCCGGGCGGGTCGGGTCGTCGTCGGGCCGGTCGAAGGACTCGGGTACGACGATGGGCCTGAGCCGGGCCCACCCGATGAAGATCGCCGCGACCGCGACCAGGGCCAGCCCGGTCCACAGGTTGGCGTTGACGCCGCCGGTCTTCTCCAGCGCCTTGTCGCCGAAGATGCCGGCCAGCACGAGGATGACGCCGTAGACGCCCATCAGGGCACCGATGATGTTGCGGATGTCGAAGGCGCCGGCCTTGTGCGGGGCGCCGGAGGTGTCGGGCGTGCCTGACGTGTCGGACATGGTGGCCCCTCTCTCAGAAGGCGGCGTTGAGGACGATGACCATCGCGAGCGCGATGCCGGCGAGCGGGACCGTGCGGCGGTACCACGGGTACGACGCCTCGTTCGGGTCGATGCGGTCCTCGCGCGGCGTCTCGGAGTAGACCAGCCCCCTCAGCTCGGAGGCCGGCTTCGGCTTCGTCACCAGCGAGACGACGATGCTGACGACGAAGTCCACGATGAAGGCCGTGGAGGCGGCGAGGAACGCCGCACCCTGGCCGGGCAGGTCGATGACCCCGGCTGCGGCGAGCCGGTCGACGGCGACGGCCGACACGGTGCCCATGACCAGTCCCATCCACGCCGCGGTGGGCGTCATCCGCTTCCAGAACATGCCGAGGATGAACGTCGCGAAGAGGGGTGCGTTGAAGAAGCCGAACAACGTCTGGAGGTAGTCCATGACGTTGCTGTAGCCCATCGCGATCCGGGCCGTGAAGACGGCGATGACGGTCGCCGCGACGGTGGCGAGACGACCGATCCGCAGGTAGTAGTCGTCGGTGTGGTCCTTGCGGATGTAGCGCTGCCAGAGGTCGTAGGAGAACACCGTGTTGAACGCCGAGATGTTGGCCGCCATGCCCGCCATGAACGCCGCCAGCAGTCCGGCGATCGCCAGGCCGAGGAGGCCGTTGGGCAGCACCTCGCGCATCAGCAGCAGCAGCGAGTCGTTGTAGGCGACCCCCTCGCCGCTCGCCCCGCCCGGCGGCGTACCGCCGTTCTTCAGGTCGATCATCTCCTGCACCAGGACGGCGGACACCATGCCCGGGACGATCACGATGAAGGGGATGAACATCTTGGGGAACGACCCGATGATCGGCGTCTTGCGGGCCGAGGAGATCGAGTCGGACGCCATGGCCCGCTGCACCTCGACGAAGTTGGTCGTCCAGTAGCCGAAGGACAGCACGAAGCCGAGGCCGAACACGATGCCGACCACCGAGAAGAAGGAGGAGTCGAAGCCGGACAGCGCCTGGCCCGGCCACGACTCGAGCTGCTGGCTCGCCGGTGCGACGGCCGCGTCGGCCGGGGCGCCGTCCGCGGCCGCGGTGATCTTGTCGGTGAGGCCGTCCCACCCGCCGACGCGGTTCAGCCCGATCAGGGTCAGCGGCAGCAGCGAGGCGACGATGACGAAGAACTGCAGCACCTCGTTGTAGATCGCCGCGCTCAGGCCGCCGAGGGTGATGTAGGACAGCACGATCGCGCCGGCCACGACGAGGGCGATCCAGATCGGCCAGCCGAGGAGCGCGTGGAGGATGCCCGCGAGGAGCGCGAGGTTGACGCCCGCGATGAGCAGCTGGGCCACGGCGAAGCTGATGGCGTTGACGAGGTGGGCCCCGGTGCCGAACCGCTTGAACATGAACTCCGGGACCGAACGGACCTTCGAGCCGTAGTAGAACGGCATCATCACGACGCCGAGGAACAGCATCGCCGGCACCGCGCCGACCCAGAAGTAGTGGACGGTCGGGAGCCCGATCTCCGCGCCGTTCGCGGACATGCCCATGATCTCGACCGCACCGAGGTTGGCCGAGATGAACGCCAGGCCGGTGACCCAGGCGGGCAGCGAGCGTCCCGACAGGAAGAAGTCGATGGACTCCGACACCGACCGCCGGGCCATCACGCCGATGCCGAGGACGAAGCCGAAGTAGATCGCGACCAGGAGGTAGTCGAGCCAGGTTGCGTCGATGAGGGTGTCGGACACGCGTGCCTCCCGAGAGCCGGCGGAGTTGTTCAGTTGGGCCTCCAGCAACCTAGACCCCTCGCGTCGCTCTCCGCGACCACCCCACGGTGGGTCAGTCCAGCACCGACCAGCCATTCCGCCGGACCCCACGCGGTGCCATCCTCGTCGGAGGAGGGCGATCACCATGGAGTACCGCGACGCGCACCGCCAGCTGCAGGACCGCTTCGACACCCGGCGGCTGGCCGACCGCCTGGGCAGCGTCGCGGGTGACGACCTGACCGCCTTCCGGGACTTCATCGAGGCACGCGACATGTTCTTCCTCGCCACCTCGGACGCCGGCGGCCAGCCGCAGTGCTCCTACAAGGGAGGCGACCCCGGGTTCGTCCGGGTGCTCGACGCGTCGACGCTCGCGTTCCCGCTCTACGACGGCAACGGGATGTTCCTCAGCGCCGGCAACGTCACCGAGAACCCGCTGGTCGGCCTGCTCTTCATCGACTTCGCCAACGGCTCGCGGCTGCGGCTCAACGGCGAGGCGTCGATCGACCCCGCCGACCCGCTCCTCCCGGACTTCCCGGGCGCCAAGCTCGTCGTACGGGTGCGCGCGCACGCCGTGTTCCCCAACTGCCGGAGGTACGTCCACACGCACGGCCCGCAGCAACGCTCGGTCTTCGTGCCCGTGGAAGGCGCGCAGCCGCCGGTGCCCGACTGGAAGCGCGACGAGTGGTTCGACGGCACGCTCGCGGAAAACGACCCCGCGCTCGACGCGACCAACCCCAGCGCGCCGTCCATCCCGCAGTTCTGAACGGTCAGTCGCCGGCGACGACCTCCACCTCGAAGCCCTCCGAGCCCTCGAGGTAGAGCGCGACGTGCTGCTCGCCGCCGGCGTGCGGGTAGCGGTCGGCGTACATCTCGTGCCAGCCGTGCTCCGTCGACTCCGCGCGCACCCGGTCCAGCTCGGCCCGGGTGCGGACCATGAGGGCGAGGTGGTTCACCCCGGGGCGCAGCCGGTCGTGCTCGCCGTGCTGGTCGGGTGAGTGCTCCATGAACACGTAGGTGCCGTCCGGGTGCAGCCACGACAGCGCGCCCTCCTCGCGCTGCCAGCCGCACGCGGCGAGCAGCCAGCCCCACTCCCCCTCGGCCACCTCGACGTCGTCGACCCAGAGGTCCAGGTGGTGCAGCGCGCGCGGCATGTCGCGACCCTAGACCTCGGGACCCTGGACCTCCGACAGGTGGCGGGATGGACCGTCGCCTTCCGCGCCGAGCACGACATCTCCCGCAAGTCCTTCTACGAGCTGCGCAACCGTGCGAAGTCCGAAGGCCCAGCCGCGGTCCTCGAGCCTCCGACACGTCGTCCCAGGTCGAGACCCTCGGAGCTGACCGACGAGCTCAAGACCCAAGCCAACCAAGTGTGTGCTGCTCTGGAGGCGGCCGGGCTGGGCGCTGGCACCTTCTGGCTCAACGGTGTCCACTATGGGTGGGCGGACAGCACAGCTTCCGCCGCGTCCTGATCATCACCAACGGCGACACCACCACCGTCGTTGACCCCAACGGCGAGGTGCTCGTCGAGCACACCCCACCCGGCCCGGGCGTCAGGTACGTCAGCAACGGATGCCCACCCGGCGGACCTCGACCAAGACCCTGAC
>DASTPB010000248.1:0-14515 GCA_035762385.1 Nocardioides sp. | reverse complement strand
AGCCAGCCGACCAGCTGGGCCTGCGCGATCCGCAGCTCACCCTCGGACGGCGTGCCGTCCTCGGTGAACGGCAGCGACAGCCGCTCGAGCTCCTCGACCAGCTCGGGCGCGAGACCGCTCTCGAGCTCCTTGATCGACGCGGCGTGGATCTCCTTGAGGCGGTTGCGGCTGGCCTCGTCGAGGGGCGCCGCCTTCACCTCCTCGAGGAGCTGGCGGATCATGCTGCCGATCCGCATCACCTTCGCCGGCTGCTCGACCAGCTCGGTGATGTGCCGCTCACCGTCGTCGTCCTCGCCGTCGCCGTCCCCGGCCGCCGCGGTCATCGCCGGGAGCGCGCTCGCGGGGATGGTGCCGATCGGCTGGCCGTCGGGGCCGACGACCACGACCTGCTCCTCGGCGTCGCTGGTGCCGGTGGGCTCGGGCTGCTGCTGGTCGCTCATGGTCCAACCCTATGGCCCGCCCGGTGGCGCCTCGTCCTGCCCGGCACCGGGCGGTGCGTGAGGGGGGTTCTCGGCGGGCAGAGTGCCCCTCAGGCACCGCTGCGGCAGCGGTCGGCGTACGAGCGGTGCGCGAGGGGGGTTCTCGGCGGGCAGAGTCCCCCTCAGACACCGCTAGTCGCACGAGCGGGTGCGTGACGCAGGCTTTGGTGGCGGAAGAGGTGTCTCACCCACCGCCGGCGCCTCAGAGGGTCAGGACGATCTTCCCGGCCCGGCCACCGTCGTCCATCAGCTGGTGGGCGCGGGCGACGTCCTCGAGCGGGAGGGTGGTCTCGACGATCGGACGCACCTGGCCCGAGGCGACGAGCGGCCAGACGTTCTCGACGACGCCACAGCAGATCTGGGCCTTCTCGGCGAGCGGGCGGGCCCGGAGGGAGGTCGCCGTCACGGACGACCGCTTGCGCAGGAGCGCGTTGATGTCGAGCTCACCCTTCGAGCCGCCCTGCATCCCGATGATGACCAGGTGGCCGCCGGTGGCGAGGGCGGAGACGTTGCGGCCGAGGTACTGCGCCCCCATGTTGTCCAGGATGACGTCGGCGCCCCCGGCCTCGGTGAGCACCTCGACGAAGTCCTCGTCGCGGTAGCTGATGGCGCGCGTGGCGCCGAGCGAACGGCACAGCTCGAGGGTCTCCGGCGATCCGGCGGTCGTGTAGACCTCGGCGCCGCGGGCGGCCGCGAGCTGGATCGCCATCGTGCCGATCCCGCCACCGCCCCCGTGCACGAGGAAGCGCTCACCCTTGTCGAGGTGGGCGGTCATGAAGACGTTGGACCACACCGTCGCCGCGACCTCGGGCAGGGAGGCCGCCTCGACGAGGGAGACGCCGGACGGCACCGGCATGACCTGTCCGACCGGTACGGCGACGCGGGCGGCGTACCCCCCGCCGGCGAGCAGCGCGCAGACCTCGTCGCCGACCTTCCAGCCCTCGACGCCCTCGCCGAGCTCCGCGATCCGGCCGCTGCACTCCAGGCCGAGGATCTCCGAGGCGCCGGGCGGCGGCGGGTAGAACCCCTGGCGCTGCAGGGTGTCGGCGCGGTTGACGGCCGTGGCGACCACGTCGAGCAGCACCTCGCCCGCGGCCGGGCGCGGGTCGTCGACCTCGCCGACGGACAGGACGTCGGGTCCGCCGGACCCGGTGGCGACGGCAGCACGCACGTGATCAGTCCTCGTAGAGGTCGCTGGAGTGGTCGACCGAGGAGTCGTCGGGCACCTCGTCGTCGATGTCGTCAGGATCCTTCGCATCGGCCGGGCGGTCCCAGCTCTCGGCGAGCTGCTGCGCACGCGCGGCGAGCCGTTCGGTCTCCTCGGGATCGGCGTCACCCGCGCCGACCGCGACACCGAGGAGGTAGGCGGTGATGGGGGCCGCGGTCTTCTGCACGTTCTGCGCGGCCACCCGGGCCAGGTCGAGGACCAGGCCCTCGTCGACCTCGGTCTCGACGTCGAGCACGTCGGCCAGCTCGTCGATCCAGTCGTGAAGGTTCACAAGGCCAATCTCTCGCACCCCACCGGGGCGCGGCAAGGGAGCTGCGTCAGTGGCGCAGGTCCCGCAGGTCCGCCCACGAGTCGACGTCGACGGCCTCCTCGCCGAGTGCCGGGACGTCGGCGAGGTCGAGCGGCGCGAGCAGGCGGTGCAGCGCCATGCCGTGCTGCCCCTCCAGGTCGGGGCGTACGGCGTCGAGGCGCGCCGCGTCGAGCACCCCGGCCAGCTGCCGCCGCCCGTCCCCGCCCACCAGGAACGCCCCGTCCCGACCGGCCGCCGCCTCGCGGAGGCGCCTCATCGTCGCCGGGGTGACCCGCGGCATGTCCACCGCCAGCACGCCGACCAGGCGCGGTGCGCGCAGCAGCGCGTCGACACCGGTGAGCAGCCCCGCCACCGGTCCGCCGCGCGGCGGGTCCTCGACCACGAACGTCACCGGCCGTGCGGTCCGCACGGTGTCCGGTCCCACGACCACGACCTCGTCGGCGTCGAGGAACGCGTCGACGGCGTACTCCAGGAGCGACCGGCCGGCCAGCTCGACCGACGCCTTGTCGACGCCGTCCATCCGCGCGGCCGTGCCGCCGGCCAGCACCACGCCGCAGAAGTCGCCGGCAGCGAGGTCGAGGTCCATCCCGGCATCCTCGCAGCCGGATGGCGCGGGCCGCGGCCGCCGGGTGGTCGACGCCCGGTCGCTCTACGCTGGTCGCATGGACCCCACCCCCCGGTCGGTCGACCAGCTGCGCGTGCGCGTGCACCAGTGGGCGAGCGGGCTCGACCCCGACGACAACCGTGCCCGGCTCGCCGAGCTGGGGCCGGGCGCCGACCTGGTCGTGCTGCCGGAGGCCTTCGCCCGCGACTTCGGTGCGGCCGGGTCCGACGTCAGCCCCTACGCCGAGCCGACCGACGGACCGTTCGCCCGCGCCGTCACCAAGGCCGCCGAGGCGGCGTCGGCCACCGTGGTGGCCGGCATGTTCGAGGTTGCGGACGACCCCGCGCGGCCCTTCAACACCCTCGTCGCCCGCGGCGCCGACCAGGCGTCGTACCGCAAGATCCACCTCTACGACTCGTTCGGCTACCGCGAGTCCGACCGCCTCACCGGCGGTCCGCTCGAGCCCGTCGTCGTCGCCGTGGCGGGCTGGCAGGTGGGGCTGATGACGTGCTACGACCTCCGCTTCCCCGAGCTGGCACGACGCCTGGTCGACGCCGGGGCCGAGGTCCTCGTCGTGCCGGCGGCCTGGCTGCCCGGCGACCGCAAGCTCGCGCACTGGCGCACGCTGCTCGCCGCCCGCGCCATCGAGAACACCTGCTTCGTCGTCGGTGCCGGCCAGCCGGAGCCCCGCTACGTGGGCCACTCCGCGGTCATCGGCCCGCTCGGTGACGTCCTCGCCGAGGCCGACGGCGCCGAGCAGGTCATCGACGCCGTGCTGGACCGTGCCGACCTCGACGAGGCCCGCCGCACCAATCCGTCGCTGGCCAACCGTCGGCTGTAACCTCCTCCGTCGTGCCGCCCCCCTCCTCCGACAGCCCCCGCGGGTCCTCCCGCGGCAAGCGGGCTGCCGAGCGCCCGCCCTCACGGCTGCGGCTGAGGCGCAAGGTGCACACCCCCGACGCGCCGACGGGGCCGCGCTCCGAGCCGCGCGGTGATGCGACGTCGACCGCTCCGGTCGGGTCCCCGCCCCCCGCCGCGACGCGTACGCCTGCAGCGGAGCCGGCCGCCGCCCGGATCAGCGAGCGCGCCGAGCCCGTCCCCGAGCCCGTCTCCGAGCCCGTCTCCGAGCCCGTCACCGAGCCTGTCTCCGAGCCTGTCTCCGAGCCGCTCTCCGAGCCCGTCACCGGGTCCCAGGCCTCGGGCGCCACGGTCCACGACGGTCCCCGCCGGTCGCTGCTGGCCCTGTGGCTGGGAGTGCTGGTCGTCGGCGCCGCGGCCCTCGGCTGGTCCGCCCTGAGCGGCGCAGTGGGCGACATCCCTGGCCTGGCCGACACCGGCACCGCGCCGCCCTGGCTGGACGGTGCAGGCGCGGCCGCCGTCGTCACGGCGCTCTCGTGGCTGCTCGCGACCCGCACCGCCGGCCGCGCGCTCGTCTCGGCCGGCCTCGCGCTGGTCCTCGCCGTCGCCAGCCTCCTCGTGGGCGGGCGGGTGCTGCCGACCGGGGCCGCGGTGATGACCTGCGTGGTCGGCAGCGTCTACGCCGTGATGGTGACGGTGCCCGCGATCACCGGCTGGAAGGCGATGCGCGAGGCGCTGGTCGCCACGCTGGTCGCGGCGGTGACCGCCTTCGCAGCGGTGGGCTTCGAGCCCACGGTCGCGATCGAGCGCTTCGAGATCGTCTCCCTCCTCCTCGCGCTCGCCCTCGTCCTCGCCATCGTCTACCGCCTCGGCGCCGGCCTGCACGGCCTCGGGCGCCGCGGGCTGATCGTCGTCGCCATCGGCCTCGGGGTGCTCGTCGCGACCCTGGCGTACGCCGAGCTGCTCCGGCGCTACGGCGCCCAGAGCTTCGTGTCGTCGGTCCTCGACTTCGCCGACTGGACCTCCGCGCGCATCGGGGCGTTCCCGCGTCCGCTCGTCGTCCTCCTCGGGCTCCCCGCCCTGGTGTGGGGCACCCACGTCCGCGCCCGCCGACGGCAGGGGTGGTGGTTCTGCGCGTTCGGCGTCGCCGCGACCGTGCCGCTCGCGACGGGGCTCGTGTCCCCGGACACCTCCTACCTCGAGGCGAGCCTGCGGGCGGCGTACTCCCTCGTCCTCGGCCTCCTCATCGGGTGGTTGGTGATCCGGGTGGACCTCGCCCTCACCGGCCCGAAGGGACGCGGTGGCCGCCGCGCCGAGGAGGCCGGGCCGCACCGCCCCGAGCCGAGCCGGTTCGCCGAGCTCTGACCTCGATCATCGGCTACGCCGCGGTAACCACTAGCGTCGGGACCATGGCCCGCCCCACCTCCCTCGAGATCGTCTCCGAGCTGGTCGCCAACGTCCTCAGCATCGAGGTCGCCGAGGGCGACCGCGTCGAGGCCGGCGACACCGTCGTGCTGCTGGAGTCGATGAAGATGGAGATCCCGATGCTCGCCGAGCGCGGCGGCACCGTCACCGCGGTCAAGGTGACCGAGGGCGACGTGGTGCAGGACGGCGACGTCCTCGTCGTGCTGGACTGAGGGTCCCGATCGGGCGCTGGCGCGCCTCGCTAGTGTCGGACGAATGGAATTCCGATACCTCGGCAACAGCGGACTCAAGATCTCCGAGATCACCTACGGCAACTGGCTCACCCACGGCTCCCAGGTCGAGAACGACGTCGCCACCAAGTGCGTGCGCGCGGCGCTCGACGAGGGCATCTCGACGTTCGACACGGCGGACGTGTACGCCAACACCGCGGCGGAGACCGTCCTCGGCGAGGCGCTGAAGGGCGAGCGTCGCGAGTCGCTGGAGATCTTCACGAAGGTCTACTGGCCGACCGGCCCGAAGGGCAAGAACGACACCGGGCTCTCCCGCAAGCACATCATGGAGTCGATCAACGGCTCGCTGCAGCGGCTGCAGACCGACTACGTCGACCTCTACCAGGCCCACCGCTACGACGTGGAGACGCCGCTCGAGGAGACGATGCAGGCCTTCGCCGACATCGTCCGGCAGGGCAAGGCGCTCTACATCGGCGTCAGCGAGTGGACCGCCGACCAGATCCGGGCCGGCGTCGAGCTGTCGAAGGAGCTCGGCTTCCAGCTGATCTCCAGCCAGCCGCAGTACTCCATGCTGTGGCGCGTCATCGAGGACGAGGTCGTCCCGACGTCGCGGGAGCTCGGCGTCTCGCAGATCGTGTGGAGCCCGATCGCGCAGGGCGTGCTGACCGGCAAGTACAAGCCCGGCCAGGCCCCGCCCGAGGGCTCGCGCGCGACCGACACCAAGGGCGGCGCCGACATGATCTCGCGCTTCATGCGCGACGACGTCCTGACCGCGGTGCAGGACCTCGAGCCGATCGCGAAGGACTGCGGGCTGTCCATGGCCCAGCTCGCCATCGCCTGGGTGCTGCAGAACGACAACGTGGCCGCCGCCATCGTCGGCGCCTCCCGCCCCGAGCAGGTCGCCGACAACGTCAAGGCTGCCGGCGTGGAGCTCGACGCGGACGTGATGTCCCGCATCGACGACGCCCTCGGCTCCGTCGTCGTACGCGACCCGGCCAAGACCGCCGAGGGCATGCCGAAGACCCGCGTCGTCTGAGGTCTTCATCGCCCCGACGCCGCTGCACGTGCGGCGGATGTGGCCCCTGATCCGCCGATTCCAGGGCCACAACCGCCGCACGTGCGCGGTTCGGCTCCGACACGAGTCGGGACCGACAGCTCAGGCTGCGACCCGGGTCACGCGGTAGCGGACGAAGGCCGGCACGGCGAGCGCGGCGAGGACGGTGCCGATGATCACCAGCACGCCACCGCCGGCGGCGGCGACGGCCGCGCCGGTCACCGCGGCGGTCGCGCCGTGGAGCACGTCGGCCACCCGCGGGCCGCCGGCGACCACGACGATGAAGATCCCCTGCAGCCGTCCGCGGACCGAGTCGTCAGCCGCGGCCTGGAGCATCGAGGTGCGGAAGGCGGCGGACGCCATGTCGGCCGCGCCACCGATCGCGAGCATCAGCACCGCGACGACGAGGAACAGGACCGGGGCGTACGACGCCAGCATCGCGGCGACGCCGAAGCCGACCATCGCCACCCCCCACACGAGGATCGAGACGATCACCGCCAGGCCCTGCCGCTCGACGCGTGACACCCAGCCGGACAGCACCCCTCCCACGACCGCGCCGGCCGGGATCGCAGCGAAGAGCAGCGCGAAGGCCACGCCACCCTGGTTGGGGCCGCTGAAGGCGACGTCGGCCAGCTCGGGGAACAACGCCCGCGGCATCCCGAAGACCATCGCGATGATGTCCACGACGAACGACATCATCAGCACCGGCTGCGTGCGCAGGTAGCGGAAGCCGTCGACGACCGCGCCGATCCCCGGTGTCACGGTGACGCCCATGACGGGCAGCGGGGGGAGGCGTACGACGGCGCCGAGGGTGGCGAGGAGGGTGACCGTGTCCAGCAGGTAGAGCCACGAGAAGCCGACCAGCGGGATCAGCGCGCCACCGACCAGCGGGCCCGCGATGCCGCCGGCCTGCATGACGGTCATGTTGAGCGAGTTGGCCGCCGGCAGCAGCTCCGCGTCGAGCAGCCGCGGCAGCAGGGCCGACCGCGTGGGCTGGTTGACCGCGAAGAACGCCTGCTGGACCGCGAAGAGGGACAGCAGCAGCCACACGTCGTCCGCGCCCGTCGCGGCCTGCAGCCAGAAGCCGGCGCTGGTCGCGATGAGGCCGGTCGTCGTGACGATCAGCAGGGTCCGGCGGTCGAACACGTCGGCCAGCGCGCCACCCCACAGCCCGAAGACCACCAGCGGGACGAGGCCGAAGATCCCGGTGAGACCGACGTACGCCGACGAGCCGGTCATCGCGTAGATCTGGGCCGGCACCGCCACGACGGTCAGCTGCGCGCCGACGACGGTGACGATGTTGGCCCGCCAGAGCCGCCGGAAGTGGGGGTTGGCGAGGGGGCGGGTGTCCGCCAGCAGTCGCCTGTCCACCGAGGCAGGCTAGGTCACGGCGTGAGACGAGCCGGTCCCCGGATGGCCTAGCATCGTCGTGTGGCGATGAGATCCGAGGCGTCCGGGCTGGCGGCGGAGGCGGCCCTGTTCCACGCCCTGTCCGACCCCTCGCGGCTGTTGATCGTGCGGCACCTCTCGCTGGGCGAGCATCGCGTGGTCGACCTCACCGCACACCTGGGCCTGGCGCAGAGCACGGTGTCGAAGCACCTGGCGTGCCTCAAGGACTGCGGCCTGGTCGCGTCACGCCCCGAGGGCCGGGCGTCGGTGTGGTCGCTGACGCGCCGCGAGGAGCTGCTGGAGGTGGTCGCGACCGCCGAGCGCCTGCTCGCGTCGACGGGGGTGGGTCCCGCGCACCACTACGAGGAGCGGCATCCCTGACGCCTCGCCTCAGAGCAGGGACGACCAGTAGGACCAGAAGCGCTCGAGGACGAGCAGGCCGACCAGCAGGTAGGTGCCGAACACCAGCGGTCCCCGCCAGTCGCGCAGGCCGTCGGCGAGCCGTCCGTCCGGATCGGTCCCCAGCACTCCCGCCGCGGCGTTGCGCGCCGTGACGTACCAGAAGAGCGGGATGACGACCGCCCAGACGACCATGCAGTACGGGCAGAGCGCACCGATGGCGTAGAGGCTCTGGACGACGAGCCAGCAGATGAACGCGAAGGCCACGGTGACGCCGGCCTGCAGCCCCCGCCAGTACCACCGCGCGAGCCGGGCGCCGGCCAGGAGCGCGACGCCGGTGGTGACGACGACCGGGAAGGCCGCCACGCCGATCACCGGGTTGGGGAAGCCGAGCAGGGCCGCCTGCGCGGACTCCATCACGTTGCCGCAGCTGAGGACCGGGTTGATGCTGCAGGTCGGCACGTAGTCGCTGTCCTCGGCGAGCTTGATCCGCTCGACGAGCAGCACCGCCGATGCGAGGAAGCCGATGAGGCCGCCCACCACCAGGCCGATGGAGAGGCCGCGGTCCTGTGGCGCGCCGAGGGCGGCGGGATCGTCGACGACGGCGGGGGTGCTCATGGCGAAAGCTCTCCTCGGGAGGGGCAGGTGCCTCCATCCTCCGACATCCCGCAACAAGGGCCGTGGGAGGTTGACCCGGCATCGCCGTACGGCGATGATTTGGAGGTACGCCGATGGAGGTGGGGGATGGGTGCCGGACACGCGCACGGCCATGCAGGTGCCCGGCACCGGTGGCGGCTCGCGGTCGCGTTCGGGCTCGTCGCGGCCTTCTTCGTCGTCGAGCTCACGGTCGGACTGACGACCGGCTCGCTCGCGCTGGTCTCCGACGCCGGCCACATGGCCGCCGACGTGGTCGCCCTGGGTGCCGCGCTCGTCGCCACCAAGATCGCCACGCGCCGCGACGGCACGGGCCGTCGCACGTACGGCTCCTACCGCGCCGAGGTGTTCGCGTCGGGCCTGACCGTCCTGATCATGCTGGGCGTGTCGGCCTACGTGGTCGTCGAGGCCGTACGCCGCACCGGCGAGGCCGTCGAGGTCGCGCCGGGCCCCCTCGTGGTCGTCGGCGCGACCGGGCTGGTCGTCAACCTCGTCTGCCTGGTCCTGCTGCGCGGCGGCGCCGCGGAGTCGATCAACGTCAAGGGCGCGTACCTCGAGGTGATGGCCGACGCGGCCGGCAGCGTCGGCGTGCTGGCGGCGGGCCTGCTGGTCCGCGCCACGGGTGACGGGTGGTGGGACACCGTCGTGGCCGTGGCGATTGGCGTCCTCGTCGCCCTACGAGCCCTCCTGCTCGGCAGGGAGGTGCTGGCCGTTCTCGGGCAGCACGCGCCCCACGACGTCGACCTCGACGCCGTCGTCCGTGACCTGGAGGAGGTCCCGGGCGTGGCCGAGGTCCACGACCTGCACGCGTGGACCCTCACCTCGGGGATGAACGTCGCGACCGCACACCTCGTCCTCAGGGTCGGCGCCGACGCGCAGGTGGTGCTCGCCGCAGCCGGCGCGGCGCTCCGGGAGGGCCACGGCATCGAGCACGCGACACTGCAGGTCGAGGCGTTGCCGGCGAAGGAGTGTCACGCGGCGACCTGGTGAGCCGCATTGTCGAGTGCCCTGCTTGACTTTGCGTCCGTGAGGCGGTGGGGTGCTGTCATGTCCGCCTCCACCGGGACCACGCGCGACGTGATCCCGCTCCGCGAGGCCGCCAGGGCCTGGTTCGCCATCTCGCTGCAGACCTTCGGTGGGCCGGCGGGCCAGATCGCCGTCATGCAGCGCACCCTCGTGGAGGAGAAGCGCTGGATCGGACAGCAGCGCTTCCTGTTCGCGCTGTCCTACTGCACCCTGCTGCCCGGTCCGGAGGCGCAGCAGCTCGCCACCTACATCGGCTGGCTGCTCAACGGGGTGAAGGGCGCGCTGGTCGCGGGCATCCTGTTCATCCTGCCGGGCGTCGTCGCGCTCCTCGTCCTGTCGGGCGTCTACGTCGCCTACGGCGACACCGCGCTCGTGGAGGCGCTGTTCCTCGGTCTCGGGCCCGCGGTCATCGCGATCGTGGCCCAGGCGGTGGTCCGCGTCGGACGCAAGGGCCTGGGGCATCCCGCCCTGGTCGGACTGGCCGTCGCCTCGTTCGTCGCGCTGGCCTTCTTCGGTGCACCGTTCCCCGCCGTCGTGCTCGTCGCAGCGGGCGTCGGGTGGGTGCTGGGCCGCCGCATCCC
This sequence comes from Nocardioides sp., assembly GCA_035762385.1. Lineage (GTDB taxonomy): Bacteria > Actinomycetota > Actinomycetes > Propionibacteriales > Nocardioidaceae > Nocardioides. Next base: position 4,278 of record DASTPB010000248.1, on the reverse strand, counting down.
GGACCTCACCCGGCCGCCGCGATCCGTCGTCGACGACGGGCCAGTCCCCCTCATCAGCGACGACCAGCTCCACACCGAGCGGCCGTCCGGCCGCCGCGCCGCGCTCACCCTGGGCATCGGCCTGGTCATCTGGCTCCTCCCCGTGGCCGGCGCGGCCGCCCTCTTCGGCCGCTCGAGCACCTTCGTCGACCAGGGCCTGTTCTTCTCCGGCGCCGCCCTCGTCACCTTCGGCGGTGCCTACGCCGTGCTGGCGTACGTCGCCCAGCAGGCCGTGGAGGTCTACCACTGGCTGCTGCCGGGTGAGATGGTCCGCGGCCTGGCGCTCGCCGAGACCACCCCCGGCCCTCTGATCATGGTGGTCCAGTTCGTGGCGTTCGTCGGTGCCTACCGGGCGCCGGGTGACCTCGACCCGTGGGTGGCGGCCGTCGTGGCCGCGCTGCTGACGACGTGGGTGACGTTCGTCCCCTGCTTCCTGTTCATCCTGCTCGGGGCGCCGTACGTCGAGCGCCTGCGCGGCAACCGCGGGCTCGCCGCCGCGCTGGCCGGGATCACCGCCGCGGTGGTCGGGGTGATCGCCAGCCTCGCGGTGTTCTTCGCGCTGCACACGCTCTTCGACGAGACCGGCCGGATCACGGCCGGTCCGCTCGACGTCGAGTACCCCGTCCTCGCGTCGCTCGACGTCGCGGCCCTCGCCATCACCGTCCTCGGCTGCGCCCTCGTCTTCTGGCGGGGGTGGTCGGTGCTGCGCACCCTGGGGGCCTGCGCGCTCGCCGGCGTGGTGCTCGGGCTCGCGACATCGCTCTGAACCGGCCTCTCTGAACCGGCCTCTCTGGACCGGCCTCTGGACCGGCCGAGGGCGTGTCTCTCAAGTCCATGGCCTGCTGCGCGCCGTCATGGGCGCACGCTGGCTGCGTTGTCGTCAGTCGCCATGGCTCCGCCATGTCTCCCTCCTCCGCCTTGCCATCGCACGCCCCTGACGCCGCTCGCTACGGCCGAGACTTGAGAGACACGCCCTAGGAGTCCTCCGGCAGGCAGTGCTGGGCGACGTACGGGACCACGTCGGCGATCGAGTCGACCACCATCGTGGGCCGGTAGGGGAAGTCCTGCACCTGGTGGCGCTCGGTGGCACCGGTCGCCACCAGCACGGTGCGCATGCCCGCCTCGAGGCCGCTGATGATGTCGGTGTCCATCCGGTCGCCGATCATCACGGTGGTCTCGGAGTGGGCGTCGATCCGGTTGAGCGCACTCCGCATCATCAGCGGGTTGGGCTTGCCGATGAAGTAGGGCTGGCGTCCCGTGGCCGTGCTGATGAGGGCCGCGACGGACCCGGTGGCCGGAAGCATGCCCTGCGCGCTCGGCCCGCTCGGGTCGGGGTTGGTGGCGATGAAGCGAGCCCCGTCGTTGATCAGCCGGATCGCTCGCGTGATTGCCTCGAAGGAGTACGTGCGGGTCTCGCCGAGCACGACGTAGTCCGGGTCCTGGTCGGTCATGACGTAGCCGATGTCGTGGACCGCCGCGGTCAGCCCCGTCTCGCCGACGACGTACGCCGACCCGCCCGGGCGCTGGTCGTCGAGGAACTGCGCGGTCGCGAGCGCCGACGTCCAGATGGACTCCTCCGGCACGTCGATCCCACTGCTGCGGAGCAGGCGGACCCGCAGGTCGCGCGGGGTGAAGATCGAGTTGTTGGTGAGCACCAGGAACGGGACGGCCTGCTCCCGCAGCGCGGCGATGAACTCCTTGGCGCCGGGGATCGGGTCCTCCTCGCGCACGAGGACGCCGTCCATGTCGGTGAGCCAGGTGTGGACGGCACGGGGTTCGGTCACCCGACCATCATGGTCCACGTCCCGTCACCGCACCGCGTGGGCGCTCGCTCCGGGACGTTCGGCCGCCGGGTCGTCGTCCTGCACCGGGTGGGTGCGCTCGAGCCGGGCGCCCTCGACGTCGACGTCGGGCAGGATGCGGTCCAGCCACCGCGGCAGCCACCACGCCGTCTCGCCGAGGAGGTGCATCGCGGCGGGGATGAGCAGCATCCGGACGACGAAGGCGTCGAGGAGCACGCCGAAGGCCAGGCCGAAGCCGATCGGCTTGATCGTCGCGTCGTGGCTGAAGATGAACCCGGCGAACACCGAGATCATGATGATCGCCGCCGCCGTCACGACCGAGCGCCCCGCGTGCAGGCCGTGCTGCACGGCGACCCGCGCGGGCGCGCCGTGGGCGTACGCCTCGCGCATCCCGGACACCAGGAACAGCTGGTAGTCCATCGCCAGTCCGAAGAGGATGCCGGTCGCGATGATCGGGAGGAAGCTCAGCACCGGCCCCGGGGCGTGGACGCCGAACAGGTCGGAGAGGAAGCCGAGCTGGAAGATCGCGGTGATGCCGCCGAAGGCCGCCAGCAGCGACAGCACGAAGCCGAGGGTCGCGGTGATCGGCACCAGGATGGAGCGGAACACCAGCACCAGGATCAGCAGGGACAGCCCGACCACCAGGGCCAGGTAGGTCGGCAGCACGTCGGCGAGCTGGTCGGAGATGTCGATGCCGGCGCTCGCGTTGCCGGCCACCCCGAGGGTGGCGTCCGCGCCGGTGGACGTCGCCGGGGTGAGGGTGCGCAGGTTCTGGACGAGCTCGGCGGTCGACTCGCTGGACGGCGACCCGTTCGGGATGACCTGGAAGGCCAGGGCTGTGCGGTCGGTCGAGGCGCCGATCGGCACCACCGCCTCGACGTTCCACACCCGACCGATCTGCTCGCCGACCCTCGCCTGCTCGGTGACGACCTCGTCCTCGGCCACCGCCCGGGGCAGGTTGGCGACGACCAGCAGCGGGCCGTTCGAGCCCTCGCCGAACTTCTCCGCCTGCAGCTCGTGGGCCAGGTAGCCGGCCGAGTCCGGCGGCTGGGTCGAGCCGTCGGGAAGGCCGAGGCGCATCTGGGTGGCCGGTGCCGCCACGACGAGCAGGGCGGCGACGCCCAGGCCGAGGACGGTCCACGCGCGGGTGTTGCTCATCGGACGGTCGCGGTCGGTGATCTCGTCGTCGTGCGCGCGCTCGCCGGCGGCCAGCTGCCGGCGCTCGCGACGGCGCAGGATGCGCAGGCCGGCCAGCGAGAGGATCGCCGGGGTGAGCGTGATCGCCATCAGGATCGCCACGAGCACGGCCACGCCGCCCACGGTGCCCATCAGGCCGAGGAAGCCGACGCCGGTCACGTTGAGCGCCAGGAGCGCCACGATGACGGTGACGCCCGCGAAGACGACGGCGTTGCCCGAGGTGCCGTTCGCGAGGCCGATCGACTCGTGGAGCGCGGCGCCCTGCATCAGCTGGCGACGGTGCCGGTTGATGATGAAGAGCGAGTAGTCGATGCCGACCGCGAGGCCGAGCATCACCCCGAGCACCGGGGTGACGGACACGAACTCGACCATCCCCGAGAACGACAGCGACGCCAGCGACGCGACCCCGACACCGAGCAGGGCCGTGACGAGCGGTAGGGCGGCACCGAGCACCGTCCCGAGCATCACGAAGAGGACGATCGCGGCGATGACGACGCCGGCGACCTCGCCGGGACCGAGGATGGACGGGACGGTCTGGGCGATGTCTTGCGAGGGGTGGAGCTCGACCCCGTCGATGCCGGCGTCGGCGACGAGCTCCTCGATCTCGGTCTTCACCTCGGCGGTGACCTCGTTGGTCGAGACGTCGAAGGTGACGTTGGCGACCGCGGCGCTGCCGTCCGCCGACACGGTGCGGAAGCCGGACGACAGTCCGGCCAGGGTCTCGCCCTCCTCGAGCCGGGGCGCCTGCTCCTCGACCTTCGTGCGCTGCCGGTCGATCTCGGCCTGGGCGGCGCCGAGCTGCTGCTCGGCCTGCCGGAGCTGCGGACGTACGGCGGCGAGCGTGCCGGCCTCGCGGGCCTGCCGGCGCTGCTCGGCCAGCGCGGCGCGACCGGCGTCGACCTGCGCCTGACCCGCGCTGAGCCGGCTCTGCCCGTCGTTGAGCCGCCGGCGGCCGTCGGCCACCTGCTTCGCCGAGGCGTCCAGCTGATCCTGGGTGGCGAACGGGTCGGACACGTCCGTGACGGACTCGACCGCCTCGACCCGGCCGAACAGGTCCAGCAGCGCGGCTTCCTGCGCCGAGGTGAACGGCGTGCCGTCGGAGGTCGCCGCGACGATGGCGCCGTTGCCGCCGCCCGCGCCCTCGAAGTCCTCCTCGAGCTGCTGCGAGACCCGCGTCGTGGGGGTGTCCGGCAGGGAGATCGACGACGACAGGGCGCCCGCGAAGGACAGGTAGGTCACG
>DASTPB010000247.1:0-27723 GCA_035762385.1 Nocardioides sp. | reverse complement strand
CTCCTCGACGAACCAGGCGTGGTCGGCCGTGTCGGACGGGGCGGAGGGCGACGCGGTCGGCATCCGGCGAGGTTACTGTCCCGGCATGGCCACCGAGGGCGTGCTGCGCCGGATGCTCCTCGACGACGTGCCGGCCGTGATGGACGTCCAGGAGCCCGCGTCGGTCGCGGGCCTGTCGGCGGTGTTCCCGCAGGACGTCCATCCATTCCCGCGCGAGGTGCTCGCCCGGCGCTGGCGCGAGGAGATCGCGGATCCCGCGCTCGAGTGCTTCGTGATCGAGCGGGCAGGAGCCGTCGCCGGCTTCGCGGCGCTCGACGGCGACGAGGTGAAGCACTTCGGTGTGGCCGTCGAGGCGTGGGGGAGCGGACTCGCCGCGGCGGCCCACGACGAGCTCCTGACCCGGATGGTGGCAGCCGGTGTCGAGCGACCGTGGCTCCGTTGCTACGCGGCCAACCCGCGGGGCCGGGCCTTCGGGGAGAAGCACGGATGGGTCGACACGGGCGAGCGGAGCCGCGGCCCGATGCCGCCCCACGCCGAGCTGCTGACCTACGCCTACGACCCCGGATCGTCCGGAATCCGGCCTAGCGTGTCACCGTGACGTCGTACGAGACCCGGCTCCTCACCCCCGCGACGTGGGACGACTTCGCGGCGCTGGTGGAGGCGAACAACGGCGTGTGGGGTGGGTGCTGGTGCATCGGCTTCCACCCGGAGGGCCTGGCCGGGACCGCTGAGGACCACAGGAACGCCAAGCGGCAGCACACCGACAGGGGCACGGTGCACCAGGTGCTGGTGTACGACGGTGACGACGCGGTCGGGTGGTGCCAGTTCGGCACGCCTGCCGAGCTGCCCCGGATCAAGAACGCCGCGGCCTACGAGAAGGACCTCGCCGAGCTCCCCGCGTGGCGGATCGGTTGCCTCTTCACCCGGAGCAAGCACCGCGGGAACGGAGTCGCCCGTGCCGCCGTCACCGCCGTGCTGGAGGAGATCCGGAAGGCCGGCGGGGGACTGGTCGAGGCCTACCCCGAGCAGGTCGTGGACCGGAAGCCGCAGCGCGGGGCGTACCTCCACACCGGACCGGAGACGCTCTACGCGGAGCTCGGCTTCGTCCGTGACCGACAGATCGCCAAGTGGCGCTGGGTGATGCGGCTCGAGGTCGCACCGGGCTGACCTGAGGGCGCGCCGATAGGCTGACCCCGCCACACCCTGACGTGCCCACGACCTCGAAGGACCACCCATGGCCGGCGGACTGTTCGCCCTCCTCGACGACGTCGCCGCCCTCGCGCGCATCGCAGCAGCCAGCGTGGACGACGTCGGTGCCGCCGCGGGTCGAGCCAGCGCGAAGGCCGCCGGCGTCGTGGTCGACGACACGGCTGTGACGCCCCAGTACCTCCACGGCTCCGCCGCGGAGCGCGAGCTGCCCATCATCAAGCAGATCGCCATCGGGTCGCTCCGCAACAAGCTGCTGTTCATCCTGCCGGCGGCCGTGCTGCTCGGGCAGTTCCTGCCCTGGCTGCTGCCGGTGATCCTGATCTTCGGTGGTGGCTTCCTCGCCTACGAGGGCGCCCACAAGGTGCACGAGCGCCTCACCGGGCATGCCACCGAGGCCGACGAGGACGTGTCGGCGGCGGGGGAGTTCACCCCCGAGCACGAGAAGCGGACCATCGCCAACGCCGTACGCACCGACTTCATCCTCAGCGCCGAGATCATGGTGATCGCGCTCAAGGAGGTCGTCAGCTCCGACCCCGATGCGAGCATCTGGATGCGCGCGATCGTGCTGGCCGTGGTCGCGGTCCTGATCACCGTCCTGGTCTACGGCGTCGTCGCGCTGATCGTGAAGATGGACGACGTCGGCCTCGCCCTCTCCCAGCGCGACTCCCGCACCTCCCAGCGCGTCGGCCTGGGCATGGTCTCGTTCATGCCGAAGCTGCTCGCCGGCATCTCCTTCATCGGCACCCTGGCCATGCTCTGGGTCGGTGGCCACATCTTCCTGGTCAGCCTCTACGAGATCGGCGGCCACGACGGCCTGCTCGAGGGCACGGCCGTCGGCGACGCCCTGCACGCGCCGTACGACCTCGTGCACCACTGGGAGGAGGCGGTCCACGACGCGATCGGCGGACCGCTCGGCAGCCTCGCGGGCTGGCTGCTCAACACCGTCGTCTCGGCCCTCGTCGGTCTCGTCGTCGGCTTCGTCGTCCTGTACGCCCTGCGACCGTTCGGCGTCGGCGGCCACGGGGACGAGCACGACGCCGGGAGCCACGCCACGACGGGCTCCGAGGGCAGCGGAGGGACGACCGGACAGGCCTCCGCCGACCCGCCCGCCGAGGATTCTCCGAAACGCTGACGGCGGTCCTACCCTCTTCTGGTCCGCGCGGGAGATCCCGAGGACGCACAGATGTGCGGCGCAGACGGCTCCACCACACCAGGAGACAACCGATGGACTTCAACGTCGCCGACCTCACCCTCGCCGCCTACGGCCGCAAGGAGATCGAGCTCGCCGAGCACGAGATGCCGGGCCTGATGGCCATGCGCGAGCGCTACGGCAAGGACCAGCCCCTCAAGGGTGCGCGCATCGCCGGCTCGCTGCACATGACGATCCAGACCGCCGTGCTCATCGAGACCCTCGCGGCGCTCGGCGCGGACATCCGCTGGGCCACGTGCAACATCTTCTCCACCCAGGACCACGCGGCCGCCGCGGTCGTCGTCGGCCCGAACGGCACGCCCGAGGACCCGCAGGGCGTCCCGGTCTTCGCCTGGAAGGGCGAGACCCTCGCCGAGTACTGGGACGAGGCGGAGAAGGTCTTCGACTTCCCGGGGGAGAACGGCGAGCCGGGCGGCCCCAACATGCTCCTCGACGACGGCGGCGACATCACCATGCTGCTGCACCTCGGTGTCGAGTACGAGAAGGCCGGCGCCGTGCCGTCCCAGGACTCCACCGACAACCACGAGTTCAAGGAGGTGCTGCGCGTCCTGGCCCGCTCGCTCGAGGCCGACCCGCAGCGCTGGACCCGGCGCGCCCCGATGATCAAGGGCGTCTCCGAGGAGACCACCACCGGTGTGCTGCGGCTCTACGAGCGCTTCAAGGAGGGCACGCTCCTCTTCCCGGCGATCAACGTCAACGACTCGGTCACCAAGTCCAAGTTCGACAACAAGTACGGCTGCCGCCACTCGCTCGTCGACGGCATCAACCGCGCCACCGACGTGATGATCGGCGGCAAGGTCGCCGTCGTCTGCGGCTACGGCGACGTCGGCAAGGGCTCCGCGGAGTCGCTGCGCGGCCAGGGTGCTCGCGTCATCGTCACCGAGATCGACCCCATCTGCGCGCTGCAGGCCGCGATGGACGGCTACGAGGTACGACGCCTCGAGTCCGTGGTCGAGACCGCCGACATCTTCATCACCACGACCGGCAACTTCGACATCATCACGGTCGAGCACTTCCACAAGATGAAGCACCAGGCGATCGTCGGCAACATCGGACACTTCGACAACGAGATCAACATGGCCGGCCTCGCGAAGATCCCCGGCATCGTCAAGGACGAGATCAAGCCGCAGGTCCACCAGTGGATCTTCCCGGCCGAGGGCGACAAGCCCGGCAAGAAGATCATCGTCCTGTCGGAGGGCCGCCTGCTCAACCTGGGCAACGCCACCGGCCACCCGTCGTTCGTCATGTCGAACTCCTTCACCAACCAGGTGCTGGCCCAGATCGACCTGTTCACCAAGGCCGACTCCTACGAGCTGGGCGTGCACGTGCTGCCCAAGCACCTCGACGAGGAGGTCGCCCGGCTGCACCTCGACGCCCTCGGCGTCGAGCTGACCGAGCTCTCCAAGGAGCAGGCCGCCTACCTCGGCGTCCCGGTCGAGGGCCCCTACAAGCCAGACCACTACCGCTACTGATCCCTGCCCGAGCTGCGCACGCGTTCGGCTGAGGTCGGTCGTGGTGCCCCAATAGACTGGCGCCATGACCGACTTCGCCGAACCAGCGCGCGGCAGCGTGCTCGTCGTCGACGACGACCCCTCCTTGGCGGAGATGCTCTCCATCGTCCTCCGGCAGGAGGGCTTCGACAGCCGGATCGTGGGCCGCGGCGACGTGGCCCTCGACGCGTTCCGCGACTACCGGCCCGACCTCGTGCTGCTCGACCTGATGCTCCCGGGCAAGGACGGGATCGACGTCTGCAAGGAGATCCGCGCGGAGTCGGGCGTGCCCATCGTGATGCTCACCGCGAAGGGCGACACCGTCGACGTGGTGGTCGGCCTGGAGTCCGGCGCCGACGACTACATCGTCAAGCCGTTCAAGCCCAAGGAGCTCATCGCCCGCGTGCGTGCGCGGGTGCGGCGCAACGACGTGACCCCCGACGAGGGGCTGACCATCGGCGACGTCTCCATCGACGTCGCGGGTCACTCGGTGACCCGCTCGGGCGAGTCGATCAACCTGACCCCGCTCGAGTTCGACCTGCTGGTCTGCCTCGCCCGCAAGCCGTGGCAGGTCTTCACCCGTGAGGTGCTCCTCGAGCAGGTCTGGGGCTACCGCCACAGCGCGGACACCCGCCTGGTCAACGTGCACGTCCAGCGACTGCGCTCCAAGGTGGAGCACGACCCGGAGAACCCGGAGGTCGTGGTGACCGTCCGCGGCGTGGGCTACAAGGCCGGCAAGTCCTAGGAGCGATCGGTGAGCATGCGCGACCGGCTCCCACCGGTGCTCCGGCACGGGCCCGCCTTCTGGCGGCGCTCGGTGCAGGCGCGCGTCGTGGTCAGCACGGTGCTGCTCTCCGCCGCGGTCGTCGGCGTCGTCGGCTGGTTCCTCATGCAGCAGACCCGTGACGGGCTGCTCGACCACCGGGTCGAGGCCGTCGTGCAGGAGGCCGAGGGCGAGACCGCCGCAGCGCGCGCGGCACTCGCCGCCACGCCCGGCATCGACGCCGACGAGTCGGCCCAGCAGCAGGCGCTCGTCGAGCCGATCCAGGCGCGCGGCACCACCCGCGGCTTCGCCGTGGTGCTGTCCCCGCCGATCGGCGAGGGGCTCCGGCTGGCCGACGGCGGCGCGAAGTTCACCGAGGGCCTCGACCTGTCCAGCGTGCCGGAGACCCTCGAGGCCCGCTTCGACTCCCTGTCCCCGACGGCGTGGACCTTCACCGACATCCGCACCACGCGGCCGATCCAGAGCCTTCCCGAGGGCCCGGGCATCGTGGTCGGCAGCCAGATCCGGCTGCCCGCCGACGACAACACCTACACGCTCTACTACCTCTACCCGCTGGCCGAGCAGGAGGAGACGCTCGCGCTCGTCTCCCGCGCGATGCTCATCGCCGGCGTTCCCCTCCTGCTGCTGGTGGCCGGGCTGACCTGGCTGGTCACCCGTCAGGTGGTGACGCCGATCCGGATGGCCCGCCGCGTCGCCGAGCGCCTGGCGGCCGGTCAGCTCCAGGAGCGGCTGCGCGTCACCGGTGAGGACGACCTCGCGCGGCTGGCGACGTCGTTCAACCAGATGGCGTCCAACCTCCAGAAGCAGATCCGCCAGCTCGAGGAGCTCAGCCGGCTCCAGCGGCGCTTCGTCTCCGACGTCTCCCACGAGCTGCGCACCCCGATCACCACCGTCCGGATGGCCAGCGACGTCATCCACGACGCCAAGCCGTTCCTCGACCCGGTCACCGGGCGTGCCGCCGAGCTGCTGCAGAAGGAGCTCGACCGCTTCGAGACGCTCTTGGCCGACCTCCTGGAGATCAGCCGCTTCGACGCGGGCGCTGCCGTGCTCGAGACCGAGGACGTGGACCTCGTCGACGTCGCCCGTCGCGTGGTCGACATGACCTCGGTCCTCGCCGCCCAGCGCGACACCCGCGTGGTGCTGCACGAACCCGGCTCGCCGTGCGTCGCGGAGGCCGACGTACGCCGGGTGGAGCGCATCGTGCGCAACCTGGTCACCAACGCCATCGACCACGCCGAGGGCCGCGACGTCGAGATCTTCATCGGCGCCGACCTCCAGTCGGCCGCGATCGCGGTCCGCGACCACGGCGTGGGCCTGGGGCCGGGGGAGTCCGCGATGGTGTTCAACCGGTTCTGGCGTGCCGACCCGGCGCGGGCCCGCACCAGCGGCGGCACCGGCCTCGGCCTGTCGATCTCGCTCGAGGACACCCACCTGCACGGCGGGTGGCTCCAGGCGTGGGGGCGGCCCGGAGAGGGTGCCCAGTTCCGCCTCACGCTGCCCCGCCGCCTCGGCACCCAGCTGCGGCACTCGCCGCTGCCGCTGGTGCCCGTCGACGCCCGGGAGACGGCATGAGGACGCGTCCTACGGTCCGGGCCACGAGGGTGGCGCGCGCGGCCGTCGTGGTGGCTGTCGCCGCGCTGCTGGCGGGCTGCGTGCGGATGCCGACCTCCGGGCCGGTCGTCGAGTCGGAGGGCACCGGCAGCTCCGAGGACGCGCCCGGGATCTCCTTCGACCCCCGACCGCCGCAGGCCGGACAGGCGACGGCCGAGATCGTCGAGGGCTTCTTCGAGGCGATGAAGGCCACCCCGGTGAGCGTCAGCGTCGCCCGCCAGTTCCTCTCCCGCGACGCGGCCGAGACGTGGGTGCCGGAGCAGCAGATCATCACCTACGCCGAGCTGGGCGACCCGACGGCGGGGACCTCGGTCCGGGTGCGGCTGACCGACGTCAACTCGTACGACGCTCGCGGCGCCTGGCAGCGCACCCGGGGAGGCGCCGACCTCTCCCTCGGGCTGGTCAAGGAGGACGGCGAGTGGCGCATCGACGAGGTGCCCGACGCCCTCATCGTGCCGGACACGTGGTTCGACGACTGGTACGAGCGGGCCTCGCTCTACTACTTCGACCCGACGACCGAGATCATGGTCCCGGAGCCCGTCTTCGTCCCGCGCGGTGACCCGTTCGCGTCGTCGCTGGTGCGAGGGCTGCTGACCAGGATGCCTGCCCGGATGCAGGACGTCGCGCGCAGCTACTTCCCACCGGGCACCCAGGCCGGCCTCTCGGTGCCGATCACGTCCGGCATCGCGCAGGTCTCGTTGTCCGGCGACCCCGACGCAGTGGACGAGCTGACCGCCCAGCGGATGCTGGCCCAGCTCGTCTGGACGTTGCGGCAGGAGCCGCGCATCGGTGCCGTCACGCTCAGCATCGGCGGTCGGACGATCGTCGGGCCGAGCGGCTCGCCCCAGGTCAGCCTGCAGTTCGGCGGCAGCTACGACCCCAACGGCGTGCCCGCCACCAACGACCTGTTCGCGCTCGACCGGGGGCGCGTCGTGAAGGGACAGATCGGCGAGCTCGCACCCACCCTGGGCCCGCTGGGCCAGGAGGAGGGTGGCTACGACCTGCGCTCGATCGGCGCGAACCTCTCCGGCGGCCGCGTCGCCGGGGTCACCTCCACGGGGTCGGACCTGGTGGTGGCGCCGACCGAGGCCCCCACGGGCGAGGTCGCGACCGTCATCCCCGGCGCCGTCGACCTGGCCGCGCCGCACTGGGACTACCGCGACCGCATCTGGGTGCTCGACCGCAACGACGGCCGCGCTCGGGTGTTCCAGGTCGTCGACGGGGTGGCTGAGGAGAGGACCGTGCCGGGGCTCAGCGGGCGCCGCCTCACCGAGCTGATCGCCTCGCGGGACGGCAGCCGGCTGGTGGCCGTCGTGCGCACCGGCAAGGCCGACCGGGTCGTCTCGGTCCGGGTCCGGCACGACACGGGCGGTGCGGTCGTCGGGTTCACCGCGCCGCAGCGGCTTGCCGAGTCCACCGAGGTCACGGCACGCATCCGCGACATCGCGTGGCGCTCACCCACGACCGTGTCGGTGCTGCGCGACATCATCACCGAGGGCCTCTCGCAGGTGCGCACGGTCTCCGTCGACGGAGCCCCGGGCGAGATCTCGACCGACGGCGTCACGAGCCTGCGCGGGCGGATCCGCACGCTGGCGTCGTCCCCGGTCGACCTCGTCGAGGCCTACGCGGTGGCCGGTCGCTCCGTGTTCGCCCTGACCCGGCCCGAGCGCTCGGTGCCCGACCTGCCGCCCGGCCTGACGGCGCTCACCTACGTCGGCTGATCCACAGGCGACGCGACGGAGGTTGCCGTCGTACGACGCCTCCTGCTGGCATGGCCCGGTGCTGGACGCGGCCCTCGACCTGTTCCTCGGCAGCCGGTGCGTGGGGTGCGACCTGCCCGGCCGGATGCTGTGCCCGTCCTGCCGCGCCGGACTGGCGGACCGGCCCCGGGTGGCGTGGCCGACTCCCGTGCCCGACGGGCTGGTGACGCCCTGGGTGGTGGAGGCGTACGACGGCGCCGTGCGAGCGCTGGTGGTGGGCCACAAGGACCGCGGCCAGTGGGGCCACCGCCGGGTCCTGGGCGACCTGCTCGCCCAGGCGGTCCTCGGCGCGGCCGCCCACCTCGACCCGGCCGTGCCGCTGCTGCTGGTCCCCGTGCCCTCGCGGCCGGGGGCCGGCCGGCGGCGCGGCTACGAGGCCACCGAGGCCCTGGTGCGCAGGGCTGCCTCCCGCGTACGTCGCGAGCGTCCGGCCGCTGTCGCCGTGCTGCTCGTCTCGCGTGGCGCCGACGACCAGGCCGGCCTCGACGCCGGGGGTCGGGCCGCCAACATCGCCGGCTCGATGCACTGCCCGTCCGCGGCCCTCGCACGCGTCGGCCGCCGGTGGACCGGGGTCCACGTGGTGGTCTGCGACGACGTCGTCACCACCGGGTCGACGGCCCGGGAGGCCCAGCGCGCCCTCGCGACGGTCGGTCTGCCGCCGGTCGCCGTCGCCGCCGTCGCGGCCACCCGACGGCGGGCCGGACCGACAGGTGACCCTGCGGTTGGCCCGGGGACGGGAAGGGGCTAGCGTCTTGTCATGGAGTCCGCCCGGGTCCGTGGTTGCGTCACGGAGAGGGGTGTGCGCGGCACCGTCAGGTGCGGCCCCGGCCCCGACCCGCGGCAAGCCGATGCCAGTCGCAGGCGAAACGGTCCACGTAAGTCCCCGGGCACCGCGCTGCTCTGCAGCCCGACGTCCGTCGGACGATCACGGTGCGGCTTAGAAGTAAGTCCTGCCTCGTCTCCGGCACCAGATGTGCCGGATGCCGGGAGAAGGCCAGTAGTGACGGAGAAGTTGCGAACGCTTCAGCAGGCGGTTGTGGGGTCGAAGACCAGGTCGGCCGGGCGGGCTCCATCCCACCCTGCCCCGGCGGGTGCGCCGCCGCGGCGAAATGGAGGGGTGCGGACCGTTCGCTAGTTGAAGGAGGTTCACATGGAGGTTGTGGTCACGGGACGGCACTGCGAGGTGTCCGACCGGTTCCGCGAGCACGTGTCCGAGAAGCTCAGCCGTCTGGAGAAGCACGATCACCGCATCATGCGTGTCCAGGTCGAGGTCGGGCTCGAGAAGAACCCCCGCCAGCACGACCGGTCGACCAAGGTCGAGCTCACCGCCTTCTCCAAGGGGCCGGTGATCCGCGCCGAGGCTGCCGCCGAGGACAAGATGGGCGCCCTCGACCTCGCCCTCGACAAGATGCAGGCCCAGATGCGCCGCGCCGCCGACCGCCGGCGCGTGCACAAGGGCCGCAACGCCCACGTCGGGGTCGGTGAGGCCCTCGCCGCGCTGCCCGAGGTGGACGACGCAGCCGCCGACGACGAGGCCGTCGTCGAGCGGAAGGTCGGGCCGATCACCGTGACGGGCGACGGGCCGCTCGTGGTCCGCGAGAAGTCCCACGGCGCCGTCCCGATGACCCTCGACCAGGCCCTCTACGAGATGGAGCTCGTCGGGCACGACTTCTACCTCTTCGTCGACAAGGAGAGCGAGCGGCCGTCGGTGGTCTACCGCCGCCGCGGCTACGACTACGGGGTCATCTCCCTCGAGGTGGACTGACCCGCCCCCTCGGTCACGCGCGCATGACATGATGCGCGCGTGACCGAGGCAACATCTTCTGGGACCGAACCCGTCCGCGTCCTGGTCGTCGACGACCAGGAGCTCTTCCGCCGTGGCCTCATCATGCTGCTGGGTGGCGACATCGACATCGAGGTCGTCGGCGAGGCGGCCGACGGCATCACCGCCACCGAGCTGGCGATCACCACCGCGCCCGACGTGATCCTGCTCGACGTGCGGATGCCGCGCCGCACCGGCGTCGAGGCCTGCCGCGCGATCAAGGAGGCCGTGCCGGCCGCCAAGATCATCATGCTCACCGTCTCCGACGAGGAGGCCGACCTCTACGAGTCGGTGAAGAACGGTGCCTCCGGCTACCTGCTGAAGGACTCCTCGATCGAGGAGGTCGCCCAGGCGATCCGCGTGGTCAACGAGGGCCAGTCCCTCATCAGCCCGTCCATGGCCGTGAAGCTCATCGACGAGTTCAAGCAGATGTCGAAGCCGGAGCGCGAGCAGGGTCCGGCCCTGCGGCTCACCGAGCGCGAGCTCGAGGTCCTGCGCCTCGTGGCCAAGGGGCTCAACAACCGCGAGGTCGCCAAGGAGCTCTTCATCTCCGAGAACACGGTGAAGAACCACGTCCGCAACATCCTCGAGAAGCTGCAGCTCCACTCCCGCATGGAGGCCGTCATGTACGCCATGCGCGAGAAGCTGCTCGACCTGCCCTGACCGGGACCCGGCTGTCGGTGCGGTCTGGTTGAGTCCCCCCATGGACCAGCTGACCCGGCTCCAGGCGCGCCGGATCGCGCTCGCCGCCCAGGGCTTCACCGACCGGCCGCACGCGACGCCGACGATGGCGACGTTCGACCGCACGCTCGCGCGCACGGGCGTCCTCCAGGTCGACTCGGTCAACGTCCTCCAGCGCGCGCACTTCATGCCGCTCTACTCCCGGATGGGCGCCTACGACGTCGACCTGCTGCGGCGCGCCCAGCACGGCACCGCGCGCCGGCCGCGCCGGCTGGTGGAGTACTGGGCGCACGTCCAGGCCCTGATGCCGGTCGAGCTGTGGCCCCTGATGCGGCACCGGATGGAGAAGTACCGCTCCGAGCGCGGCAAGTGGGGCTTCACCGCGGACGCGACGCTCGAGCCCCAGGTGCTCGCAGCCGTGCGTGACCGCGGCCCGGTGACCGCGCGCGACCTGGAGGACGACTTCAGCACCGGCCCGCGCACCAAGGAGCACTGGGGCTGGAACTGGTCGGAGGCCCGCAAGGTCCTCGACTACCTCTTCCTCGTCGGCGACGTGGCGGTCGCCGGGCGCAACAGCCAGTTCGAGGTGGTCTACGACGTCCCCGAGCGGGTCCTGCCCGCCAGCGTGCTCGACGCGCCCACCCCGACGCCGCAGGAGGCCGTCACCGAGCTCGTACGCCGCGCCGCGCGCTCGCACGGCGTGGCGAGCGGCCCGTGCCTGGCCGACTACTACCGGTTGCGGCTCCAGCCGGCGCCCGGCAAGCCGAGCGTCCGGGCGGCGATCGACGAGCTCGTCGAGTGCGGTGAGCTGCTCCCCGTCGCCGTGCAGGGATGGAAGCGGCCGGCGTGGCTCCACCGCGACGCGCGGCTGCCGAGGCGGGTGGGTGCCCGAGCGCTGCTGAGCCCCTTCGACCCGCTCGTGTGGGAACGCGCGCGGGCGGAGGCGCTGTTCGACTTCTTCTACCGGATCGAGATCTACGTCCCCGCCGACAAGCGCGTCCACGGCTACTACGTCCTGCCGTTCCTCCTCGGCGACCGGCTGGTCGGGCGGGTCGACCTGAAGGCCGACCGGGCCACGGGACGGCTGCTCGTCCCGGGCGCGTTCGCCGAGCCGGACGCGCCGCCCGAGACCGCCTACGAGCTGGCCGGCGAGCTGCGGCGGATGGCCGACTGGCTCGGGCTCGACGACGTCGTGGTGGGGGGCCGCGGGGACCTGGCACGTGACCTGGCGCACGCATTGGGAGACGCGTTGGCGGGGTAGGTACAGTTACCACTCGTGCCTGCCATCATCGACAAGCTCCTCCGCATCGGCGAGGGCAAGATCCTCCGCGAGCTCGAGTCCATCTCCAAGGCCGTCAACGCCATCGAGGACGACTTCGTCAAGATGACCGACGACGAGCTCCGCGGGATGACCGATGAGTTCCGCGAGCGGCTCGCCAACGGGGAGACCCTCGACGACGTGATGCCGGAGGCCTTCGCCACCGTCCGCGAGGCGAGCAAGCGGGTGCTCGGCATGCGGCCGTTCGACGTGCAGATCATGGGTGCGGCTGCGCTCCACCTCGGCAACATCGCCGAGATGAAGACCGGTGAGGGCAAGACCCTCGTCGCCGTGCTGCCGTCCTACCTCAACGCGCTCGAGGGCAAGGGCGTCCACGTCGTCACCGTCAACGACTACCTCGCCAAGTTCCAGTCCGAGCAGATGGGCCGCGTGCACCACTTCCTCGGCCTCACCACCGGGGTGATCCTGCCGTCGATGCGTCCGGCCGAGCGTCGCGAGGCCTACGCCTGCGACATCACCTACGGCACCAACAACGAGCTCGGCTTCGACTACCTCCGCGACAACATGGCGGACTCGGTCGCCGAGTGCGTCCAGCGCGGCCACAACTTCGCGATCGTCGACGAGGTCGACTCGATCCTCATCGACGAGGCCCGGACCCCGCTGATCATCAGCGGACCGACCCAGGACGAGGTCAAGTGGTACGCCGAGTTCGCCAAGGTCGCGCGCTCGATGGTCCGCGACACCGACTACGAGGTCGACGAGAAGAAGCGCACCATCTCGGTGCTGGAGCCCGGCATCACCCGGGTCGAGGACCACCTCGGCATCGACAACCTCTACGACTCGGTCAACACCCCGCTCATCTCCTTCCTCAACAACTCCATCAAGGCCAAGGAGCTGTTCCGCAAGGACAAGGAGTACGTCGTCATGGACGGCGAGGTGCTCATCGTCGACGAGCACACCGGCCGCATCCTCGCCGGTCGTCGCTACAACGACGGCCTCCACCAGGCCATCGAGGCCAAGGAGGGCGTGACCGTCCGCGAGGAGTACCAGACCCTCGCCACCATCACCCTGCAGAACTACTTCCGCCTCTACACCAAGCTCTCCGGCATGACCGGAACGGCCATGACCGAGGCCTCGGAGTTCGACAAGATCTACAAGCTCGGTGTGGTCCCGATCCCGACCAACCGCCCGATGCAGCGCGTGGACAACGTCGACCTGGTCTACCGGACCGAGGAGGCGAAGTACGAGGCCGTCGCCGACGACATCGCCGAGCGCCACGACAAGGGCCAGCCGATCCTGATCGGCACCGTCTCGGTCGAGAAGTCGGAGTACCTCTCCAACCTGCTCAAGAAGCGCGGCATCCCGCACACGGTCCTCAACGCCAAGCAGCACGCCGACGAGGCCAAGGTCGTCGCGCTCGCCGGGCACAAGGGCGCCGTCACCGTCGCCACCAACATGGCCGGTCGAGGCACCGACATCATGCTGGGCGGCTCGGTCGACTTCCTCGCCGACCAGGAGCTCCGCAAGCAGGGCCTCGACCCCGTCGAGACCGCCGACGAGTACGACGCCGCCTGGCCCGCGATGGTCGAGCGGATCAAGGCGCAGGTCGCGGCCGAGCACGACGAGGTCAAGGAGCTCGGCGGCCTCTACGTCGTCGGCACCGAGCGCCACGAGTCGCGCCGCATCGACAACCAGCTGCGCGGTCGTTCCGGCCGTCAGGGCGACCCGGGCGAGTCCCGGTTCTACCTGTCCCTGCAGGACGAGATGATGCGCCTGTTCAAGTCGGAGTGGGTCGACCGCATCCTCACCGTGCTCAAGGTGCCCGACGACGTGCCGATCGACGCCAAGCGCGTCAGCAACGCCATCGCCGGCGCACAGGCCAACATCGAGTCGCAGAACTTCGAGTCGCGCAAGAACGTCCTCAAGTACGACGACGTGATGAGCCGCCAGCGCGAGGTGATCTACGCCGAGCGGCGCCGGGTGCTCGAGGGCGCCGACCTCGGCGAGCAGATCCGCGGCTTCCTCGACGACGTGATCGCGGGCTACGTCCGCGGCGCCACCGAGGGCTACGCCGAGGACTGGGACCTCGACGGGCTGTTCACCGCCCTCAACCAGCTCTACCCGGTCGGACTGACCAAGGAGGGCGTGGTCAAGGAGGCCGGCGGGCTCGAGGGGCTCAGCCGCGAGAAGCTCGTCGAGGACCTGCAGAAGGACGTGCAGGAGGCCTACGACCGCCGCGAGGACGAGATGGGCGAGGAGGTGCAGCGCGAGCTCGAGCGCCGCGTCGTCCTCTCCGTGCTCGACCGCAAGTGGCGCGAGCACCTCTACGAGATGGACTACCTCCGCGAGGGCATCTACCTGCGGGCGTACTCCCAGCGCGACCCGCTCGTGGAGTACCAGCGCGAGGGCTTCGACATGTTCGCCGCGATGATGGACGGCATCAAGGAGGAGTCGGTCGGCTTCCTCTTCAACCTGCAGGTCGAGGTCGAGGACGAGGCGGACGACGAGGAGGAGCTGGTCCAGCCGGTCGCCCCCCAGGTCTCGGCTGCCACTCCCCAGATCGACTTCGCCCAGGCCGCGGCCCACGCACCGGGTGCCCAGGCGACGCAGCAGCATGCGCCCACCATCCGGGCCAAGGGCCTCGACAGGCCGAGCCGCCCGCAGAACCTGTCCTACAGCGCACCGTCGGAGGACGGCGAGGTGGAGGTCCACGCGGCACCGGAGGCCGAGGACGACCCGTTCGCCGGCGTGGGTCGCAACTCGCTGTGCCCCTGCGGCTCGGGACAGAAGTTCAAGCGCTGCCACGGCGCCCCCGGCGGTGCCACCGGTCGCGCGGTCATCGGCTGACCTCAGCCCCAGGTGATCGCCACGCACTGCCAGCGGTCCCGCACGACCTCGAACCGTGCGGCGACCGCTCGCGAGCGACGGCCGTAACGCACGTGCGCGCTCGCCTCGACCGCGTCGCTCCGGATGAGGGCGGTGCGTACGCCGAGAACGACCGGCCGCGCCGGGTTGGGTCCCCGGACCCGGCCCGGCGCGAGACCCGCAGCCGCCGTGACCGTCCGGGCGCGGTCGCCCAGCGCGTCGAAGACCTCCGGGACCGTGTGGCGCAGGAGCTGGGCGACCGGTCGGTCGCCGGCGGCGATCTCGACCGCGGCCTGCAGGTAGCGGCCCACGAAGGCGTCCACCTGCTCGCGGGCCGACCGCTCGAGGGCTGCGAGGTCGCTGGCGCGGGTGCTGCGCAGCCGCGGACGTGGGGGAGCGGTGCGCGGCGTGAGGTCGAGGGCGAGCGCGCCCTGCACGCTGGCCATGCCGGCCGGTCGGAGGGCGATGACCTCAGCCTCGGCGGTGTCGGGTGTGCTCATCGTCGTTCTCCGTCCTTCTCGTCGTTGGGATCGGTGCCGGGCAGGCGCAGCGCCTGGCCGGGGTGGATCAGGTCGGGGTCGTCGCCGACGACATCGCGGTTGTCGCGCCAGATCGCACGCCACCGGAGCCCGACGTCGCCGGCAGGCGCCGGGTGCGCCCGGGCGATGGACCACAGGGAGTCGCCCGGGCGCACCACGTAGGTGCGGCCGTCACCGGACGGGGCCGCAGCAGCACGCGACGTGTCGACGGCGGCCGGGCCGACCGCACGCTCCGGGAGGGGGAGCCCGACCAGCACGTCGACACCCTCGCCTCCCGCAGCCTGCGCGGGGAGCGCCGTCCCCGCGACCACTGCCGCGCCGCACGCGGCCAGCACCAGGCGACGGGCAGCTCCGCCGGTGCGCGGCACCGACCCGGTCGCGATCTCCGCGACCGTCACGGTGGTGACCAGCCAGAGCCAGACCAGGGAGCCGGCCAGCCCGAGCGCGCAGCCGGCCACGAGCACAGCGGCGACGCCCCGGCCCGGGTCCGCCTCGGCGGCGGCCTGCCACGCGCCGGGGACCGCGGCGGTCGCCGTCAGCGCGGCAGCGGTGACGCCGAGCCAGACGCCGTACGGCCGACAGCGGTGCAGAGCCCGAGACATCGCGAACCTTTCGTTTGCGTTCGTTTGCATCATTCAACGAACGTTCAGGTGCGGTGTCAACGCTCCATCCACAGGCTGCGGCCGGATGCGGCGAGCGCTGGAACCGCCCGTGGCGGCACGTGCGGCACCGTCACGCCGGTGGTCTAGTCGTCCCGTTGACCGCCGCAAGGGCGGCTGACAACGTGAAGATCGATCGCCCATGAGCGCGACCGGTCGTCCTCGGGGACCGCCGCCCGCGCCGATGCACCCCACGACCGCTGGGGCGAGACGCGTCGCCGACGTCCGGGACCGCTCGCCCGTTCTCGGCCCCTGTCCCTGCTCCTGCGGCACATCCGTGCTGCACCCGCGGCTCGACCGGGGGCGAGTCGCGCGACCTCCACGTCTGGAGGACCTCATGCGCAGCCGAAGAACCGACCCCCCGGGGCCCGAGGCCACCATCCCCGAGGCCACCATCCTCGAGGCCACCATCCCCGTCGCCAGCCGCCGCGAGCTCCTCGTCGGGCTGGCCGGCGGCACCCTGGCCGTGACGGGAACCGACCTGGTGAGCCCGCCGCCGGCCCGCGCCGCCGCGCGCACCGGACGGGTCACCCTCGACGAGTTCATGGAGCTCTCGAAGATCCTGACCGACGGCGAGTTCAGCCTCGACGACGAACCCGGAGCTCTCTACCTGGCGTCCTTGACAAACGACCCCGAGCTCAAGGAGCCGTTGCAGCGCCTGGTCCAGGACACCGTCCGCGCCGACCGCGAGCCCAGCACCTTCAACGACGTCGTGCGCTCCGGCGCCCTGCGCACCGAGGAGGCAGCCAAGACCGCTCAACGGATCCTCGTGCTCTGGTACTCCGGCCTCGTCGATGATCGCACGGCCGACTACCTCGAGGCACTGGCGTGGCAGTCGCTCCCGTTCGCCGAGCCACCGAGCACCGAGCTCGGCTTCCCGAAGTGGGATGAGGCGCCATGAGCCCCCTGGCGACGGCCGACGTGGTGATCGTCGGTTCAGGTGTGGCCGGAGCCCTCGTGGCCGACCGGCTGGTGCGCAGGGGCGTGAGTGTCGTCATCCTCGAGGCGGGGCCGCCGGTGGACCGGGACCGGGCCGTGGAGATCTTCCGGCGTGCGCCCGCCAAGGTCCCCGAGTCGCCCTATCCGTCCACGGCGCACGCGCCGCGACCGACGGTGCTGGACATCGGCGTGCCGGGCACCGGCTACTTCGTCCAGGAAGGTCCCGAGGCGTTCGGGTCGACCTACGAGCGGGTGGTCGGCGGCACCACGTGGCACTGGCTGGGCAGCACGCCGCGGTTGCTGCCGAGCGACTTCGAGATGAAGACCCGCTTCGGCGTCGGCCGCGACTGGCCCTTGACCTACGACGACCTGGAGCCCTTCTACGTGCGGGCCGAGAAGGAGATGGGCGTCGCCGGGGACGGCAGCGAGGACCAGGGCTCGCCCCGGAGCGCCGGCTTCCCGATGCCGGCCGTCCCGATCTCCTTCCTCGACCAGGTGGTCGCCCGCGCCGCGCGCACCATCGGGCTGGAGGTGCTGTCGACCCCACAGGCCCGCAACACGGAGACCTACAACGACCGCCACCATTGCGTCGGGAACAGCAACTGCATCCCCATCTGCCCGATCGGTGCGAAGTACGACGCCGTCATCCACCTCGACCGCGCGGTCGAGAACGGGGCCCGGCTCATCTCCAACGCAGTGGTGCACGAGGTGCTGCTCCGCCCGGACGGGACGGCGCGCGGCGTGCGGTTCCGCCGACCGGACCGCACGGACCACGAGGTGCTCGGCCGAGCGGTCGTCCTCGCGGCCCATGCGATCGAGACACCCAAGATCCTGCTGATGTCGAACGGTGGCCGCGGCATCGCCAACCGGTCGGGCCAGGTGGGCCAGAACCTGATGGACCACCCCATCGCGCTGTCGTACGCGCTGTCGGCGAAGGACGAGCCCGTCTACCCGCAGCGCGGACCGCTGTCCACCGCGGGGATCGAGTCGCCCCGTGAGTCCCCGAGGCGCGGGCAGCGATCGGCGTTCCGGGTCGAGATCGGCAACGACGGGTGGCGGTTCCCCATCGGCGACCCCACCTTCGAGTTCACCCAGGGACCGTTCCCCCGGCTACGCGAGGGCGGTGCCGCGCTGGCTGCCCGCTGGGAGGACCACGTGTCCCACGAGCTCCGGTTCGCCTCGCTGACAGAGCAGCTCCCGGACCGCGCCAACACGATCACGCCCGCCTTCGACAAGGTCGACGACATCGGCATCCCCCGGCCGCGGATCACCTTCTCGATCGACGGCTACACCCGGGCCGGCCTCGACGACGCGAAGGCGCTCCACGAGAGGCTGTTCAGCGCGCTGCGAGCACGCGATCGCACGCACGTCCCGTTCCCGTTCGGCGCCGGGCACATCATGGGCACGACCATCATGGGCACCGACCCGACCACGTCGGTGGCCGACGGGTTCGGGCGAAGCCACGACGTTCCGAACATGTGGATCCTGGGCAGCAGCCTGTTCCCGACCTGCGGCACGGCCAACCCGACCCTGACGCTGGCCGCCCTCGCCCTGCGGACGGAGGTCGCCCTGAACGCAGCACTGCCGGGCCTGCCCGCCGTGGCGTAGGTGGTCGCCGGGTGCCTCCGGCGGCCCCTAGGCTGCTCCCATGTCCTGGGAGCACGACCTGTTCGCGCTCCTCGACGACCTCGAGGGGCAGGCGGCCGCAGCCTGGGAGGCCGACCGCGAGGCCGAGCTCGCCGACCGGGCGCGGACCGAGTACGGCGCCGTCACGCTCGCCAGCCGCCTGATGGCCTCCCGAGGACGGGACGTCGGCCTCGACCTGCCGCACGTCGGCAGGCTGGAGGGCCGGCTGGCCCGGGTGGGGGAGGAGTGGTGCCTGCTCCGCGCTGCCGAGCAGGACTGGATCGTCCCGCTGCGAGCGGTCACCGGCGTGCGCGGGGCGAGCGAGCGCTCGGTGCCCGAGGTCGCGTGGTCACCGGTGGACCGGCTCGGCCTGCGCGCCGCCCTGCGCCGCCTCGCGGACGCCGAGGCACGGTGCCTCGTCCACCTGGCCGACGGCACCCGCCACGAGGCGTACGTCGATCGGGTCGGCGCCGACTTCCTGGAGGGGCGCGCCACCTCGGGTGAGGTCTTCCTCGTGCCCTACGCCGGGCTCGTGGCCGTGCAGAGCCGCGACGACTGAGTGGACGACCGGGCCGCCGGTGTCAGGTGGCCTCGATGTCGTAGGGCGGGACGTGACCCTCGGGGAGGGTCGCGGCCTCCTTGGCCGCCTCCGCCTCCTCGCGGTCGACCTCGGCCATCGCCTCGGTGATGTGCTTGCGCACGATCGAGCGGGGGTCGAGGTCGCGCAGCTCGAGGTCGGCGTACTCGGGGCCGAGCTCGCTGCGGAGCTCGTCGCGGGCGTTGCGGGCCAGCCCGCGAGCGCGGTGGAGCAGCTGGGCCGCCTGGCGCGCGAGGTCGGGGAGCTTGTCCGGTCCGAGGACCACGACCGCCACGAGGGCGATCACGGCCAGCTCGAGGAGCCCCACGTCGAACATGCCTCAGAACCTACTGCCTGGCCCGAGCCGCCGCAGGCGCGGTCAGAACTTGCTGGACGGGGTGAGTCCGAGCTGCATGCCGGCGAGCCCGCGGCCGCGTCCGGACAGCGTCTGCGCCACCCGCTCGAGCTCGCGCGCGGCGGGTGAGGCCGGGTCGGCCTCCACGATGGGCTTGCCCACGTCGCCGCCCTCGCGGAGCGAGATGTCGAGCGGGATCTGGGCGAGCACCGGGACGTCGTAGCCGAAGCGCGCGGAGAGGGTCTGCGCGACGCGAGCACCGCCGCCGGTGCCGAAGACCTCGAGGCGGTGGTCGTCCTCCGCGGGGCAGTGCGGGCACGGGAGGTAGCTCATGTTCTCGACCACGCCGACGACCCGCTGGTGCATCATCGAGGCCATCGTGCCGGCGCGCTCGGCCACCTCGGCGGCCGCCTCCTGCGGCGTCGTGACGACGACGACCTCGGCGCTCGGCAGGTGCTGGCCGAGGGAGATCGCCACGTCACCCGTGCCCGGGGGCAGGTCGAGGAGAAGGGCGTCGAGGTCGCCCCAGTAGACGTCGGCGAGCATCTGCACCAGGGCCCGGTCGAGCATCGGCCCGCGCCACGCGACGACCTGGTCGCGGCGCGGCTTGAGCATGCCGATGGAGATCACCGAGACGCCGCTGGGCGTGGGCACGGGCATGATCAGGTCGTCCACCTGGGTCGGGCGGGTGTCGGCCACGCCGAGCATCGCCGGCACCGAGTGGCCGTAGATGTCGGCGTCGACGATGCCCACCTTGAGGCCCTGCGCCGCGAGCGAGAGGGCCAGGTTGACGGTGACCGACGACTTGCCGACGCCACCCTTGCCGCTGGCGATCGCGTAGACCTTGGTCAGCGAGCCGGGCTGCGCGAAGGGGATCTCGCGCTGGGCGCGACCGTCGCTCAGGATCTCCTTGAGGCCGGCGCGCTGCTCGGCGGTCATCACGCCGAGGGTCAGGTCGATCGACGCGACGCCGGGGACCTTCGTGACGGCCGCGGTGACGTCGCGGTTGATCGTGTCCTTCAGCGGGCACCCGGCGACGGTGAGCAGCACGTGGACGGCGACCGAGCCGTCGTCGGCCACGTCGACGGAGTCGACCATCCCCAGCTCCGTGATCGGGCGCTTGATCTCGGGATCGTTGACGGTCGCCAGGGCGTCCATCACCTGCTGCTGCGTGGGGGTGCTCATGGGGCAGAAGTCTACGAGCCACCCCGTGGGCTCACGGTCCCGGCTCGTCCTGCGGCTCGCGGCGCGAGAGGTCCTCGATGTCGCCCATGAGGCCGCGGAGCTCCGAGCGGAGGAAGTCGCGGGTGGCGACCTCGCCGACCGCCATCCGCAGCGAGGCGACCTCGCGGGCGAGGAACTCCATGTCGGCGTGCGCGCGGGCGTTGGCCTGGCGGTCCTGCTCGGCGACCACCTTGTCCCGCTGCTCCTGCCGGTTCTGGGCGAGCAGGATCAGCGGGGCGGCGTAGGACGCCTGCAGGCTGAGCATCAGGGTGAGGAAGATGAAGGGGAACTCGTCGAAGCGCAGGTCCGTGGGGGCCAGCACGTTCCAGGCGATCCAGGCCGCGACGAACAGCGTCATCCAGAGCAGGAACTTGGCGGTGCCCATGTAGCGGGCGAACGACTCGGCGAAGACGCCGAACGCGTCGGCGTCCACGCTCGGGCGCCGCACGATCTGGCGACGCGTGTCGCGAGGGGTGTCGAGCCGGGTCCGGCGGTCGCGCTCGGTGCTCATCCGGCCCTGCCCGCCGTCGGTCCGCCGTTGATCCGGCCGGGCCTGGGCGCGCGGTCGCGCCAGCCCTCGGGGAGCATGTGGTCGAGCAGGTCGTCGACCGTGACCGCGCCGAGCAGCCGGCCCTCGTCGTCGACGACGGGCGCCGCCACCAGGTTGTAGGTCGCGAGGTGGGCCGCCACCTCGTCCATGGATGCGTCCGGTCGCAGCGGGTCCATCGACTCGTCGAGCGCGGCCGCCACGAGCGTGGACGGCGGCTCGCGCAGGAGCCGCTGGATGTGCGCGGCACCCAGCAGCCGTCCGGTCGGCGTCTCGAGCGGCTGGCGGCACACGTAGACGAGCGCCGCGAGCGCGGGCGTCAGCTCGGGGTTGCGCACGTGGGCGAGGGCATCGGCGATGGTCGCGTCGGGGGAGAGGATCACCGGCTCCGGCGTCATCATCGCGCCGGCGGTGTCGTCGGCGTACGACATCAGGCGCCGCACGTCCTCGGCCTCGTCGGGCTCCATCAGCCCGAGCAGCGTGGCGGCGGTCTCCGGGTTGAGGTCGGCGATCAGGTCCGCGGCGTCGTCGGCCGACATCTCCTCCAGCACGTCGGCGGCCCGCTCGGAGTCGAGGTGCTCGAGGATCTCGACCTGGTCCTCCTCGGGCAGCTCCTCGAGGACGTCGGCGAGGCGCTCGTCGTCGAGGGCCGCGACGACGGCCGTACGACGCTCGGCGGGGAGGTCGTGGATCATGTTGGCCGCGTCGGCCGGGCGCATGTCGTTCAGCGCGGCGATGAGGTGGGTGGCGCCCTGGGTCGGCTCGTGCCGGGTCAGCCCCGTGACGTCGCGCCACTCCACGACGTGGGTCTGGCCCTTCCTCCGGAACCCCTTGCTGGGCTCCTGGACCGCGACGCGCGAGAGCACCCAGTCGCGGTTGCGCGCCTGCTCCATCGCCACGTCGTAGACCACGCCGCTCACCCCGGACTCGCGGATCGTGACCGTGCGGTCGAGCATCTCGCCCATCACGAGCGTCTCGGTCGACCGCTGCTCGAACCGGCGCATGTTGAGCAGCCCGGTCGTGTGCACCTGCCCGCTGTCGATGGCGGTGATCCGCGTCATCGGAACGAAGATCCGGCGTCGGCCGAACACCTCGGCGACCATGCCGAGGACGCGCGGCTGGCTCGTCTCGGTGCGGAGCGCGACCACCAGGTCACGCACCTTGGCCACCTGGTCGCCCTGGGGGTCGAAGATCGGCAGCCCGACGAGCCGGGCCACGAAGACGCGGGTCGGGGTGGTGCTCACGCGCGCAACGTTAGCGTGCCGGGATCCTCCGCGAACCGCCTCCGCGCCGAGGCGGGTGGTGTACCCTGAGGTCGCACGAGTCACTTCTGTCACATCGATCGGGCCCGGGCCGACACGTCGCGGACGTGTGGGGAGTGGGCGCGGTCGGGTCACCTCGACGACGCCACTTCCCCGACATCTGTGAGGCCCCTTCCATGCCCGGCACGACTGCTCTCCCGCGCCCGTCCTCCGTCCGACGTCTCGCTGCCGCCGGGCTGACGCTCGCCACGGCGCTGCTCGTGGCGCCGGCCGCGCCCCACGGCGGCCTCGCGTCCGCATCGGCCGCCGCCCCTGCCCCGGCCCCCGCATCGTCTCCCGTCGCGGCCCGGGCCATGGAGGTCGCGCAGACGACCCCGGCCACCGGGTTCCGGGTGGGCAACTTCAACGTCCTCGGCGCCGACCACACCGCCCCCGGCGGAAACCGCAAGGGCTGGGAGTCGGGCACGGTGCGCATGGACCGCGTCGTGAACCTGCTCCAGGAGCACACCCTCGACGTGGTGGGCTTCCAGGAGTTCCAGCCGCCGCAGGCGACCCGCTTCGCCGAGCTGATGGGCACGTCGTGGCAGACCTACCCGGGTCTCAACAACCCGGCCGGCCCGTCGGTCAACTCGATCGGCTGGAACACCGGCGTGTGGACGCTCCTCGAGGCCCGCACCCTCCCGATCCCCTACTTCGACGGCGTGCCCAGCCGGATGCCGGCGGTGCTCCTGCAGAACATCGAGACCGGCCGCCGCGTGTGGTTCTTCAACACCCACAACCCGGCGGACGTCCGCGGTCCGGCCCAGGCCTACCGCGACGCCGGCTTCGCGATGGAGGTCGCGCTCGCCAACGAGCTGCGCGCCGCCTACCCGGACGCGCCGTTCATCTCGCTCGGCGACAAGAACGAGCGCGGCAGCTACTACTGCAAGGTCGCGCCCGGCGCCGGCATGTGGTCGGCGAGCGGCGGCTACGTCGACGGCAGCACGTGCTCGCCCCCCGGTGGCGGTGCGATCGACTGGATCATGGGCACCAAGGACGTGTTCTTCAACAGCTACACGCGGGTGTGGAACGACTACGTCTCCAAGACCAGCGACCACCCGCTCTACACCGCCAACGTCGTCGTCCCCGCCTCCGCGCCGGTCGGCGTGGACCACGTCGTCGTGGTCGCCGTCCCCGGCCTGACCTCGGCCGCCGCGGGTGGCTCGAGCGCCCCGGGTGAGGCGACCCGGATGGTCAGCAACGGCGCGTCGACGATGAACGCGCGCACCGTCACCGAGAACACCCAGGCCGACGCCAACCTGATGTCGTTGCTCAGCGGTCGCCGGGTGTTCCCCAAGCGCGGTGGGCACGGAGTCGGCTCCACGAAGACCCTGCCCTCCACCGTCCACGACTCGGCCGGCCAGTACGTCTCCAGCCTCTTCGACCTCGCGCACAACAACTCGGCGCGGACGATGTTCGCCTCGAGCCGCAAGGAGACGCAGCTCATCCTCCGCAGCTACAACCGCAAGAGCGGCGGCAAGGACCCCTACGGCGTCGACGACGGCACCGCCAAGATCGACCGGTTCAAGATCATGCGTGACGACGCCCGGAGCGTCGGCTGGTGGCGCGAGACCATCGAGCGGAAGCCGGCCGAGCTCAGCGTCATCGAGCTCTCCGGCGTCCTGAAGACCGGCCTCGAGGACGGCTTCAAGGGTGCGGCCTACCAGAAGGCGGTCCGCAAGGCGTTCCAGAAGGTGGCCGGCATCCGTCGCAGCATCGCCAGGTCGCCTGAGATGAACGGCACCACGCTGCTCATCGTGACCGGCACCGGCGGGGCGCAGAAGACGCGCGGGTCCTCCCGCACCTGGGGCAAGAGCTACAAGGTGCCGATGTGGGTGACCGGTCCCGGCGTCCCGGCCGCCAGCGACCTCTACGGGCTCAACCCGTCCTTCGTCTCGCCCGGCCGGCAGCAGCCGACGTACTCCGGCACGCAGCCGATCCGCGTCGGGGACCTCACCAACCTGGTGACGCGCTCGCTCGGTGTTCCCCCCGTGCCGGGATCGTCCATGGACCCACAGCAGCGGTTCCAGGTCTTCGACCCGCTGCTCGTGCCCGGGTCCTGATCCCGGTCCGGATCTCCTGAAGGTTGGTCGCGGCTGACGGGGCCCGGTTACGCTGGAGCCTCTGAGCCGTCCACGCCCGGCGTGGGGTCGTCCGCCGGGGCCGTCGGCTCATCCTGCGCAGAAGGTGGCCGTGAAGCACGAGGACCCCGACACGACGAGGAGCGCGGGCACCCCTGACCGCCCGCGCCGCTCGCGCGTCGAGCTGTGGGCTCCGTTCCTCGTGCTGGCCGTGATCGCAGCCGTGGTGTGGGCCTCCTTCTGGTCCGACTCCGCGGTCGACGAGGTCGCCGCCGACCGGTCGGACGCCTCGCAGACCAGCGCCGCGTCCGACGCCCCGGACGACACCGACGCCTCGGCGACCGACGAGGCGGGCAAGGAGCCGACGTCCGCCGGCGCCGAGCCCGAGCACGTGGAGCCCGAGCAGCTCGCGGAGTCCGTGCGCAAGTTCCGCGCGGCGCAACGTCGACTGGCCGCGCGCGTCTCACGTCAGGTCGAGGAGGCCGAGCGGCGCGTCATCGAGCCCTTCGAGTTCCAGGTGGCCAGCTACAACGTGCTCGGGGACTCGCACACCGGCCCGGGGGGCAACAAGGGCGGCTTCCCCGACGGCGGGCCGCGCATGGACATGTCCATCGCCGCGCTGCGCAACAACGGCATCGACGTCGTCGGTTTCCAGGAGTTCGAGCAGAGCCAGTACGGCATGTTCACCTCCCGCGCCGGGGAGTACTCGCTCTACCCGGGCATGTCGCTGGGCAACAAGTCCGTCCGGTTCAACATCGCCTGGCGATCCGACATGTTCCGGATGGTCGACGCCCACACCCTCTCCATCCCGTACGCCGGCGGCAACCGCATCGCGATGCCGGTCGTGCTGCTGGAGTCGATCAGCACCGGCCGGCGTGCGTGGTTCGCCAACTTCCACAACCCCGCCGACACGCCGAACCTCGGCAACAACGCGCGCTGGCGCGCCGAGGCGGCCGCCATGGAGGTCGCCCACCTCACCGAGCTGCACCAGGCCGAGGGGCTCCCCGTGATCGCGACCGGCGACTACAACGAGCGCGCCGAGATCTTCTGCCGCTTCACCGCGGGCGGCGTCTTCACGGCTGCCGCCGGTGGCAGCTCGGCCGGCGGCTGCTCGCCCCCGCCGAGCATGCAGGTGGACTGGATCTTCGGCTCCACGGGCGTCGGCTTCGGCGGCTACGCCGTGACCAGCACGGGCCAGGCCTCCGACCACAGCATGGTGCACGCCACCGCAACACTCGCCGGGGACGTCGAGACGGGCGATCCGGCGGACGAGCCGACCGACGACCCCACCGACGACGGCACGGACGGCCAGTAGGCGCTGAAGCCTCGCGGCGGCCCCTCGATATACTCCGCCGCGTGAGGTCCCTGAGCCAGCTGCGGCGTCCCGGCGCGCTGGAGGTCCTCCGGATCGACGCCGCGGGACTGCTGGTCGCCGGCACCCGCGAGCAGCTCGTCGACGTCTCCTTCGACGGTCGCCGCATCTGGTCCTTCTGGCTGCTGCGCGACGGCGAGCCGGGCGACGACGGCATCACGCTCACCTGGCCGAAGCCGCTCCGCCCGTTCCTCGACGGCGTCACCGAGGTGACCCTGAGCGACCCCGGCGCAGACGGGGTGCTGTTCTCGGGCACGGTGCAGTTCGGCGAGCGTCCGGACCGGATCGCGGTGGTCAACCCCGCCGGCCGCCCGCTGAGCCTGGACAAGTCCCTCAAGCTCGTGGAGACCTTCGACACGCGCGACGCCGCGCAGGTCGAGCCGCTGCTCGACGCCATCGAGGAGGTGCTCGGCGCGTTGCGGCAGGTCGGGCTCGACGCCTTCCTCGCCTACGGCACCGCCCTCGGCGCGATCCGCGACGGCGGCCTCATCGGTCACGACAGCGACGCCGACCTCGGCTACGTCAGCACCCACGACCACCCGGTCGACGTGATCCGCGAGTCGTTCCGGATCCAGCGTGCCCTCACCGACATGGGCTACCGGGTCACCCGCTACAGCGCCATCGCGCTCAAGGTGCACGTCCTCGAGAGCGACGGCCTCGACCGCGGGCTCGACGTGTTCGGCGGCTTCATGCGTGACGGCACGCTCTACCTCATGGGCGAGATCGCCGTCCCGTTCGAGCGCGAGTGGATCTACCCCCTCGGGACGGCGTCGCTGGAGGGCCGGGAGTTCCCCGTCCCCGCCGACACCGACAAGTTCCTCACCGCGACCTACGGTCCCCGCTGGCGCGTGCCCGACCCGGCCTACAAGTTCACGACTCCCGCGAGCACCATCGAGCTCTTCAACGGCTGGTTCCGCGGGATGCGCACCGGGCGCGCGGGCTGGCACGCCTACCACAAGCGCACCGCCCACCACGCCGCGTCGGTCTCGGCCGTCGCCGAGGAGGTCGCCGAGCGCCACCCCGACCTCGCGACGTACGTCGACATCGGCTGCGGTCGCGGCACCGACGTCACCTGGTTCGCCGACCGCGGCGTCACCGCGATCGGTCTCGACTTCCAGCCCTACGCCTTCGACGCCGAGGCGCAACGTCGCGCCGACGACCCGCGGGTGACGTTCCAGCTCTTCAACCTCCTCGAGCTCCGCCACGTCCTCGCGGTCCCCGCCTGGATCGCCCGCCTGCCCGGCCCCCGCGCCGTCGGCTGCGTCCACGTCGTCGAACGGCTCGGTCGCCGCGGCCGGCTCAACATGCTGCGCGCGGCCCGCATGATGCTGGCCGGGACGACCGGCACGCTGCACCTGCAGTTCCTCAGCGAGAAGGGACGCGACGGCTACGCTCGCCGCACCGGAGCCCGCAAGCCCCTCGACCCGGCGGTCGTCGCGGCCGAGGTCGAGGAGTCCGGAGGCCGGATCGTGGAGCAGGTCTTCGAGCACGTCTCGGACGCGCCCGGCAGCTCGCAGGTGTGCCGCATGATCATCGACTGGAACGCGTGAGGTGGCAGCAGACATGTTCGGACTCCCCAACCTGCGGGGCAACCGGAGGGGCACCCCCGGCCCCGAGGCCGGCGGCGACCTCGAGAAGCGCGTCGCCGCGCTCGAGGAGGCCGTCCAGGAGAACCGCGCCCTCAACGTGCGCCTGGCCGAGCTCACCGACGTCGTGACGGAGCTGCTGCTTCCGGTGGCCGCGCGTGACGAGGAGAGGCTGGAGGAGCTGCTCGGGAAGTACCGCGAGGACT
>DASTPB010000246.1:0-19801 GCA_035762385.1 Nocardioides sp. | reverse complement strand
CAAGCGCAAGGAGAAGGCGCTCCGCAAGCTCGACGCGACCGACGGCAACCTCACGCGCCTCGCCGACCTGCTCTCGGAGATCCGTCGCCAGCTGAAGCCGCTGGGGCGCCAGGCCGAGGTCGCACGCCAGGCGCAGACCGTGCAGGCCGACGTGCGCGACGCCCGCGCCCGCCTGCTCGCCGACGAGTCGGTGCTGCTCGAGCGTCGCGAGGAGGTCGAGGCCGCGATCACCGCTGGCCGCGAGCAGGAGTCGCGCCTCGAGGCAGCCCTGCGCGACGACCTGCCCCGACTGGCCGCGGCGCAGGAGACCTGGTTCGCCCTGTCCGGCCTGAAGGAGCGGTTGCGCGGCACCGCCTCGTTGGCCGACGAGCGCATCCGCAACGCGGCAGGGGCAGCCGAGGGCGACACCGTCGACTCCGGCCGCGACCCCGACGACCTCGAGGCGCAGGCCGAGCGCGTACGCCGCCAGGAGGCGGAGATCGCCGAGCAGGTCGAGCGGCAGCGTGCGGCACTCGACGCCGCCGTGGTCGCCAAGCGGGCGGCCGAGGAAGCGGCGGCCGAGGAGGACAAGCGCATCGCCGGGCTCCAGCGGGCCGCCGCGGACCGCCGCGAGGGGCTGGCGCGCCTCACCGGTCAGGTCAACGCGCTGAAGTCCCGGGCGGAGGCGGCCGACGCGGAGATCGCGCGGCTCACCGACGCCCGCGAGGACGCCGTCACCCGCGCGGAGCGGGCGCAGCGCGACTTCACCGCCCTCGAGACGAAGGTGGCCGGGCTCGACGCCGGTGAGGAGGGCCTCGACTCCGAGCACGAGGACGCCGTGGCGGCACTCGACGAGATCGACGAGCAGCTCGCGCGCGCCCGGGAGGACGCCCAGCAGGCCGAGCGTGAGCGCGCCGGCCTCGTCGCGCGACGCGACGCCCTCGAGATCGGCCTGAACCGCAAGGACGGTGCGGGCGCGCTGCTCGCCGCGAGCGACGAGGTCGGTGGGCTGCTCGGCTCGGTGGCGGCGCTCCTCGACGTCGACCACGGCTACGAGGCCGCGGTGGCTGCCGCGCTGGGCGCGGCCGCCGACGCGGTCGTCGTGTCCGACGCCGGATCGGCCGTCGACGCGATCGCCCACCTCAAGCACGACGATCTCGGTCGGGCCGGGATGCTGCTCGGTGGCGCACCCGCTGTCGACCGCGACTGGCCCGCGCTGCCCGAGGGAGCGGCCTACGCCGTCGACGTCGTGTCCGCGCCCGACGACGTACGCCCCTCCCTGACGCGGCTGCTCCACCAGGTCGTGGTCGTCGACGACCTCCCGGCGGCCCGGCGCCTGGTCGCCGCCCTCCCCGACGTCGTCTGCGTGACCCGCGAGGGGGACCTGCTCGGCGCCCACTTCGCGGCCGGTGGCTCGACCCGCCAGCCGAG
Organism: Nocardioides sp.; assembly: GCA_035762385.1. Taxonomy (GTDB): domain Bacteria; phylum Actinomycetota; class Actinomycetes; order Propionibacteriales; family Nocardioidaceae; genus Nocardioides. The sequence goes on along the minus strand of DASTPB010000246.1, from coordinate 18,391 downwards.
CCTCATCGAGATCCAGGCGGCCGTCGACGAGGCCGGCGCGAAGCTCGCCGAGGCCACCGCGTCCGCGGAGCGGCTGGGGTTCGAGATCTCGCGGCTCGAGTCCTCCCGTCACGACGCGCTGAAGCGGGTCGACGTCGCGCTCGCCCAGCTGCACGAGTCCGACGCGACCCTGGCCGCGGTGGCCGAGGAGCTCGGCCAGTACGGCTCGCAGGCCCGTGCCGCCAAGGGGGAGGCCGACCGGCTCGAGCGCGCCATCACCACCGCGCGTGAGGCACGCGAGGCGGACCTCGCAGGGCTGGTCGACCTCGAGGCCCGCCTCGCCGCGGCCCAGGACGTCACCGACGAGGAACCCGACACCGCCGAGCGCGAGCGCCTGGCCGAGGCGGCCCGGGAGGCGCGGCAGGGCGAGATGGATGCCCGCCTCGCGCTGCGCACCGCCGAGGAGCGGGCGCGTGCCCTCCACGGTCGCGCCGACTCCCTGCTCCGCGCGGCCCAGGCCGAGCGCGACTCGCGCGCCCGCGCGGCCGAGCGTCGCGAACGGCTGATCCGGGAGGGCGCCGCCGCGCAGGCCGTGTCCGCCGCCGTCCGCGTGGTGCTCCACCAGCTCGAGCGCTCGGTGATGCTGGCCGCCGACGAGCGCGCCGCGGTGGAGGAGTCCCGCCGGGGGAGCGAGCAGGAGCTCATGGCCGTGCGCACCCGGCTGCGCGACCTCGGTCGCGAGCATGACGAGCTCGTCAGCTCCGTCCACCGCGACGAGATGGCCCGCACCCAGCAGAAGATGCGCATCGAGCAGCTCGAGGAGCGTGCGCTCGAGGAACTCGGTCTCGACCCCGACGGCCTGGTGGGCGACTACGGCCCGGCGACCCTCATCCCGTTCACCGGCGAGGTGCCCGAGGGGGAGGAGCCGCCGGAGCCCACCGCCTTCGTGCGGGAGGAACAGGTCAAGCGGCTGCGCACCGCCGAGCGGGCCCTGTCGATGCTCGGCCGGGTCAACCCGCTGGCGCTGGAGGAGTTCTCCGCGATGGAGGAGCGTCACAAGTTCCTCACCGAGCAGCTCGAGGACCTCAAGCGCACCCGCAAGGACCTCCTCGACATCGTCCGCGAGGTCGACGCCCGGGTCGAGCAGGTCTTCACCGAGGCCTACGCCGACGTGGAGAAGGCGTTCGACCAGACCTTCGCCCGGTTGTTCCCCGGGGGCGAGGGGCGCCTCGTCCTCACCAACCCGGGCGACATGCTCTCCACCGGCGTCGAGGTCGAGGCCCGGCCCCCGGGCAAGAAGGTCAAGCGGCTCTCGCTGCTGTCCGGCGGCGAGCGGTCCCTCGTGGCGGTCGCCTTCCTCGTGGCGCTCTTCAAGGCGCGGCCGTCGCCGTTCTACATCCTCGACGAGGTGGAGGCGGCGCTCGACGACACCAACCTCGGCCGCCTGCTGGAGATCTACGAGGAGCTGCGCGAGAACTCCCAGCTGCTGGTCATCACCCACCAGAAGCGCACCATGGAGGTCGGCGACGCGCTCTACGGCGTCACGATGCGCGGTGACGGCGTCTCCGCCGTGATCAGCCAGCGGCTCCGCGACGCCGAGTCGGCATGAGCGACCGCCCCGACCGGCCGACGAGGGGCGACTACGTCGCCTGGCGCACGGCCACGACGCGCTGGCGCGACGACGACGCCTACGGCCACCTCAACAACGCCACCTACTACGAGTTGTTCGACACCGCCGTCAACGCCTACCTCTACGAGGCCACCGGCGTCGACGTCCGCGCGCTGCCGCAGATCGGCGTGGTCGCCGAGACCGGGTGCCGCTACTTCCGCGAGATCGGCTTCCCCGAGCCCATCGAGATGGGGATGGTCGTCGACAGGGTCGGGACCAGCTCCGTCATCTACCGCATCGGGCTGTTCCAGGGGGACTCCGACGAGGCGGCGGCCGAGGGACGCTTCGTCCACGTCTACGTCGACAACGCGAGCGGCGCCGGGGACCGGCCGGTCGCCCCGATGCCCGACGTCGTGCGCGCCGCCGTCGTACCCCTGCTCCGCCCGGAGGGGTGAGGGTCCTCACCCCGACGCGCCGGCGGAGGTCGCCGATGCGCGAGGGTCAGCCGTCGTGTGCCACGGTGGTGGGACCCAGCCGGACCACCTCGGAGGAATCCCGTGCTCGCGATCGTCCTGATGATGTCCCTCGGCGTGCTCGTCGCCGCGGCCGTGGCCGTCTACGTCGCCTATCCCCACCGTGGCGAGGAGATGCCCGTCGCTCCCCAGCTCGGTGACGCCATGCGCAAGGGCGTGGACGCCCTTCCGACGCTCGAGGACTCCGAGTCCCGCGTCTGAGCCCACTGGCCGGGTGAGCACCGGCGTGGCGCCTCGCGCCGACCCGCGCGCGGACTAGCGTGCGAGAGGTGACCGGCTCCCGGCATGACGTCGCGAAGGGCTACTGCGCTGCGTGCGGTGCGATGGTGTCCCGCCGCTTCCGGCCGGGGCCCGACGGTCGCCCCGACGCCACCTGTCCCAGGTGCGGGAGCCTGGAGCGGCACCGGTTCCTCTCGCTGCTGCTCGGCAGCCTCGCGCCCGAGCTGCGCGACCTCGACACGGTCGTGGAGATCGCGCCGTCACGCCAGTCGAAGGTGCTGCTCGACCGCCTCGACGCCCGGCGGAGGATCAGCCTCGACGCCGGCTACGACGCCCGCGACGTGGACGCGCTGGCCAGCCTGACCGACCTCCCGCTCAGGGACGGCTCGGTCGACCTGCTCGTCTGCTACCACGTGCTCGAGCACGTGCCCGACGACTGCGCGGCGATGCGCGAGATCGCGCGGGTGCTCAGCCCGCGCGGCATCGCGCTCCTCGAGGTGCCGATCAAGGTGGGCGTGGCGACGGAGGAGGACCCGGCGGCCACGCCGGAGGAGCGGCTGCGCCGCTTCGGCCAGGTCGACCACGTGCGGTGGTACGGCGACGACTTCGACGAACGGCTGACGGTCGCCGGCCTCGCGTCGGTGCGCGTCACGCCGCCGGCGCTGGTCGGCGAGTCGGCGGTGGACTGGTTCCGGCTGATGCGCCACGAGGTCGTCTGGGTCGTCCGCCCGGGCCGCGGTGCTGCGTCCCCGATGCTGGCCGGCGGCTCCGGCTCGGGCCTCACCGCCGCCTTCGACGCCGTCCTCGCCGACCTCACCAGGGCACAGGGCCGCCTGGCGCGCGAGCGCGAGCGCGTCGCTCGCCTCGTCACCCAGCGCGACGGCCTGCGGGTCCGGCTGGCCGAGGAGCGGGCCCGGCATGCCGCCGGGGTGCTCACCCGGCTTCGTCGCGCTGTGCCCCTCTGATTGGATTGGGCCCATGGGTGACTGGCTCTATCTGATCATCGCCATCGCGCTCGTCGGCCTCCTGACGCTCGCGGGGCTGCTGACCTCCGGACGCCGGCGCAAGGAGGTGCCGCCCCCCAGCGGCCGCACCGACGTCATCGCGCCGCCCCCGACCGAGGCCGAGGTCGCGACCGGTGCGCCGCCGGAGCCGGCGGTCGAGACCGCGGAGCCGGCAGCCCCTGCCCCGACCCTCGAGAGGCCCGAGAGCACGGCCTCGCGCCTGGTGCGCCTGCGCCAGCGGCTCTCCCGGTCCCAGGGCGGCCTCGGGAAGGGCCTGCTCGCCCTCCTCAGCCGCGACCGCCTCGACGAGGACACGTGGGAGGAGATCGAGGACACCCTCCTCACCGCCGACATCGGCGTCGCCCCCACCCAGGCGCTCGTGGAGCGCCTCCGGACCCGCCTGCGGGTCGAGGGCGGCCAGACCCCCGACGTACGCACGGTGCTGCGCGAGGAGCTGATCGAGCTGGTCGGCACCGACCTGGACCGTCGCGTGCAGGTGACCGGGACCGATGGCAAGCCGGGCGTGGTGCTCGTGGTCGGCGTCAACGGGGCCGGCAAGACCACCACGGTGGGCAAGATCGCCCGAATCCTGGTCGCCGAGGACCTGTCGGTCACGCTGGGCGCCGCCGACACCTTCCGCGCCGCCGCCGTCGACCAGCTCGCCACCTGGGGCGAGCGCGTGGGCGTCGAGGTCGTGCGCGGCCCCGAGGGCAGCGACCCGGCCAGCGTGGCGTTCGAGGCCGTCAAGCACGGCGTCGACAACGGCGTCGACACGGTGCTCGTCGACACCGCGGGCCGGCTGCAGAACAAGGCCGGGCTGATGGACGAGCTCGGCAAGATCAAGCGGGTCATCGAGAAGCAGGCCGACGTCACCGAGGTGCTGCTCGTCCTCGACGCCACCACCGGCCAGAACGGCCTCATCCAGGCCCGCGTCTTCAGCGAGATCGTCGACGTCACGGGCATCGTGCTCACCAAGCTCGACGGCTCGGCCAAGGGCGGCATCGTGGTGCAGGTGCAGCGCGAGCTGGGCGTGCCGGTCAAGCTCGTCGGCCTCGGAGAGGGTGCCGACGACATGGCGCCCTTCGACGCCGCGGCCTTCGTCGACGCCCTGCTCGGCTGACGACCCGGCGCGTCCTCGCGCTGCTCTGACGTCGAGTCGGCGCATCCTCGCGCCAGATCTGTGTCGAGTCGGCGCATCCTGGGGCCTGATCACTGTCGAGTCGGCGCATCGTCGCGCCAGATCTCTGTCGAGTCGGCGCATCCTCGGTCATTTGTGCGTCAGGACGCGCCGACTCGACGGGTGTGGGGCGTCAGGATGCGCCCACTCGACGGGTGTGGGGCGTCAGGACGCGCCCACTCGACGGTTCAGCGGCGGGCCAGGAGCGCGCGCACGGCGTCGTCGATCAGGGTCTCGGCCCTCTTGTCGAAGCTGTGCTCGGCGATGATCCTGGTCGCGATCCGACGGCGGGTCGCGTCGTCGGGGAAGGCGTCGTAGGGCGGCTTCACCAGGCGCGCGAGCTCGTGCTCGTTGTCGAAGGGGAGCACGAGGCCGGAGAAGATCTCTTCCAGGCCGTCGATGCGGTCGCTGAGGATCCGCGCACCGCAGGCCGCCGCGTCGAAGAGGCGGTTCGAGGCGAAGCTGTCGCGGCGCATGTCGAGGTGGTGGTCGTTGAGCACGATCCCCGCCGAGGCGTAGAGGGCGCCGACCTCGCGGTTGTCGACGCCGCCGGAGGCGATCTGGTCCCGCTCGACGAAGTCGGTCCAGTCGTTGCCGTGGAGCGTGAGGTCGGCGCCGATGGCGAGCGCGCTGCGGACGGCGTAGCGGTAGATGCCGCGCGAGTTGCCGACGAACAGGAGCGCGGGCCCGGTGTCGGGCTCGGCCCGGTCGGGGTGGAACCAGCGCGTGTCGGTGCACTGCAGGAGGGGCTGGACGGGGGTGCCCCACTCGCGGCTGACCCGCTCGGACCAGCTCGTGCTCGCGGCGTACACGAGGTCGAAGCCGGCCACCTCCTCGGGCGTGATCATGTCGGGGTGGCTGATGATCCACTCGACGTTGAGCAGGCCGGGCCGGGGTGTGACGCGGTCGAGCCCGCGCAGCACCAGCAGGACGTCGTCGTGGTCGCGGGAGTCGCGGTGCCGGGCGTCGCGGCGGTCGACGGCGACGTGCTGGCCGCGTCGTTCGAGGGCGTCGGCGAGCGAGCGGGCGAAGTAGGTGTCGCCCCAGCGGTCGCCGCGCTGGGCAGCGGGTGCGGCGATGTCGATGGCCCACCGCAGCCGCGGGGGGGACTCGTGGATCCCCTCGACCGCACGCAGGACGAGCTCGGGCACCAGCACCGACGGCGCCGAGCGGTCGTCGGGGTCGGCGCTGACCCTGCGGCTGCGCTCGTCGGTGACCTCGAGCCCGGCGGTCCCGAGCTGCTCGTGCGAGAGGTCGGCCGGAGGCCGGGGCCCGGCGAGCACGGTGGTGCGCAGCGACGACATCGCACCGATGAGCTCCTCGGGTGTGGCGTAGGGCGTGCGTGAGGTGACGACCGCATCGGGCACGAGCGCCGTCGCCCCGAGGCCGGCGCGCTGCGCGCGCAGGCCGAGGTCGGTCTCGGCGAGCACGGAGTGGTAGCGCGGGTCGAGGCCGTGCAGCGCGAGCGCGGTCTCGGTGCGCAGCGCCACGACGGGGGAGGCGGGTGCGGTGATCGTGCACTGCCCGATGCGGAGCGCGTCGCTGGCGGGCAGGCCGGCGAGGAACAGCTCGGGGTGGGGGTTGTCGGTGGTGAACCGCGCGCCGGCACTGAGCACGACGCCGTCCAGGTCGACGACCAGCGGCTGCGCCAGCGCGACCGTGGGCTCGCGCAGCACCTCGGCGAGCCGCTCGGCGATGGGCTGCCGCGGCGGCATCGCCTCGGGACGGACGAGCACCACCGTGCTGCCGGCGGCCTCCACGACCCCGACGTTGGTGGCGACCGGCATCGAGACCGGGGCGGGGACCGAGACGAACCGGGCACCCGAGATCACCGATGCGATGGACGCTGCCAGGACGTGGTGGGCCCGGCGCATGCGGACGCCCACCAGCACCAGCTCCGCGCCCTCGCGGGGCACCGAGCCGAGCCACTCCACGGTGCGCCGGGGTTCGGGCCCCAGCGGCATGACGTGGCTGACCACGGATTCGTCGGTCTCGCGACGCGCGGCTGCGTCCCAGTCGACCAGCTGGCGCTCGATGACGACGGAGTCCCAGTCGTCGGAGAAGCCGGGCTGGGGGGTCTCGGGACGGCGCAGGACGGGTACGTCGACGGCGAGCGGCTCGTGGTCGCGGGTGAGGCGCAGCAGCAGGTCGCGCTCCACGGCCCCCTCGAGCGTCTCGTCGAAGCCACCGATGTCCTTGACGGCGTCGCGGCGCAGGAGCGCCGTGGCGAGGTCGACCGGGCGCCCGCCGAGCAGCTCGCGCCGCGACCGGCCGACGGCCCCGGCGCCGGCCAGCACGGCGGCCGCCCCGCTGTCGTGGGCGTGCGCCAGCAGGTCGCCGAGCATCCCGGGCAGCCACTCGCGCCCCAGCGGCAGGAAGGCCACGTGCTCGGCGGTGCCGTGCTCGAGCGCCACGTTGAGCGCCCGGGCGAGCCCGCACCGCGACTCGCGCACGACGGTGACGCGGTCGTCGAAGGCTGCCACTCCCTGGAGCACGGCCGCGGTGTCGTCGAGCGACCCGCGGTCGACGGCGACGAGGTGCCAGTCGCCGAAGGACTGGGCCTGCAGCGAGGCGACCGTCTGGTGGACGAGCGGCCCGGCGTCCTGCGCCGCCATCACGACGGTCACGGCCGGTGAGGTGCCGAGCGTGGCGGGCAGCGCCGGCGTCGGCCCGACCAGCTCCGGGCGCTCGCGCACGACCTCGTCGCGCCACTGGGTCGCGGCAGCGATGGCGGCGGTGCGGTAGGTGGACCAGGAGACCTTGCGGGGCAGGATCCGCGTGGGCAGCGGGGTGCCCGGTCCGGCGACCGTGAGCCAGTAGGACAGCGCGCCGTAGGGGTGGTGCCGGGCCTCGGGGTGGGCCGCGAAGATCATCCGCGGGTCGACCAGCGGGTGCGGCGCGATGCGGTTGCGCCGGCGGCGCTCGGTGACGTACCAGAGCACGGGGTGCTGCCCGGCGCGCTGCCAGGAGCGGCGCCGCCCGATCCACTGCGCCTCGAAGAGCGGGTGCGGGGAGACGTCACCGGCGTCCACGACGGCGCGGGCGGCCTCCAGGGCCGTCCCGAACGTGGTGCCGAGCTGGGCGGCGACGTAGTCGACGTCGACGAGACCGGAGGCGACCATGACCTCGGCGGCGTCGTCGAGCCTCACCTGACCCTGGCGGCGACGCTCACGGCGCATCGGAGTACCTCACCCGCGGGAACAGGGGCTCGAGGGCCAGCGGCGTGGGGAGCAGCCGCTCGGTGTCGCGGAGCGGGTAGTACTGAGCGGTCTCCTCGAGGAACTCGCGAACCCCGTCGAAGCGCTGCGGGAAGCGCCGCTCGCACAGCTCGAGCAGCCGCTTCGCGTCGAGGTTGTAGGGGTCGTAGCGCAGGGTGTCGATCTTGACGTAGGGCAGCCGGGCGTTGTCGAGCACCCGGTCGGCGAGGCTCCGGGCGGGGTTCCACGGCTCGTTGGCGCGCTCGCGCCACTCGCGGACCTCGGCGCGGGTGCGCGGGAAGGCGGAGCGGTGCGCCGCCCACCACCGCATCCGCTCGCGGGCGATGCGCCGGTCCTCCGGGGTCTCCACGAAGTAGGTGTCGGACACGAATCCCGCTTCGTAGAGCCGGCGCGACATGCCCACCTCGTAGCGCCGGATGACCTGGCGGCGCTTGGAGATCGGCTCCATCTCCTCCCAGAACGTCGTGAAGGCCCGTGACCCGACCACCCACGGTCGGAAGGCGACGAAGAACGACTGGATGTGGGGCGCGACGCGCTCGGCCCCGGTCAGGCCCCAGAAGTCGCAGGGCCGGGTGGCCATCTCGCTGAAGACCGGCTCGTAGGAGTCGTGGGCGAAGACGTAGGTGTCGTTGCAGACCACCACCTCGTCGTACGCCGTGAGGTCGCCCGCGGCGTCCAGGCCGACCTTGTAGCTGAAGAAGTCGTAGCCGTAGTTGGCCCGCTCGACGAGGACCGCCCGCTCGGTCAGCCAGGCGCGTGCGGAGTCCTGCAGGCTGGCGGTCGTGCAGACCAGCAGCGTGTCGACCGACGCGGCCAGCGCCTCCACCTGACCACGCACGTGGGGCCGCAGCTCCCCGGCGACGTCGTAGTGCGCCATCACGGCCAGTCTGGACACGGCCGAACCCTAACAAGGGGGCCTCCCGGGCCGATCCGTTCACACACCCGTAACACGCGGCCCGATTCCGTTGCCTGCCCGCAACATCCGTCGCGGCCGTGCGAAACCTCGCCCGCACAGGCTGCGGGTCATCACGTGGGCACCGCCACGACAGCGACGTCATGGCCAGGTGACCACCCGTTCCGCTTCGTGCTCGAACCCTGGAGGTCCTGTGGACGGCTATTACGCCTTCATGCTGGTGGCGACTGCCTTCGTCCTGATGATGACGGTGCCCGCGCTGGCCCTGTTCTACGGCGGCATGGCGCGGTCGAAGTCCGTGCTCAACATGATGATGATGTCCTACGTGGCTGCCGCGATCGTGGGCATCCTCTACGTCGCCGTCGGTTGGTCGATGGGCTTCGGCGGCGACGGCACCTTCTTCGCCAACCCGTTCGAGCTGCTGTGGCTCGACGGCGTCTCGACCGGCGACTACGTCTTCGTGATGTTCCAGATGACCTTCGCGATCATCACCGCCGCGCTGATCAGCGGTGCGGTGTCCGACCGGATGAAGTTCTCCGCCTGGGTGGTCTTCGTGCCGCTGTGGTCGCTGGTCGTCTACTTCCCGATGGCCCACATGGTCTTCAGCTGCACCGACGACTCGCTGATCTGCGGCCGGATCGGCGCCCAGGACTACGCCGGCGGCACCGCGGTCCACATCAACGCCGGCGTCGCCGCCCTGGTGCTCGTGCTGCTGCTCGGCAAGCGGATCGGCTGGCCCCGCGAGCAGATGCGCCCGCACAACCTGACCCTCACCATGCTCGGCGCCGGGCTGCTGTGGATGGGTTGGTACGGCTTCAACGTCGGCTCGATCGTCTTCGGTGACGACCCGGAGACGCAGTTCCCGCTCGAGACCGGCCGCACCTTCGCCAACACCACGCTCGCCACGATGGCGGCGATCCTCGGCTGGCTGCTCGTCGAGCGCCTGATCCACAAGAAGGCCACGTCGCTCGGTGCCGCGTCGGGCATCGTCGCCGGACTGGTCGCGATCACCCCGGCCGCCGGTGCGGTCAACCTCTCCGGTGCGGTGGCGATCGGCCTCGTCGCCGGCGGTGTCTGCGCCTGGGCGGTCGGCCTGAAGTACCGGCTCGGCTACGACGACTCGCTCGACGTGGTCGGTGTGCACCTCGTCGGCGGCATCGTCGGCACCGTGCTCATCGGCGTCTTCTCCACCGCGGAGGGGGCGGGCGGGGTCGACGGGCTGCTGTACGGCGGTGGCTTCGGCTCGCTGGGCGACCAGTCCCTCGGCGTCCTCGTGGCAGTCGCCTACTCCGGCGTCCTCACCACTGTCATCGCCCTGGCGATGAAGTACACGATGGGCCTGCGCCTCGACGCGGAGGACGAGGTCAACGGCATCGACCTGGTCGCCCACGGCGAGACGGCGTACGACCTGCACAGCGGCACCAGCGGCGGCAGCAGCAGCGTCCTCGCCGCCGCCACCGCCCCTGCCGCGACCACCACCACCAAGACCGAAGGAGCCAGCGCATGAAGCTCGTGACCGCGGTGATCAAGCCGCACAAGTGGGAGGACGTCCGCGAGGCGCTCGAGACCTTCGGGGTCGCCGGGATGACGGTCTCCGAGGTGAGCGGCTACGGCCGCCAGAAGGGCCACACCGAGGTCTACCGGGGGGCGGAGTACGACATCGCCCTCGTCCCGAAGATCCGCATCGAGATCGTCGTCGACGACGCCGACGCCGACGACGTCGTCGGGATCGTCGTCAAGACGGCGCAGACGGGCCGCATCGGCGACGGCAAGGTGTGGGTCAGCCCGGTCGAGACGGTCGTCCGGGTCCGCACCGGCGAGCAGGACGCGTCCGCACTCTGATGGGAGCGCGGCTCGGGGACCCTGCATGAGCGCAGCAGAACGACAGGCGAGGGCCACCTCGGCCGACGAGCTCTGCCGCGAGGCGTACGCCGCCTCCGGTGGGCCCGTCGCCGGGGTGGCCCTGGTCGCGGTCGGGGGGTACGGCCGGGCGGAGCTGGCGCCCCACTCCGACCTCGACGTCGTCCTGGTCCACGAGGACGGGGTGGATCTCGGCGACCTGGGGGCCACCCTGTGGTACCCGCTGTGGGACTCGGGACGGCGGCTGGACCACTCGGTCCGCTCGATCGACGAGGTGCTGGACGCGGCGGCGGACCTCCGGGTCGCGCTCGGCCTGCTCGACGCGCGCCACCTCGCCGGGGACCCCGGCCTCAGCCTCCGGCTGCGCACCACGATGCTGGCCGACTGGCGCCGCCAGGCGCGGACGCGGCTGCCGGAGCTGAAGGCGATGACGCTCAAGCGCCACGACGTCACCGGCGAGCTGGCGCACGCGGCGGTGCCGGACGTGAAGGAGGCCGAGGGAGGGCTGCGCGACGCCGGGGTCCTCAAGGCGATCGAGGCCAGCTGGCTCGTCGACGCCTCCACCCCTGCGCTCGAGGCGGCGAGGCTGCTGCTCCTCGACGTGCGCGACGAGGTGCAGGACCTCGCCGGGCGACCGGCGGACCGCATCGCCCCGGAGATGTGGGAGCCGCTGGCGGGGCGGCTCGGTCTCGCCGACGCCGCGGCCGCGCAGCGCCACGTCAGGTCCCTCGGCCGCCGCATCGGCCACCTCTCGCGCCTGGCCTGGCGACGCACGGACGCCGTCATGGCCCGGCCGACGGGGGAGCGGGGCCGCCGTACGCCTGCGCTCGAACGGGTCGCCCCCGGCATCGCGCTCTCGCGCGGCGAGGTCGTCCTCGACGCCGGCACCCGCCCCGGCGACGACCCCACGCTGCTGCTCCGCGCCGCGGCCGAGGCCGCGACCCGCGACGCGGTGCTCGCCCCGACCACCGCCGCGCGCCTCGTGCGGGAGGGGGCGGCCCTCCCGACGCCGTGGCCCGCGCCCGCTCGCGACGCGCTGGTCCGCCTGCTCGCGAGCGGGCCCGCCCTCCTGCCCGTGTGGGAGACCCTCGACGAGGTCGAGGGCATCGAGACCTTCCTCCCCGAGTGGGAGCAGATCCGGCTGCTGCCCCACGCCTCGGCCATCCACCGCTTCACCGTCGACCGCCACGTCGTGGAGACCTGCGCCGAGGCCGGCGCCCTGATCCGCAGCGTCCGGCGTCCCGACCTGCTCCTCGTCGCGGCGCTGCTCCACGACATCGGCAAGGGCTCCCTGCACGACCACTCCGTGGCCGGTGAGCCCCTCGCCCGGAAGGTCGTGGCGCGGATGGGCTTCACCGACCTCGACGCCGAGGTGGTCGCCTCACTCGTGCGGTGGCACCTGCTCCTCGCCGACCTCGCGACCACGCGCGACCCCGACGACCCGGCGACCACCACCGAGCTGCTCACCCACGTCCCCGACGCGGCCAGCCTCGAGCTGCTGCGTGCCCTCACCGAGGCCGACGCCCGGGCCGCCTCGCCGGCCGCCTGGACGACGTGGCGGGCCTCCCTGGTCGACCGCCTCGCCTCGCGCGCCGGTCACGCGCTCGGGGCCGACATCATCCACGTCGCCCCGGCCGGGTCGCTGCCCGTCCCCGACGTCGTACGACGTGACGCCTCCGCCGTGTCGGTGGAGGTCGCGCCGCACGAGATGGGCGCCACGGTCACCGTGGTCGCAGCCGACCGCGTCGGCCTGCTCGCCGACGTCGCGGGCGGCCTGGCGGCCATGCGGGTGCCGGTGCAGGCCGCCCGGGCCTGGTCGCAGGTCGACGCGGACGGCGAGTGGGCCGTCAGCGCGTGGGAGGTCCCCGACGCCTACCTCGACGCCAGCGTGGTGCGCGAGCGGATCCGCCGCGTCGTCGAGGGCACCCAGCGCCTCCCCGACCTCCCCGCACGTCCGGACGGCGAGCTGCCGCCGATCGTCGAGGTCCGCCCGGACGCCTCCCGCGCCTCGCTGGTGCTGGAGATCCGCACCTCCGACCGGCCGGGGGTGGTGCACCGCGTGCTCACCACCCTCGCCGGGCTCGGGCTCACGGTCGCTTCGGCGCACGTCTCGACGCTCGGCCCGCAGGCGGTCGACGTGTTCTACGTCCAGGAGGTCGGCGGCGTGCGCCCGACGGAGGAGCGGGCCGCGGCTGCCGCCCACGCCGTCCGCACGGCCCTCGGCGGCTAGCGGCCCGCCGCGCGGCCGCTCGAGCGGACCATGGTCCGCTCGACGCACGCCATGGCGTGCGTCCAGCGTCAACGACGGGCACCCAGTCCGCCGGGCGCCGCCGCCGTACGCCGAATCGTCGCCACCCTGCCCGGTCCGGATACGCTGAAGGCCGTACGACCCCTGATCCACCACCGATGCGAGGGACAGACCCACACCGTGTTCGCCACACTCTCCGACCGTCTCGCCGACACCTTCAAGAACCTGCGGGGCAAGGGCCGGCTCTCCGAGGCCGACATCGACGCCACCGCGCGTGAGATCCGCATCGCCCTGCTCGAGGCCGACGTCGCGCTGCCGGTGGTGAAGGAGTTCGTCGGCGCCGTGAAGGAGCGGGCGCGCTCGGAGGAGGTCAGCGGTGCCCTCAACCCGGCGCAGCAGATCATCAAGATCGTCCACGAGGAGCTCGTCGCGATCCTCGGCGGTGAGACGCGGCGCCTGCGCTACGCCAAGAGCGGCCCGACGGTCATCATGCTCGCCGGCCTCCAGGGCGCCGGCAAGACGACCCTCGCGGCCAAGCTCGCGCTCTGGCTCAAGGGCCAGGACAAGACGCCGATGCTCGTCGCGGCCGACCTCCAGCGCCCCAACGCCGTCCAGCAGCTGCAGGTCAACGGCGAGCGCGTGGGCGTGCCGGTCTTCGCCCCCGAGCCGGGCAACGGCACCGGCAACCCCGTCGACGTCGCCCGGGCGTCGATCGAGGAGGCGAGGCGCAAGCTGCACGACGTCGTCATCATCGACACCGCCGGTCGCCTGGGTGTCGACGCGGAGCTGATGAAGCAGGCCGCCGACATCCGCGACGCCGTCCAGCCCGACGAGGTGCTCTTCGTCGTCGACGCGATGATCGGGCAGGACGCGGTCACCACCGCGCAGGCCTTCCTCGACGGCGTCGGCTACGACGGCGTGGTGCTCACCAAGCTCGACGGCGACGCCCGCGGTGGTGCCGCGCTGTCGATCCGCTCGATCACCGGCAAGCCGGTCATGTTCGCCTCCAGCGGCGAGAAGATGACCGACTTCGACCTCTTCCACCCCGACCGGATGGCCTCGCGCATCCTCGACATGGGCGACATGCTCACCCTGATCGAGCAGGCCGAGAAGGCCTTCGACTCCGAGCAGTCGCTGAAGGCGGCGGAGAAGCTCGCCACCAAGGGCGGCTTCACGCTGGAGGACTTCCTCCAGCAGATGATGCAGATCCGCAAGCTCGGCTCGATGACCAAGATCATGGGGATGCTCCCCGGGATGGGCCAGTTCCGCGACCAGCTCGAGAACTTCGACGAGCGCGAGATCGACCGCATCCAGGCGATCATCCAGTCGATGACGCCGGCCGAGCGCGACAACCCGAAGATCATCGACGGCTCCCGCCGCGCCCGCATCGCGGCGGGCTCCGGCCGCCAGGTGTCCGACGTCAACCAGCTCGTCGACCGCTTCTTCGAGGCCCGCAAGATGATGGAGTCGATGGCCCGCGGCGGCGGTGTGCCGGGCATGCCGGGGATGCCGGGCATGCCGGGCCTGGGCGGCGGCAAGCGCGCTGGTGCCCGCCAGGCCCCGCAGGCGAAGGGCAAGAAGGGCAAGAAGCGCGTCTCGGGCAACCCGGCCAAGGCCGCCCAGCAGAAGGCGGCGCAGAAGGCCGCGTCGGCCGAGAAGTCCGCCAACCCCTTCGGCAACCCCGACGGCGCCGAGGTCGACTACGAGAAGGCCGCCGAGCAGCTCAACCTGCCCAAGGACTTCTCGCAGTTCCTCAAGTGAGCGTCCTCGTCGTCGACGCGGCCAACGTCGTCGGGTCCGTGCCCGACGGCTGGTGGAAGGACCGCGCGGGGGCGGCGCGCCGGCTGCACGAGCGGCTGCTCGTCGCCGACACGTCGTACGACGAGATCGTGCTGGTGCTGGAGGGGCAGGCGAAGGGAGGCGTGCGTGCCGGTCGGGACGGCCACGTGCGCACCGTCCACGCCGCGCGCGACGGCGACGCCGAGATCCGCGAGCAGGCCCGTCGTGCCGGCGAGGCCGGCGGCCAGGTGGTGGTCGTGACCGCCGACCGGGCGCTCGCCGCCAACGTGGCGCCGGCCCAGGTGCTGAGCCCCTCCTGGCTGCTCGACCGGCTGTAACGTCGCGGCATGCCCCTCGAGCCAGCCCAGCGCTTCCGTGGACCGGTCCTGCCCGACGGCGAGGTGCGCGACCTCTACGTCGTCGACGGCCGCATCACCTACGAGCCCCAGGCCGGCGCCGACACCGTCGCCGAGGGCTGGATCGTCCCGGGCCTGGTCGACGCGCACTGCCACCTCGGTCTGGACGACTTCGGCGCCACCGACGACGCGGCCACCGAGCAGCAGGCGATCGCGGACCGCGACGGCGGGGCCCTCCTCATCCGAGACGCCGGCTCGGCCGCCGACACGCGGTGGATCCACGACCGCGACGACCTGCCCCGGTTGATCCGCTGCGGGCGGCACATCGCCGCGACCAAGCGCTACATCCGGGGCTACGCCCACGAGGTGGAGCCGGCCGACCTGGCGACGTACGCCGCACAGGAGGCCCGCAACGGCGACGGCTGGATCAAGCTGGTCGGCGACTGGATCTCGCGCGACGAGGGTGACCTCGCACCGTCGTTCCCGGCGGAGGCGTTCGCCGACGCCATCGCTGCCGCGCACGCCGAGGGTGCGAAGGTGACGGCCCACTGCTTCGGCCACGGTGTGCTGCCCGGCCTCATCGAGGCGGGCATCGACTGCATCGAGCACGGCACCGGGCTCACCGAGGACCTCATCGACGCGATGGTCCAGCACGGCACCCGCCTCGTGCCCACCGTCATGCAGCTCGACAAGTTCCCCGAGCACGCGGCCGCCGGGCAGGAGCGGTTCCCCGCCTACGCGCAGACGATGACCGACCTCTACGACCGCATGCCAGCCACGATCATGGCGGCCTACGAGGCCGGCGTCCCGATCTATGCCGGCTCCGACGGCGGCGGCATCAGCCGACACGGCAACATCGCCGGGGAGGTGGAGGCGCTGGTGCGGATCGGCATGCCGGCCCACGACGCGCTCGGCGCCGCCAGCTGGCGGGCCCGCGAGTGGCTCGGGGTCGACGGCCTCGTCGAGGGGGCGTCGGCCGACTTCGTCGTCTACGACCGCGACCCGCGTGCCGACCTGTCGGTCCTGCGTACGCCGTCGCGGGTGGTCCTGCGCGGACGCGGCGTCGTCGGCTGACCCCACCCACGACGAAGGGCGGCCACCCCATCGGGTGACCGCCCCTCGGTGGGCGCGACGCCGATCAGGCGGTCGTGGTTCCGGTCGTGCCCTCGAGCTCTGCCTGCGCGGCCTTGACGTGCTCGCGCACGGCGCGGAGGTCGGCCTTGGTGCTGGTGGCGGTGATCTCCAGCGCGCCGGCCTCGGCGGCAGTGAGGTGGTCGACGGCTTCCGGGTCGGCCGCAGCGGCCTCCTCGAGGCCCTCCACCTTCCTGAGCACGTTGACGACGATGCGGAAGTTCTCGACGCGGAAGGAGCGCAGCTCCTTGCGGGCGGCCCGGGTGTCGACGGTGCTGTCGGCCGCCTCGACGGTCGTCCTCTGGTCCGCGAGGTCGGCCCGCGCGGCGGTCAGGTTGGCCACGAGGTCGGCCTCGGTGCCGTCGGCCAGGGCCGCCACGGCGGTGCTGGTCGAGAGGCGGTCGAGGCGCTTGTCCTTGCCCGCGATGTCCTTGAGCAGCTGCTTGGTCTGCGCCTTCACGGTCTTCGCCGGCCCAGTCGGCTTGGTCGGCTCGGCCGGCTTGCCCGGAGCGGCCACGGCGGTGGCGGCGAGGGCGGACGGCGCGACGAGCGCGGCGGTCGCGAGGGCGGTGGCGGTGATGCGCCGGGCGGTGTTCATCCGAGAGTGCTCCTGTGACGTGGGGGGTGTGACGTACTGACCGCGCCCACCCTGCTCGTGTCGGGCGGTCGGGACAATTCGAGGACCGGCCATTCCTGGTGGTCACTTCGGGCCATGGCGTGCTGGCACCGCGTGGGATAGGGGGTCGTCGCGGCAGAAACCGATTTGAGGCCGCCGCGTCGTGCGCGGTGGGATGGGCGCATGAGCACCCTCGTCGACCTGTTCCCGCCCCTCGGCCTGCACGTGCAGGCCGGTCCGCTCGAGCTGCGGGGGCTGACCGACGAGCTCATCCTCGAGCTGTGCGACCTCGCCGAGAAGGGCATCCACGACCCGGCCGAGATGCCGTTCTACTTCCCGTGGACCGCCGCCCCCGAGGGTGAGCTGGCCCGCAACACCGCGGCCTACCACTGGGGCAAGCGGTCGACGTTCACGCCGGAGGACTTCTGCCTCGACCTGGCAGTGGTCCTGGACGGCCGCGTGATCGGCGCCCAGGGCGTCGCCGCCACGCACTTCCCGGTGACGCGGACCGGTGAGACCGGCTCGTGGCTGGGACGCGAGTTCCAGGGGCGGGGGCTGGGCACCGCGATGCGGCGGGCGATGTGCGAGCTGCTCTTCGACCACCTCGGCTTCGAGGAGATCACCTCGGCGGCCTTCCTCGACAACCCCGCATCGCTCGGGGTCTCGCGCAAGGTCGGCTACCAGCCCACGGTGGTCAACCGCATCAAGCGACGCGAGGGCGAGCTGGCCCTCAACCAGGGCCTCGTCCTGACCCCCGAGACGTTCGTCCGCGGCGCCGAGCGGATCCGCGTCACGGGAGCGGAGGCGGTCCGGCGCTTCATCGGGCTGGAGGCGGGCTGAGCCACGTGCGTACGCCCTCGCCGTACCGGATTGGTGGCCCGCGGCCACCGTCTGGCAGAATCTTCCCTCGTGTCCTGCGCGCCCGGACCCTCTCATCCGAGCGACGCAGAGCCCTTCGAAGGACCAGCACCGGTGGCCCCACCTGGGAACGGTCCCTCACCCACGACAATTTCTGAGGAGACACCACAAACGTGGCCGTCAAGATTCGCTTGAAGCGCCTGGGCAAGATCCGGGTGCCGCAGTACCGCATCGTCGTCGTCGACTCCCGCAAGAAGCGCGACGGCAAGGTCCTCGAGGAGATCGGCAAGTACCACCCGAAGGAGGACCCGTCCTACATCGACGTCGTCTCCGACCGGGCGCAGTACTGGCTCGGCGTGGGCGCCCAGCCGTCCGAGGCCGTCGAGGCGATCCTCAAGGTCACCGGTGACTGGCAGAAGTTCAAGGGCCTGCCGGGCGCCGAGGGCACCCTCAAGGTGAAGGAGCCCAAGCGCTCCAAGCTCGACATCTTCAACGAGGCCCTGAAGGAGGTGTCCGCCGAGTCGAAGGGCTCCGCGACCACCGCCAGGAAGAAGGCCGACAAGAAGGTCGACGAGCCGGCGGCCGAGGCTCCTGCCGAGGTTCCGGCCTCCGAGACGCCCGAGGGCGCTGCGGACGCCGCGGAGGCCACCGAGACGGTGACCGCCGAGGACGCCGGCAAGAGCGAGGCGTGAGCGACGTGCTGGCCGAGGCTCTCGAGCACCTGGTGCGTGGCATCGTCGACCACCCCGACGAGGTCACGGTCCGCGACAAGCAGCTGCGTCGAGGCTCGATCCTCGAGGTCCGGGTGCACCCCGACGACCTCGGCAAGGTGATCGGACGCAACGGCCGCACCGCGACCGCCTTCCGCACCGTCGTCTCGGCGCTCGCCGG
>DASTPB010000245.1:0-14462 GCA_035762385.1 Nocardioides sp. | reverse complement strand
CACGAGATCGAGGCACGCAAGGGCCCGCTCGTCGTCATCACCCACGAGGAGGTCGACCTCGGTGAGGTGACCGCGCGCCGCATCGTCGTACCCCGCAACGAGCCCGAGCTCGACCCCATCCTGCTCAACGTCCCGCTCCAGCTGCTGGCCTACCACGCGGCCCTGCACCTCGGTCACGACATCGACAAGCCCCGCAACCTCGCCAAGTCGGTCACGGTCGAGTAGGCGGTGCCTCTGGCGCTCGCCCTGCTCGCGGTGGAGGGGGGCGCCACGACGGCCTCCCGTCCGGGCTGAACTGACGTCAATTCACCCGGCGGACCGTGCGCGGGTGGTGCCGGGCCGAGCCAGGAAATGGACTGGGCGCCCCTTGCCGCATGGGGTCGGCAAGGGGCGCGCCGTGGAGAACCCTCCCATCGGACCCGCGTCCTGTCCGGGCTTCGCGGCAAGTCCCGGAGGATTTTGCTGTCGCCTGCATCACCCGGTGTCAGCGGCGGCGGGGACGAGCTCCAGCGCCCGCCGGGCGAGCGGTTCGGCGGCCGCCCGGTCGGCCGCGACGAGCCCGACCCGGGTGCGCCGGTCGAGCAGGTCGGCGACGTCGTGGGCGCCCTCGTGGGTGACCGCGAAGACCAGCTCGGCCAGCGTCACCGGGACGGTCTCGGAGGCCGGGGCGAGCAGCTCGTCGTCGCCGAGGCCGCTCACCTCGCGGGCGCTGGCGAGCACGAGGTCGGCGTCGGTGCCGAAGCGTCGTACGAGCCGGGCGGGCGCGGTCGAGCGGCGCAGGCGGTCGGGTGCGGCGGCGCCGAGCAGGGGGAGCGACGCGGTCCGGCACGGCCCCGCGTCCAGCCGCCCCGCCGCGGCCAGCGCGTCGAGGGTGTCCTGGGCCATCCGACGATAGGTCGTCAGCTTGCCCCCCACCACGGTCGTCACGCCGGTGGGCGAGGTGAGGATCGCGTGGCGGCGCGACAGGTCGGTCGTCGCGTCGGTGCCCTCGACCTCGAGCAGCGGTCGCAGGCCGGCGAAGGCGCCGACGACGTCGTACCTCGTCGGTGGCGTGGTGAAGGCCGAGGACACGACGTCGAGCAGGAAGTCGATCTCGGCCTCGCTGGGGGTGGGCACGTCGGGCACGGGCCCGGTCACCGGCTCGTCGGTGAGGCCGACGTAGATCGTGCCGTCGGGCTGGGGCAGGACCATCGCGAAGCGCGCGCTCGTGCCCGGGATCGGCACCATCACAGCGACCCGGGTGTGCGGCAGCGCCGACCCCCGCAGGACGAGGTGGGTGCCGCGGCTCGGCCGCAACCGCACCTGCTCGTCGAGACCGCCCGCCCAGACGCCGGTCGCGTTGACGACGGCCTTGGCGCGGACGTCGTACGTCGCCCCGGTGAGCTCGTCGCGCACGGTGACCGCGGTGCCGGTCGCGGCGGTGACGCGGGCCCGGGTGCGGACGTGGGCGCCGTGGGCCGCAGCGGTGCGTGCCACGGTGACCACGAGCCGGGCGTCGTCCTCGAGCTGCCCGTCCCAGGCGAGCAGCCCGCCGCGGAGGGTGTCGGCGCGCAGGGCGGGCGCGAGGCCGAGGGTCTCGGTGGCGTTGAGCCGGCGGGGGCGCGGGAGCGTGCGGTGGGAGGTGTGGGCGCTGCGCCGCAGGACGTCACCGGCCTGCAGCCCGCCCCAGGTGAAGGCCGTCCGGCCGCGCGACATCGCGCCGTCGAGCGGGGTCAGCATCGGCAGCGGGTGGACGAGGTGCGGCGCCGTGACCTCCATGAGGATCCCGCGCTCGACGGCGCTCTCGTGGGCGATCGCGAACCGGCCCTGCGCGAGGTAGCGCAGACCGCCGTGCACGAGCTTCGACGACCAGCGCGACGTGCCGAAGGCCAGGTCGTGCGCGTCCACCGCGAACACCGTCAGCCCGCGCGTGACGGCGTCGTGGGCGACGCCCGCGCCGGTGATGCCGAGGCCCACCACCACGACGTCCACCTCGGCGGGTACGTCGGCGAGGCCGGGGCGGATGCGCCGGGCCGGCTCCATCAGGGCTCCAGTGCCCGGGCGACGCCGCGGGCGTACTCGGCGTCGAGGTCGTCGAGGCCGACCCGGTCGTCGGTCATCGTCAGGGCCGAGAACACGAACCCGTGCCCGGCGAGGGTCAGCGACCGCGCCATCAGCACCGGGTCGCCCGACCGGACGGTGCCGGCGGCCTGGCCGCCGGCGATCTCAGCAGCGAGGATCTCGACGAGCGCCTCCTGCGAGCGGCCGCGCCGGTGCAGCAGGTAGGGCAGCATCAGGTCGGGGTCGAGCTCGACGATGCGGACGAAGAGCTCGTTGTCGCGCAGCGCCCGCACGGTCGCGAGGGCGGCCGCCGCGATGCCGTCGGGCGTGGTCGTGTCGGACGCGGCGACCCGCGTCGCGGCGGCGATGCCGACCCACTCGCGGGTCATCAGGTCCCCGAGCAGCGCACCCATGTCGGACCAGGCGCGGTAGATCGTCATCCGGGAGACGCCGGCGCGCCTGGCGACCTCGGTGAGCGTCGTACGCCGCCAGCCGACGTCGAGGATGCAGGCGCGGGCGGCGTCGAGGTAGCCGTCGAGCCGGGGGTCGACGCCCGGCTGGTCGGTGTGACGAAGTGACGACATGTGTCACACTGTAACGCATGTCGCGCCACCAGACCGTTCCCGAGATGCATCCGCAGCGCTGGGGTGACCCGGCGGCCTCCACCGTCCTGCCGGACTCAGCCCTCGGGCTGGTCGAGCTCGCCTTCGGGCTGCAGGACCGCCCGCCGGCCAGCGGAGCGGTGCCGCCGCCCCCCGGGCTGGACGAGGCGCTGCTCGACGACCTCCGGGCGGTCGTCGGCGCCGAGCACGTGCTGACCGACGACGCGACGCGGACCCTCCGCACCCGCGGGAAGTCCACCCCCGACCTGCTCCGCGCTCGCGCCGGCGACCTCGACGACGCTCCCGACGCGGTGGTCCGTCCCGACGGGCACGACGAGGTGGCAGCCGTCCTGGCCTGGGCCGTCGAGCACCGGGTGGCGGTCGTCCCCTTCGGCGGCGGCACCTCGGTCACCGGCGGGCTGGCCGCGCGCCGCGACGGGTTCGCCGGCGTGGTCAGCCTGGACCTGGTGCGGATGAAGCGGCTGCTGGCCGTCGACGAGGTGTCGATGACCGCGACCCTCGAGCCCGGGCTGCGCGGCCCCGAGGCCGAGGCGCTCCTGGGCGAGCACGGGCTGACGCTCGGCCACTACCCGCAGTCCTTCCGGCACGCGTCGATCGGCGGCTTCGCGGCCACCCGCTCGAGCGGCCAGTCCAGCGCCGGCTACGGCCGCTTCGACGCGATGGTCGTGGGCCTCACCGCCGCGACGCCGACCGGCAGCGTGCACCTCGGTTCCTCGCCGGCCAACGCCGCCGGGCCCGACCTCCGCCAGCTGCTGCTGGGCTCGGAGGGCGCCTTCGGCGTCATCACCTCCGTCACGGTGCGCGTACGGCGCGCGCCCGCCGTGACGTCGTACGAGGGCTGGCGGTGGCCGTCCTTCGACGCCGGCTCCGACGCGATGCGCACCCTGGCGCAGTCCGGGCTGCTGCCGGCCGTGCTGAGGCTGTCCGACGAGTCCGAGACGGCGATCAACCTCGCCGACCCCTCGTCCATCGGCGGCGCCGAGGACCCGGGTTGCCTGATGGTCACCGGCTACGAGGGCACCGCGTCGCAGGTCGCGGATCGTCGGGCCGCCGTCACCGCCGTCCTGACCGACCTCGGGGGCACCCCGCTCGGCACCGAGCCGGGTGAGAGGTGGGCGCACGGCCGCTTCGACGGCCCCTACCTCCGCGACGCGCTCCTCGACCACGGCGTGCTCGTCGAGACCCTCGAGACCGCGACGTTCTGGTCGAACCGGGAGCGGCTGTACGCCGACGTCAGGGCTGCGCTGACCGCCTCGCTCGGCGAGGGCTCGCTCGTGCTGTGCCACGTCTCGCACGTCTACGAGACCGGGTGCTCGCTCTACTTCACCGTCGCCGCCCGGCAGGGTGAGGACCCGATCGCCCAGTGGCAGGCGGCGAAGGCCGCGGCCAGCGACGCCATCGTCGCCGCGGGCGCGACGATCACCCACCACCACGCGATCGGCACCGACCACAAGCCCTGGCTCGCCCGGGAGATCGGGGACGTCGGCGTACGGATGCTCCGCGCGGTCAAGGCCGAGCTCGACCCGACGGGGATCCTCAACCCGGGGGTCCTCATCCCCTGACGCCTCGCTCCGACAGCGATGGTCAGGCGAAGGACCAGACGAGGAGCTCGGTCGGCTCGGTGGCGGTCACCATGTGGCCGGGCTCGTCGGTGAGGCGTACGGCGTCGCCAGCCTGCAGCGACAGCTCGGCGAGGGAGGCCGCCCCGGTCGCGGCGAAGACGTGCTGGCGCGGGTCGTCGGGCAGCGTGACGGACGCGCCGGGCGCCAGTCGGGCGACCAGGAGCCGGGCGCCGGTGGTCCCGACCGGCAGGCCGTGGCCACCGGCCACCTCGACCAGGCCGGACGACGACGGCGGCGCCTCGCCCAGGACGTACGACGGCGTGCCTCCCGGCACGGACGGGGTCAGCCAGGCCTGGACGAACCGACAGCGCCCCGACCCGGCGTCCGCGACCTCGCTGTGGCGGACGCCGGTGCCGGCCGAGAGGACCTGGGCGCGGCCGGCCTCGACCACGTGGCGGTGGCCGGACGAGTCGGTGTGCACGAGCGCCCCCTCGAGCACCCACGTCACGATCTCGAGCTCGGTGTGCGGGTGCTCCGGGTAGCCGGCGACCCCCGCCACACCGGCGGCCGTCGGGTCGAGCAGGTCGTCGTTGTGGCACACGAGCGGGCCGAAGCCGAGGTTGGCGGGGTCGTAGTGGGGCCCGAAGGAGAAGGAATGGCTGGTCAAGCGCCCCTTGACGGCCTCGGACGACCTGTGGGAACCGGCGTACAGCGCCCTGCTCATGCCGATATCTTCACGGATGTGCCACCCCCGCCTGCCGCCGCCCCGCAGGACTTCCCCCTGCTCCCTCCCGGCTTCCGGTTCGGCACCAGCACCGCGAGCTACCAGATCGAGGGAGCGGCGGCCGAGGACGGCCGCGGTCCGAGCATCTGGGACACCTTCGCGGCCGAGCCGGGGCGCGTCGCCGGCGGTGACACGGGCGAGGTCGCGTGCGACCACTACCACCGTGTCGACGAGGACGTCGCGCTGATGAGGGAGCTCGGCACGGGTGGCTACCGCTTCTCGATCGCCTGGCCCCGCATCCAGCCGACCGGTCGCGGCCCGGCCAACGAGAAGGGCTTGGCGTTCTACGACCGGCTCATCGACACCCTGCTCGCCAACGGCCAGGAGCCGATGGCCACGCTCTACCACTGGGACCTCCCGCAGGCGCTGGAGGACGACGGCGGCTGGCTCAACCGCGACACGGTCGACCGGTTCGCCGACTACGCCGCGATCGTGGGTGAGCGGTTCGCCGACCGCGTCGCCCACTGGATCCCGGTCAACGAGCCCAACGTCGCCTCGATCCTCGGCTACGGGCTCGGCACCCACGCCCCGGGCAAGGCGATGCTGTTCGACTGCCTGCCGGCCGCCCACCACCTGCTCCTGGCGCACGGTCGTGCGGCGATCGAGCTGCGCAACGCCGGGGCGACGTCGATCGGGTGCGCCAACAACCACGCCCCGATCTGGCCGGCCAGTGACGACGACGCCGACGTCGGGATGAGCAAGATCTTCGACGCCCTGTGGAACGGCACGTTCCTCGAGCCGATGCTGCTCGGGCGCTACCCGGTCGACCTGATGCCGCTCTTCGAGGGGGTGATGTCCGACGGAGACCTCGCCACGATCCGGCAGCCCCTCGACTTCTACGGCGTGAACTACTACAACCCCATCAAGATCGCCGCCGCCGACGAGGACTCGGAGATCCCGTTCGAGCGGCGCGAGATCGTCGGCTACCCGACCACCGACTTCGGCTGGCCCATCGTCCCCGACGCGCTGCGCGAGTGGCTGGTCATGTTCCGCGCCCGCTTCCGTGCTGCGTTGCCGCCGATCGTGATCACCGAGTCCGGCTGCAGCTACAACGTCGGACCAGACGAGCACGGCGTCGTCGACGACGAGGCGCGCATCGACTACCTCCGCGCCCACGTCAACGCCGTGTCCGAGGCCATCCAGCGCGGCGTCGACGTCCGCGGCTACTACTGCTGGTCGCTGATGGACAACTTCGAGTGGGCCGAGGGCTACAGCCAGCGCTTCGGCCTCGTGCACGTCGACTACGACACCCTCGAGCGGACCCCCAAGAAGTCCTTCCGCTGGTACGCCGACCTGATCAAGGCGCAGCCCCAGCACCTGTGAGAGGAGGGCGACCGAGGCCGTATCGAGATCGGCCTCCACCGGTCGATAGGCTCGCGACCATGACCGAGCCCACCAGCCGCCGCGTCGTGTTCGTCGTCGGCTCGGGCCGCAGCGGCACGAGCACGATGGCCGGGACCCTGCGCACGCTCGGCATGCACGTGCCCCAGCCGGAGGTGGTCGCCGACGCCACCAACCCGAAGGGGTTCGGCGAGCCGCGCTGGGTGGTCGACCTCCACACCGAGCTGCTGGCCCGCAGCAACGTGCAGGTCTCCGACGCCCGGCCCCGCGCGTGGCTCGACACCGGCACCACGAGCGGCGACCACGCGACGCGCGCCCGGGTCGCCGACTGGCTCGAGGAGCAGCTCGCCGTCGCCGACGAGCTCGTGATCAAGGACCCCCGGGCCGCCTGGTTCCTCGGGCTGTGGCGCGCGGCCGCGGACCGCTGCGGCGCCACGTCGTCGTACGTCACGATGCTGCGCCCGGTCACCGAGGTCGTCGGCTCGAAGCAGACCTACTACGGACGGATGGGTGCCGGCTCCGACCAGGGCGCCGTCACCCGCACCGCCGCCTGGGTCAACATGATGCTCCACACCGAGCGCGCCACGCGCGGGCAGCAGCGGGCGTTCGTCCACTACGGCGACCTGCTCGACGACTGGACCCGGCCGGTGTTCGCGCTGGGGGAGGCCTTCGACCTCACCGCGGTGAAGACCGCGATGGCCGTCGACATCGCCGAGGTGCACCGCTTCATCGACCCGTCGCTGCGGCGGGTGACGATGACGTGGGACGACATCGGGGTGCCGGCCCGGCTGCGCGAGCTCGCCGACGAGACCTGGCAGGCGCTCGACGGCATCGCCGCCGACGACTCGCCCAAGAACCAGGAGTGGTGCGACCAGCTGCGCGCCGCCTACTCCGAGCAGTACGCCGAGGCGGAGGCGTTCGCACACTCGACGGTCGTCGCCCAGCGACGGGCGGCCGCCGCCCAGGCCCGCCGCGAGGCCGGCGCGGAGCCGGGACGCACCGGCGTCGACCGGGTGCCCCACGCCGTCCGCGCGATGGTGCCGCGCGCAGTCCGGCAGAAGCTGCGCAAGGTCGTCGGCCGGGAGCGCCCTCCCCAGCAGGGCCAGGCCTGATGCCCGACATCGCCTCCCTCGAGGGGGACCCGGCGTACGACGTCACCTGGCCCTGGACGTCCGGCGAGCCGCTCGTCCCCGGGCTGACGTGCGTCTTCCGGGTCCGCAACGAGGCGCGCAACCTGCCGTGGGTGCTGCCGCCGATCTTCTCCGCCGTCCAGCAGGTGCTGCTCGTCGACAACGGCTCCGACGACGGCACCGCCGACGTCGCGCGCCGGGTGGCCGAGGAGTGCGGCGCCGCCGACCGGCTGACCGTCCTCGACTACCCCCACCGGGTCTCGCGGGCCGGCGGTGAGCACCTCGCGACGCCGGCGACGAGCGTCCACTCGCTCACCCACTTCTACAACTGGTGCTTCGCCCACGTCCGCACGACCTACTCGATGAAGTGGGACGGCGACATGGTGCTGACGCCCGAGGGCGCCGGGATCCTGCGCGACCTGGCCTGGCAGCTGCAGGCCACGCGCGCCATCGTCGCGATGCCCCGCCACCCGCTGACCGTCGTCGACGAGTCGACCGGATGGCTCGACCTGTCGCTGCGGTTCCTCGAGCCCTGGATCTACCCCATGGGCCCGGACTTCACCTTCGTGAAGGCCTTCGACTGGGAGCTGCGCGAGTTCCCGTCCGGTGTCGAGCGGATCGTCCTCCAGCAGGGCCTGGTGCTCGAGGTGAAGTGGCTCGACGCCGACGAGTACGCCCACTGGCGGCGCGACGGCGTCGACTTCACCAACACCCGGCTCTACCGCAAGCTGCGCGAGTTCGAGGTCGACGAGGCCATCCGCAACGGCGATCCCGAGGCGCTCGGCGGGCTGGTGCGGGTCACCGCCCCCGACGGCGTCCACATCATCGACCACGTCAGCCGGGACTGGCTCTGGCGCCAGCCGCGACCGCTCGTGCAGCACTCGCTGCCCGCCACGCTCAAGGAGCGCGTACGACCGTGACGCCCCCTCCCCACCAGCACGCCCTGCACGACGTCCGGCTGCCCGGCCCCACGCTCGTCCTCGTCGACGACTCCGACAGCCTCGCGCTCGACGCGCTGCACGGCATCGAGGACCTGCCCGGCCTCGAGCCGACGATCGTGCCCCTGTCCACGCTCGACGGCCCGCGCAAGGGCTGGGGCTCGGTCCTCGTCGTGGCCGCCGACCGCGCCCGGCTGCGGCGGATGGCCAGCGCCGTACCCCTCCTCGGCCAGTGCAAGGCCGTCGCCTGCTGGCTGACCGACACGCCCACCCCGTGGGTGCTCGTGCCGCGACCGGAGTGGCCGCGTCTGGTCCACCTCGCCGCGCGCGAGGCCGGTGACCGCGGCGTGCTGACCGTCGCCCGCTTCGCCACCGGCGCCCGCGCCCAGCTGGTCGTGATGGAGATGGCCCGCCAGGCCGCCGGTCCCGGTGACACGACCCACGGGGGTCTCGTCGTGTCGTACGCCGGTCGCGCCGCCGCGCCCGGCCTCGACGCCCGCTCGGTGCTGCTGCCCGGCGTCGCGGGGGCCGGTGACGCCGAGCGCGACGTGCCGCCCGACGTGGTCGTCGCCCGACGGGGAGCCCCCTCCCAGCAGCGCGTCGCGGAGCACCACGTGATCGACCGCGCGCCGACCGTCGTCACCGACCCCGGTCCCGAGCCGGTCGACGAGCGCATCTTCAACCCGATCGGCTTCCGCAAGGACTGGGACCACCCCGTCGTCGACCTGGCGCGGCTGGTCAGTGGCTCGGGCAGCGGTCCTGTCACCGAGGGCGTCGTGGCCGCGGCCCGTGCCTTCCAGGGCGTACGCCTGGCCGCCGACACCCCCACGGCCGACCTGCTCGCGCTCGCGATCTCCGGGGTGCCGCTGGTCACCGAGGGCGTCGTCGACGTCGCCCCGCCGCTCGCGGCCGCGCTCGACGCCCCGGTCGATCTCGACGACCCGCTCCGGCGTGAGGAGCACAGTCTCGCCGTGCGCCGTGCCGCGTTCGACCACCACTCCACGCTGGCCTGGCGCTCCGCGCTCGCCTCGCGCGCGGGCGTGCGCC
This sequence comes from Nocardioides sp., assembly GCA_035762385.1. Classification (GTDB taxonomy): domain Bacteria; phylum Actinomycetota; class Actinomycetes; order Propionibacteriales; family Nocardioidaceae; genus Nocardioides. Next base: position 4,997 of record DASTPB010000245.1, on the reverse strand, counting down.
ACGTCGGGCTGCCGCCCGTCAGCGCGCTGCTGTCGACCAAGCGGCCCGAGATGCTCGACTTCGCGCTCCGGCAGGTCGCGCGCCAGCGAGGTGCGGAGGTCGAGCTGGTGCTCGCCGCCCACGGCTTCGAGCCAGACCGCGACGCCGTGCGCCGTGCGCTCGGCGACCGGCCCCACCAGGTGCTGACGTTCGACGGTTCGGAGTTCTTCGGCGACGTCCTCACCGCCGCGGCGCACGCCGCGTCGAGCGAGGTGCTGCTCAAGGTCGACGACGACGACTGGTACTCACCCGATGCCGTGCACGACCTGCTGATGGCCCGACGCTTCTCCGGCGCCGACGTCGTGGGGATGCCGTCGGAGTTCGTCTACCTCCATGCGAACGCCGAGCGCGACGACCTCACCGTGCGCCGCAAGCACCCCTCGGAGGTGTTCGCCCGCTTCGTCGCCGGCGGCACCCTGCTGCTCGACCGTGGGCTGCTCCGCTCGCTCGGCGACTTCCGCCGGGTGCGGAAGTTCGTCGACGCCCAGCTGCTCGCCGGCGTCGAGGCCTCCGGAGGCCGCATCTACCGCACCCACGGCCTGGGCTACGTCCTGCGCCGCACCGGGGCGGGACACACCTGGCAGCGTGACGACGAGGAGTTCCGCCGACCTGACATCGTGGCGTCGGAGTGGCCGGGCTTCCAGCCGAGCCGGGCGCTGGAGGTCGACCCGCTCGACCGGCCCGACGGGGGGAGGTAGGACATGGCACGGCAGCCGGTGGTGCGGCACAACGACTGGGGGTCGCTCACCCCGCCGAGCCTCGGCGCGTGGGAGCCGACGCTGTCGGTGACGGTCGTCGTGCCGACGTTCAACTACCAGCGCACCCTGCCCTACGTCCTCGCCGCGCTCGCCGCCCAGTCCTACCCCGCGCACCTCCTCGAGGTGCTCGTCGTCGACGACCAGAGCTCACCGCCGCAGGAGCTGCCCGAGGTCCGGCCCGACCGCACGCGGCTGATCCGGGTCGAGGAGGGGTGGGGACGCGCCAACGCCTGCCACCTCGGTGCGCTCGCGGCCGAGGGTGACGTCCTGCACTGGTACGACGCCGACATGCTCGCCCACCGCGAGGAGGTCGAGGCGCACGCGCGTTGGCACCACCTCGTCGACTACGCCGTGCCAGGCGGGCACAAGCTCTTCGTCGACCCCACCCCGCTGCTCGACCTCGACCCGGCTGCGGTCCGCGACCGGGTCGCCGCCGGCGAGGCGGCCGACCTGTTCCCCGGCCAGGAGCACGAGACGCACCAGTGGGTCGAGGACTACTGGGCCAAGACCAGCGACCTCCGCGAGGCCGGGCCGCGCGCCCAGCGGTTCCACATCGGCATGACCGGGTCGGTGACCAAGGCGCTCTACCTCGACTCCGACGGGTTCGACCGCACGCTCCGCCTCGGTGAGGACATGCACCTCGGCCACTCCCTCGCCCAGGCCGGCGGGGTCTTCGTCGTCGACCGCGAGGCACGCAGCTGGCACCTCGGCCGGTCACAGGTGCTGCGCCGCGCCGAGCAGGTCAACCGCTTCAACGACCCCTACCTCGCCGACCTCGTGCCGACGATGCGCCCCAAGCGCAACCGCCACGGCCGCACCTACCAGGTGCCCTACCTCGAGGTGGTCCTCGAGGCCGGGCCCGCCGACGACACGATCCACCTCGTCGACTCGCTCCTCGACGGCGACGTCCCCGACCTGCGGGTCAGTGTCGTCGGCCCCTGGTCGTCCGTCCACGAGGACCGCGTCCAGCCGGTCGAGGACCCGGTGCTCGAGACCCGGCTGGTGCACCGCTCCTTCCTCCACGAGCCGCGCGTGCGACTGGTCGAGGAGGCGCCGTCGCGCACCGACGCGGAGTTCGTGCTGACCCTGCCCGACGTCTCGCTCGCGCCCCTGCCGGCCGCCCTGGCGGCCCTGCTCGACGACCTCGAGCGCACCCACCACGGGGCGCGCGTGCTGTCGTACGACTCGGGTGCGGCGGCGCGGCTCGAGCGCACGTCGGCACTGGCCCGCGTCGGCCGTCTCGCCGGACCGGGCGACGACCGCGAGGCGCTGCTCGACGAGTCGTACGGTGTGAAGACCTATCCCGCGACGTCCGTCGGCTGGGTGCCGGTCGCCGACCGGGTGGTCGAGCGGTTCGTGCTCGGCGCCCGCCCGCCGATGGACCCCGACAAGTCGGAGAAGCGGCTGCACAAGGCGCTCGACCGGGCGACCGGCGAGACCCCGGGTCCCGCGGTCGCCATGCCGGTCGAGGAGGAGCAGCGACGCGGGCTCTTCGGCCGACGGAGGTGATCCCAGCGGGTTGTGGCGCGAACTGAGCCGCTTCCCAGGAGCGGGTCCCGTCTGTTGTGACACGGCCTGTGCTGGATCCTGTGAGCCGGTCCCGTCCGTTGCGGCACGAGGCGTGCCAGAACCGGCCCCTCCGTCCGCTGGGTCGTAGCGCGCGGGTCAGTCGGCGCCGAACAGGTCGCGTGTGTAGACCTTGTCGGCGACGTCGCGGAGCTCGTCGACCATCCGGTTGGCGACGATGACGTCCGCGCGCTCCTTGAAGGCGGCCAGGTCGTCGGTGACGTCCGAGCCGAACCACTGGTCGACGTCGAGCTCGGGCTCGTAGACGACGACCTCGACGCCCTTGCCCTTGAGCCGCTTCATGATCCCCTGCACGGACGACTCGCGGAAGTTGTCGGACCCGGCCTTCATGATCAGGCGGTGGATCCCCACGACCCGCGGTGCGCGGTCGAGGATGTCGAAGGCGATGAAGTCCTTGCGCGTGGTGTTCGCCTCGACGATCGCCGAGATCAGCGTCTGCGGGACGTCGGAGTAGTTGGCGAGCAGCTGCTTGGTGTCCTTGGGCAGGCAGTAGCCGCCGTAGCCGAACGACGGGTTGTTGTAGTGGGTGCCGATCCTCGGGTCGAGCCCGACGCCGTCGATGATCTGCCGGCTGTCGAGGCCGCGGGAGAGGGCGAAGGAGTCGAGCTCGTTGAAGTAGGCGACCCGCATCGCGAGGTAGGTGTTGGCGAACAGCTTGATCGCCTCGGCCTCGGTCGGCTGGGTGAAGAGGACCGGTACGTCGTCGGCATCGGCGCCCTTGACCAGCAGCTCGGCGAACGCGCGTGCCCGCGGGGAGTCCTCTCCGACGACGATGCGCGCCGGGTGCAGGTTGTCGTGCAGGGCCCGGCCCTCGCGCAGGAACTCGGGGGAGAAGATCACGTCCGGGATGCCGAGGCGCTCGCGCACGTCCTCGACGTAGCCGACCGGAACGGTCGACTTGATGACCATGGTGGCGCCGGGCGCGATGCGGTGCACGTCGCGCATGACGGCCTCGATCGAGCTGGTGTCGAAGTAGTTGGTGACCGGGTCGTAGTTGGTCGGTGTCGCGATGACGACGAAGTCGGCGCCGGCGTGGGACTCCGCGGCGTCGGTGGTGAACGTCAGGTCGAGCTGCTCCTCGGCCAGGAAGCGCGAGATGTCGTCGTCGTGGATCGGGCTCTCGCCGCGGCGGAGCCGCTCGATCCGCGGGGCGTCGAGGTCGAGGCCGACGACGGTGTTGTGCCGGGCGAGCAGCACGGCCATGGACAGGCCGACGTAGCCGAGGCCCGCGACGGAGATCTTCGTGGTCACGGCGTCAGTGTGCCGTACGCCCCGCCGGCAGCACCGCGAACCACGGCTCCGACCAGCCCGCCACCCGGAGCCGGCCGCGCTCGAAGGCCGCGCGCGTCAGGGTGACCGGACGGCCGCTCGCGGGGTCGTACGCCGTCAGCGTCGCGTCGTCCGCGCCGACGACCAGCACGACGTGGCGCGGGAGCAGGCGGTTGCCGACGTAGAGGGGCACGGCGTGGCCGCGGCCCACGGCGCCCACCACGGCGTCGTACGCCTCACCGCGGCGCCGCCGGGAGATGCCCCGGACGCGGAAGCGGGCGGACGTCCCGCCCGTGGAGCCCAGCTCGTGCGCCAGCGCCCACGGCGCCGTGCCGAGCGCGCGGGGCCAGGCGACCTGCAGCGCACCGGACGCGCCGCGCCACCGGTTGGTGCGGGCGTGTGTGGCGAGGACCTCGTCCGCGAAGCGTCGTCGGCGGGGCCGCGGGTCACGCGGACGGCCGGCGACCTCACCGGTCTCCAGCCACCTCGCGTAGTCACGGTCGGCCAGCATCCGCGCGACGACCAGGCACGCCGGGCCGCACGTCGTGCGGTCGGGCTGGACCAACCCGGCCGTGGAGCGCTCGAGGGGCCGCATGATCCATGTCTACAGCGCGCATGGAAGTTGGCCGGTGGTGGCACTGTGTCGCCATGGGTATGGCAAAGAAGATCGCGGCTCTCGGCATCGCCAAGAAGGTCTACGACGAGGCACGGAAGCCGCACAACCAGGCGAAGATCAAGCAGGCGCTGCAGAAGGTGCAGGAGCGCCGCGGGAGCAGGAGCTACTGATGACGACCACACCCGTCGAGCCCGAGTCCGACCCCGACATCGTGCCCTCCGGAGACCCGGGCATCGACCCGATCGACCCCGGTGAGGTGCCGGACTCGCCGATCCCCGAGACCAGGCCGGACGGCGACAGCTAGCGTCCGTCGCGGTCCTGCCTATGCTCGTTCCATGACGATCCAGCAGCCGACCGACCTCGTCCACGCCGCGATGCTGGGGCTCGGCGTGCACCGGCCCGACCGGCTCGTCACCAACGACGAGATCTGCGAGGTCCTGGACTCCTCCGACGAGTGGATCCAGACCCGCTCGGGCATCCGGACCCGCCGTTTCGCCGGTGAGGGCGAGACGTTGATCGGCATGTCCGTCTCGGCGGCCGAGAAGGCACTCGCCGCCGCCGGCGTCGGCGCCGAGCAGGTCGGCTGTGTCATCGTCGCGACCTCGACCCACCCCGAGCACACGCCGGCCTCGGCGCCGCAGGTCGCCTCGGCGCTCGGCATCACCGCGGCCGCCTTCGACATCTCCGCCGGGTGCGCGGGCTTCTGCCACGCGCTCAACCTCGCCTCG
>DASTPB010000244.1:0-12796 GCA_035762385.1 Nocardioides sp. | reverse complement strand
GGGTGCGCGTGGCCGAGGGCGTTGACGGCGATCCCGCCGAGCAGGTCGACGTACTCCCTGCCGTCGGCGTCCCACACGTGCGCGCCCTCACCGCGGACGAGCGCGAGCGCGGGTGGTCCGAAGGTGTTCATCACGGCGCCGGTGTAGCGCTCCTGGAGCTGGGCGGTCATGACGGGTCCTCCGTCGGGTACGGCTTGCGCAGCTTGGTGGCGGCGCCGGGGAGCACCTGGGTGCCGACGCCCTCGTCGGTGAAGATCTCGAGGAGCACCGAGTGCGGCTCGCGCCCGTCGACGACCGTGGCGCGCGGCACCCCGCCGGTGACGGCCTCGTAGCAGGCCCGCATCTTGGGGACCATGCCCGCGTCCAGGGACGGCAGCATCTCGCCGAGCGCCTCCGGGCCGATCTCCTGGATCAGGTCGTCGGAGTTGCCGTAGTCGCGGTAGAGGCCCTCGACGTCAGTGAGGACCAGCAGCTTCTCGGCGCCGAGCGCCACCGCGAGCGCCGCGGCGGCCGTGTCGGCGTTGACGTTGTGCACCTGGCCGTCGACGTCGGGCGCCACGGAGCTGACCACGGGCACGCGACCGGCCTCGATGAGGTCGAGGACGGCCTCCGGACGCACCTCGGCCACCTCGCCGACGAGGCCGAGGTCGACCTCGGCGCCGTCGACGACGGTGCTGGTGGGGACGGCGCGGAAGAGACCGGCGTCCTCCCCGGACAGGCCGACCGCCAGGGCGCCGTGCTGGTTGATGAGCCCGACGAGCTCGCGCTGCACCTGGCCCACGAGCACCATGCGGACGACGTCCATCGCCTCGGGCGTCGTCACCCGCAGTCCACCGCGGAACTCCGACTCGATGCCGAGCTTGTCGAGCATGCGGGAGATCTGCGGGCCACCGCCGTGGACGACCACGGGCTTGAAGCCGGCGAAGCGCAGGAAGGCGATGTCCTCGGCGAAGGCGACCTTGAGGGAGTCGTCGGTCATCGCGTTGCCGCCGTACTTCACCACGATGGTGCGGCCGTGGTAGCGCTTGAGCCACGGCAGGGCCGCGGCCAGCGTGCGGGCCTTGGCCGGGTCGGGACGACGCGGGTTCTGGACGGTCTCGGGAGCGGGCTGGGTCATGAGCTGTAGGCGCTGTTCTCGTGGACGTAGGCGTGGGTGAGGTCGTTGGTCCAGACGGTCGCGCGGGCGTCGCCGGCCTTGAGGTCGATGGTCACGCTCACCTCGCGGCCGGTGAGGTCGACGCTCGCCGGGTCCTCGGCCGGGGTGGACTGCCGGCAGACCCAGACACCGTTCATCGCAACGTCGAGGTCGGCAGGGTCGAACTGGGCCCGGGTGGTGCCGATGGAGGCGAGCACCCGCCCCCAGTTGGGGTCGTTGCCGAAGACCGCGGCCTTGAAGAGGTTGCTGCGCGCGACGCTGCGGCTCACCTCCACGGCCTCCTCCTCCGAGGCGGCGTGGAGCGTGGTGATGGCGATCTCGTGGTCGGCGCCCTCCGCGTCCTTGAGCAGCTGCATCGCGAGGTCGGTGCAGGCCTGCGTGAGAGCGGCGGTGAAGTCCTCCGGCGTGGGGGTGATGCCGCTGGCACCGCTGGCCATGACGGTGACGGTGTCGTTGGTGGACATGCACCCGTCGGAGTCGAGACGGTCGAAGCTGACCCGGGCGGCGGCACGGAGCGCCGCGTCGATGTCGGCGGCCGGGACCACCGCGTCGGTGGTGATCACGACCAGCATCGTGGCCAGCTGGGGGGCCAGCATGCCGGCGCCCTTCGCCATCCCGCCGATCGACCAGCCGGCGCCCTCGACCACGGTGTTCTTGCTGACCGAGTCGGTGGTCATGATCGCCTCGGCGGCGCTGGCTCCGCCGTCCGCGGACAGCGCGGCGGTGGCCGCCTCGACGCCCGCCAGGAGGTCGTCCCGGTCGTTGGCGAGCCCGATCAGGCCCGTGGAGCACACGACCACGTCGATGGCGCCGATGCCGAGGCCCTCGGCGACCTTCTCGGCCACGGCGTGGGTGGTCTGGAAGCCCTCGGGGCCGGTGTAGCAGTTGGCCCCGCCGGAGTTGAGGACGACCGCCTTGACGGTGCCGTCCTTGACGACCTCCTGGCTCCAGAGCACGGGGTTGGCCTTGCAGCGGTTGGCGGTGAAGACGGTGGCGGAGTCGTAGGTGGGGCCCTGGTTGACGACGAGGGCGAGGTCCTTGGCGCCGGTGGACTTGAGCCCGGCCGCGACGCCGGCGGCGGTGAAGCCGCGGGGGTGGGTGACGCTCATTACGGTGCGATTCCGATCGTGGTGAGCCCGGCGGCCTCGTCGAGGCCCAGGGCGAGGTTCATGCACTGGACGGCGGCGCCGGCGGTGCCCTTGGCGAGGTTGTCGACCACGGCCACCGCCACGAGTCGTCGTACCCGCTCGTCGACCGCGACCTGCAGCTGCACCGCGTTGGAGCCGAGCACGGACTGGGTCTGCGGCCACTGGCCCTCGGCGAGCAGGTGAACGAAGGGCTCGGCGTCGTACGCCGTCGCGTAGGCGTCGCGGACCTGTGCCGGGGTGACGCCGTCGAGGAGGGGCGCCTGGACCGTCGCGAGGATGCCCCGCGACATCGGGACCAGGAGCGGCGTGAACCCCACGGCGACCGGGCCACCGTGGACCCCGCTGAGGTTCTGAACGATCTCGGGCGTGTGGCGGTGGGTGCCGCCGACGCCGTAGGCACTGGCGTTGCCCATCACCTCGCTGCCGAGCAGGTGCGGCTTGGCGGCCTTCCCGGCACCACTGGTGCCAGAGGCCGCGACGACGGTGACGTCGGGCTCGACCAGGCCGGCTGCGAGGGCTGGGACCACGGCGAGCGTCGAGACGGTCGGGTAGCAGCCGGGAACAGCTATCCGCCGCGCGCCGCGCAGCAGATCGCGCTGGCCGGGCAGCTCGGGGAGGCCGTAGGGCCACGAACCGGCGTGCTCGCCGCCGTAGAACGCCTCCCACTCCCCCGGGTCGGTGAGCCGGAAGTCGGCGCCGCAGTCGATGACGACCGTGTCGTCGGCGAGCGCGCGGGCGATCCCGGCGGACTGGCCGTGCGGCAGCCCCAGGACCACCACGTCGTGCCCGGCCAGGGTGTCGACCGTGGTCTCGGTCAGCACCCGGTCCGCGAGCGGGAGGAGGTGCGGCTGGAGCGAGCCGAGTCGCTCGCCGGCGTTGGAGCCGGCGGTCACCGCTCCGACCTCGACGCCGGGGTGGCCCAGGAGCAGGCGCAGGACCTCTCCCCCGGCGTACCCGCTGGCTCCGGCGACGGCGACTGATGCGGTCATGTGCATGACTATACATTGCACTGCATGTTTCGTTGACCCGGTGTCGATAACGCGAGGCGCGCCGTCCCTGGTGTCCCCTACGGTGCTCGGGTGACCTCGCTCTCCACGCGCCTGTCCCCCGACGCCTACCTCGACCACCTGCGCGCCGAGTCGGCTCGCTTCCGCGACGTGCTGGCCGGCTGTGATCCGGAGGCTCGCGTGCCCTCGTGCCCCGAGTGGTCGGCCGCCGACCTGCTGTGGCACCTGGCCGTGGTGCAGCGCCACTGGGCCGACACGCTCGCGGTCCGCCCGGCGCAGCCCGAGCGCTCGGAGGAGGACGCACCGCCGCGGCCCGAGGCGTACGACGACCTGCTGACGACCTTCGACGCGTGGTCCGCGGACCTCGCCGCCGAGCTCGACGGGACAGATCCCGCGGAGGCCGCGTGGAACTGGTCCGACGACCACACGGTCGGGTTCATCCTCCGCCGCCAGGCGCACGAGGCGCTCATCCACCGCGTCGACGCCGAGCTCGCCGCCGGGATCGGGTCCGAGCTCGACCCGGTGCTGGCCACCGACGGCGTCGACGAGGTCCTCGGCGTGATGTACGGCGCCTGTCCGCCGTGGGGCACCTGGGAGCCGGGCGAGGGCCTGGTGCGGGTGGACACGACCGACACGGGCGGGCAGATCTGGGTCCGGTTCGGCACCTTCAACGGCACCTCGCCCGACAGCGGGACGACCTACACCGACGAGGAGGACTTCCACGTCGTCGACTCCCCGGGCGACGACGTCGATCCCGACGTGGTCATCGACGGCCCGGCCGCAGCGCTCGACCTGTGGCTGTGGAACCGCGGCGACGACACCGACGTGTCGGTGGCGGGCGACGACGACGTCCTGAGCCGCTTCCGGGCGGTCGTGCAGACGCCGATCGACTGAGGTGGGCGGCCGCGCAACCGATCGGCCTCCCGCAGCGTCTCCTCGTCGCACCCACCACGACACCGGAGAGAACCCACGATGCGAACAGCCCTCAGGACGGCCGTCGCGGCCCTCACCAGCACCATGGCCGTCACTGGCCCGACCTTCGCCGCACGCGCCGAGCCAGCACCGGTCATCACCTGCCAGGGAAAGCCGACATCGGTGGTCGGCACCACGGGCACCGAGGGCGACGACGTCATGGTCGTCGTGCCGCAGGAGGGCGTCGTCGCGCAGGCGTTCGGCGGGAACGACACCATCTGCATCGTGGCCGCCCCCGAGGGCGGCATCCGCAGCGTCATCGTCGACGCGGGCGCCGGCGACGACGCCGTCGTCAACGAGAGCACCGACGTCGACGGCGTCTGGTACACCACCGTCCTCGGCGTGGGAGCCGACTCCTATGTCGGCCTGGATGCGGTCATCCCGGACGACCCGCGGGCCACGCCGTTCCGCGAGACGGTGCACGCGGGCCAGCGGGACCTCGCACGGGGCGGCCTCGACGGGTCGCTCGACACGGAGGTCGACGTCATCGACACGCGGGGTGGCGACGACGTCGTCCACTCGGGTTCCACGCAGCCCGGGGCGCGCAACGACGACATCATCCTCACCGGAGACGGTGACGACACTGTCGAGTGGGCCGGCGAGCAGGGCGGCTCGGGCGCCCTCGACCTCGGCGCGGGTGACAACGCCCTCGGCGTGCATCCCGGCTGGCAGGGCACCTCGACGATGGTGTCCGGTCCGGCCCGTGCCGCGCTCGTCGACGGGCGAACGGTCCTGCGCTGGGCAGGAACGGTCACCCGCTACGACATGACGGTCGAGACGCGGGACCAGGTCTTCGCGGGTACGAACGCCGACGAGACGCTGGTCGTCCCCGCGCCCCGGGCCGGCCGGCCGGACTCCCAGACGACCGGCGGACGACGCGTGATCACGATGGGCGGCGGCGACGACCACCTCGTTCTCCACTCCATGGGGAACGGCAGGGTCGACGGCGGGCCCGGCCGTGACAGCTACAGCGGCAGCGCGTGCTCGGTCGCCACCGTGCGGATCGGCGGAGACTTCGACTGCGTGCCGCGGGCCGGCATCGCTGAGCGGCACTCGTTCGGGTTCGACGACTTCGAGGACCTGCTGGTGGAGGGCGGCGACGTGACCGTCCTCGGCAGCGACGCAGACGAGAAGGTCAAGGTCGTGGCTACCGAGCGGATCCGCGTCCGGGGCCGCGGGGGCGACGACGTGCTCAACGCCAACACGTCCGCCCGCCTGCGGGGTGACGATGAGGTCGTCCTCTCCGGCGGGCCGGGCGCGGACCGGGTGGTCGGTTCGCCGGCACGCGATCGACTGCTCGGGGGCGGTGGTGCGGACACGCTGTTCGGTGACGGCCGCGGAGACGTGATCCTGGGCGGCCCGGGCCGCGACAAGGCCCACGGACAGCAGGGCCGTGACCGGTGCTCGGCCGAGGTACGACGTACCTGCGAACGTCGCTGACCTGCACGAACACGCGCGCTGGCCCTTGAGTCTGCAGGAGACTCAAGGGCCAGTCGGCGTCGGACGGGGAGTCGATCAGGCGCGGCGGACTGCGCCCGTGCGTTCGGCCGCGAGCGCGACGGCGGCGTCGCGGGCCGCCGCCGCCTCGCCCTCCTTGAGCGTCCGGTCCTGCGCGCGGAGGCGCAGGGCGTAGGCGAGGGACTTCTTGCCCTCCCCGACCTGGTCGCCGGTGTAGACGTCGAAGAGACGGATCGACTCGAGCAGGTCACCTGCGCCCTCGCGCAGCGCAGCCTCGACGTCGGCGGCTGCCACCGACGCGTCCACCACGAGGGCGACGTCCTCCTTGGCGACGGGGTACGACGAGAAGGTCGGCGCCTTGCGGAGGTGCACGGCGCGCTCGATCAGCACGTCCAGGTCGACCTCTGCGGCCACGGTCCGCTTCGGCAGGCCGAACGCCTGGCACACGGTCGGGTGCACCTCCCCGGCGTGGCCGATGACCTGTCCGTCCACCGACAGCTCGGCGCAGCGGCCGGGGTGCCAAGGCGCTAGCTCGGCGGCCGATGCGCTGACCTCGAGACCGACGGCTGCCGCGACGGCTCGGACGGCCTCGACGGCGTCCGACCAGGAGAACGGCCGGGCCTCGCCCCACCAGCCGCCGGACACCGCGTCACCGGCGCCGACGAGCGCGAGGTGCAGCGGCTGGGCGGGCAGGGCTGCGTCGAGGGCCTCGAGCTCGGCCTCGGTCGGGCGCCGGTCGACCGGCAGGACGGGCGCCGGCCCGGCGTGGCGCGGAAGGGTCACCGTGCTGGTCTCGAAGATCGCCACGTCGGTGGTGCCGTGCCCGACGTTCTTGCCGGCTGCGCGGAGCACCCCCGGGAGGAGGGTGGAGGTCAGGTAGGGCGCCTCGGCACTGAGCGGGTTCGACAGCCGCACCAGGTCGCGGCGCGGGTCGTCGGCCGCCAGCCCGAGCGCGTCGAGGTCGGCCTCGCCGACGAACGGGAAGTTCACCACCTCGACGTAGCCCTCACCGGCGAGCGTGCGTCCGATCCGCCGCCTCAGCTGCTGCGCGCGGGTCAGGCCACGTCCCGACGGGGGCGTGGGCAGGACCGACGGCACCTTGTCGTAGCCGACGAGCCGGATGACCTCCTCGGAGAAGTCCTGGGCGTCGGTGAGGTCGGGGCGCCACGGCGGTGGGGTGACCGACAGGGTGCCGGAGCCGCTGACCTCGCAGCCGACGGCGCGCAGGCACTCCACCGACTGCTCCTCGCTGATCGGCATCCCGGACACGCGGGCGGCCAGGTCGCCGGCGACCTCGACCACCGGCATCGCGGGAGGGGTGCCGACGACGGTGACGCCCGGGTGGGCCGTGCCACCGCCGTGCTCGACGAGCAGCTCGACGACCCGGTCAGCGGCCGCCTCGCAGATCGTCGGGTCGACGCCACGCTCGTTGCGCTTGCCGGCCTCCGAGGTGATCTTGTGGCGTCGCCCGGTGCGGAACATCGACACGGCGTCCCAGTGGGCCGCCTCGACGAGCACCGACGTGGTGGAGCCGGAGATCTCGGTGGTCTCCCCGCCCATCACACCGCCGAGCCCGATGATGCCGGAGTCGTCGGTGACGACGAGGTCACCCGGGTCGAGCGAGCGGGCGGTCCCGTCGAGCGTCGTGAGCTTCTCGCCCTCGCGCGCACGGCGTACGACGATCGCGCCCTGCAGCTTGTCGGCGTCGTAGCCGTGGATCGGGCGGCCGGTCTCGAGCATGACGTAGTTGGTGACGTCGACGGCGAGCGAGATGGGTCGCATGCCGGCGGCCGTGATGCGCTGGACCATGAAGTCGGGCGTCGGGGCAGCGGGGTCGAAGCCGTCGACCCGCCGGGCGACGAACACCGGGCAGCCGTCGGCGTCCTCGACGACGACGGGGTGGCCCTCCTCGTTGGCGGCCGGGGTGTCACGCAGCGCGGGGTCGCGGAAGCCGCTCGCCCCGTCGACGGAGACGAGCACCTCGCGGGCGATGCCCCGCAGGGACAGCGCGTAGGCCCGGTCGGGGTTGACCTCGAACTCGACGACCTCCTCGTCGAGGCCGAGCACCGGCCGCGCGTCCTGGCCCGGCTCGCCGGCGTCGGGCGGCAGCACGATGATGCCGTCGTGGTCCTCGCCGAGGCCGAGCTCGCGGGCCGAGCAGATCATGCCGGCGGACAGGTGCCCGTAGGTCTTCCGTGCGCCGATCTCGAAGCCGCCGGGCAGCACGCCGCCGGGCAGCACGGTGACGACGAGGTCGCCGGGCGCGAAGTTGTGGGCCCCGCAGACGATGCCCTGGGGCTCGCCCGTGCCGTTGGCGTCACCGACGTCGACGGTGCACCAGTTGATGGTCTTGCCGTTCTTCTGCGGCTCCGGCTCCATCGTGAGGACCCGGCCGATGACCAGCGGGCCGGTGATCTCGCGGCCGGGACTGACGACCGCCTCGAGCTTGAGCCCGGTGAGGGTGAGCCGGTCGGTGATGTCCTCGGTGGTGGTGCCGGCGGGTACGTCGACGAGGTCCAGGATCCAGGACAGGGGTGCCTTCATCGCTTCGTCTCCCCTCTCAGATCTCGGTGCCGAACGCGCTGGTGAACCGGACGTCGCCCTCGAAGAGCGGACGCAGGTCCTCCAGGTCGTGGCGGAACATGAACGAGCGGTCGATGCCCATGCCGAAGGCGAAGCCGCTGTAGACCTCCGGGTCGACCCCGCACGCGATGAGCACGCGCGGGTTGACCACGCCACATCCGCCCCACTCGATCCAGCCCTCGCCGCGGCAGGTGCGGCAGGACTGCGGCTCGACGTTGCGGCAGACGAAGCAGAGGACGTCGACCTCGGCCGAGGGCTCCGTGAACGGGAAGTAGGACGGGCGGAACCGCGTGGTGATCCCGTCGCCGAACAGCTGGGACGCGAAGTGGTCGAGCGTTCCCTTGAGGTGCGCCATGGTGATGCCCTCGTCGACCACGAGGCCCTCGACCTGGTGGAACATCGGCGAGTGCGTGGCGTCGTACTCGTCGGTGCGGAACACCCGGCCCGGGCAGACGACGTAGATGGGCGGCGTGCGGGTCAGCATCGTGCGTGCCTGCACGGGCGAGGTCTGGGTGCGCAGCACGACGTGGTCGTCGGCCGGCTCGGTCCAGAAGGTGTCCTGCATGGTGCGCGCAGGATGGTCGGGACCGAGGTTGAGGGCGTCGAAGTTGAGCCACTCGGCCTCGACGACCGGACCTTCGGCGACTTCGTAGCCCATGGCGACGAAGAGGTCGGCGATCAGCTCGGACTGCAGGGTCAGCGGGTGGCGGCCACCCCGGCGGCGGCGCGTCGTCGGCAGGGAGACGTCGACGGTCTCCTCGACCAGCATCCGCTCCTCGTGCTCGGTCTCGAGGACGGCCTGCCGGGCTGCGAGGGCCTGGTTGACGGCACCCCGGGCCTGACCGACGCGCTGGCCGGCCTCCTTGCGCGCCTGCGGTGGCAGGGCGCCGATCTCGCGGTTGGCGAGGGCGAGGGGCGAGCGGTCACCTGCGTGGTCGAGACGGACCTGCTTGAGCGCGTCGAGGTCGGCGGCGTCGGCGATCGCGGTGAGCGCGGCCTCGCGCATCGCCTCGACCTGGTCGGCCTTGAGCGGGGTCACTTCGACGGGGTCGTAGTCGGTGTTGGGGCCGGACATGGCTCCCTTTCGCGCGGCGACAGCAGTTCGCCGCAGAGTCTAGAAGTGGACGAGCGTGGGGTCGGACGGGGATCCCCCGGACCCGGTGCCGTCAGCTGCCCGACGGACCAGGTCCGGGGCGCAGAAATCGCAGGCTCGTGTCCACGGTGGTGATGCTACTCCCCGAAGGCCCCCCACACGTCGGCGCACTGGCGCGACAGGGCGTCGCGGGCGGCGCGGTCCTGGGGCGGCAGCAGGCCGAGGTCCGTGAGCGGTTGCTCGGCGCGACTGCGCCCGAGGTTCCACGCGCGCGGATCGTCGAGGACCTCGGCGCGCATCTCGTTGTCGGGCATGTCCTGCAGCACGCAGCGCGACGCCTCGGGCGGCAGCCGGTCGGCGATGGCCGGCGCGGCGTCGGCGGAGAGGGTCTGGAGGTAGCGCAGGTCGAGCTGGCCGGTCGCGTCGAAGCGGTCGAGGTTGCGGTCTGCCACCCAGGCGTCGGGGTTGATCGCCGCCAGGCCGACGAGGGCCACGGCCCCCGACACGAGCGCGACGCGCGGCAGCCAGCCAGCGCGCCCGAGCGCCCCGGCCACCATGATCGCGAGGACCACGAAGCCCAGCCAGCCCTCGAAGACGTCGACGAACAGGCGCAGGGTCGTGAAGCCGTACGCGTCCTGGTAGACCGCCATCCCGCGCAGGGCCGATGCCACCACGGCCAGGGTGAGCACGCAGAGCAGACCGAGTGAGCCGAGGAGCCAGCGCCGGTCCTCTGCGCCTCGGCCCGCGCGGCGGGCGGCGAGCCACACCACGAGCACGGTCAGCGCCGTCGCGAGGGTGAGCTGGCCGAAGCCCTGGTGGACGTAGTCGGCGTACGTCAGCGCGGAGGTGTTCTCCTCGATGTAGTCGCGGCCGCCGATGAGCGCCCGGGCCTGGGCGGCGATGAACGCGATGAAGACCGCATCGACCACCAGCACCGGGACCAGCCACTCGAAACGGTTGGCCAGGGGCGAGGGTCGTCGGTCCCCCATCGTCTCGACGTCGGAGGGGTTGAGGGCGAGGTACGCCGCGCCGAGGGTGACGGCGAAGACGAAGCAGGCGAGGAAGGCCCGGCCGACGAGGTCGTTGAACGTCAGGTTGGGCACGAGCTCGTCGACCCACGACCCGAATACCTCGTTGGCGCTGGCGAAGATCGTGCCGAACACGCCGAGGCCGAGCAGCGACCAGAACGCCGTACGCACGAACGCTGGCGTGCGGGAGCTGGAGCCGGCAAGACGCAACGACCGACCGAACCAGGGCAGGCCGCGCACCGAGGCGAGGGGCCACGACATCCCCGACAGCAGGATCCCGGTGACCGTCCGCGCACCCGTCACCCCGCACAGGAACACCGCTGCCGCGGCGACGAGGCAGAGCATCGCGATCCACCAGGCGTCCCGGAGGGTCATCGGCAGCACCAGGAGGAACGCGAGCCCTGCGCACGCGATCGTCCACGGCTCGCGACGGCGGCGGGCGGTCAGGAGCGCCGCGACGCCGCACGTCACGGCGACGAGGGTCCAGGTGATGCCCACCGCGGTGAACGAGAGCGCGATGCCGGCGACCAGTCCCGCGAGCGCGGACGCGACGACGGTGCGCAGGCCCGAGGGCAGGTTCGGCTCGGGCCAGAACTCGCCGAAGAGGTTCGCGAGCTCGGGCTGCCTCGACGGCATCGCGACGGGCGGTGCCGCAACGACCGGCGCTGTCCCCACGACGGCCGCAGCGCGGGTCGGCGTCGCGGCGGCTGCGGCTGCGCGCCGCTCCGGTCGGGTCGGCACGTCGAGCCGCAGCCGGGCACCGCGGCCCGACTCCGGGTCGAGGAACCGGAGGGTGCCCCCGTGCAGCTGCGCGACCCAGCGCGCGACGGCGAGCCCGAGCCCGGTCCCGCCACCGCCGTCGGTCCCGAACCGCTCGAAGACCCGCTCGCGGTCCTGCGGCGCCACCCCACCGCCGTCGTCGGCGACCTCGAGCCACCACCGACCCTCCTCAGTGCCTCCCGTGACGCGGACAGCGGTCCCGGCCGGGGCGTGCCGCCCGGCGTTGTCGATGACGTTGACCAGCAGCTGGCGCAGCCGCGCCTGGTCGGCCTCGACCTCGAGGCCCGCGGGCACGGCGACGTCGAACGTGCCCGTACGTCCGGCGGCACCGACCTGTGACACCGACTCCTCGACGAGCGACCGCAGGTCGACGGGCGCACGGTCGAGCTCGACGACCCCCGCTTCCAGCCGGGACAGCTGCAGCAGGTCGTCGACCAGGCGCGCCAAGCGCTCGGCCTCGTCGAGCGCGGCGCCCAGGTGCTCGGCGTCGGCCGGCACCACGCCGTCGGCGAGGTTCTCGAGCAGCGCGGTCATGGCTGTGAGCGGCGTGCGCAGCTCGTGCGACACCGTGGCGATGAGGTCACGCCGCTCGCGGTCGACGGTCGCCAGGTCCTCGGCCATCCGGTTGAAGGCGGCGGCGAGCTGGCCGACCTCGTCGGTCGCCGACGTGCGCACCCGTCCGGTGTAGTCGCCGCGTGCCATGGCCCGCGACACCTCCGTCATCCGCCGCAGGGGCGCCACCATGCCGGCCGCCAGCAGCTGGGTCACGCCGAGCGCGAGCGCGACGCTGACCGGGAGGACGAGCAGCGGCGGGACGCTGGCTGCGGAGCCGAGCAGGCTGAGGAGCACGGCGACGACGACCGAGGTGGCGACGAGCAGCCCGAGCTTCACCTTGAGGCTCGACACCGCGTCGAGCGGGGTGGTCGTCCGGGTGCTCACGACAGGTCCTCCAGCGCGTAGCCGACGCCGTGCACGGTGCGGATCCGGGCGGCACCGACCTTGGCGCGAAGTGCCTTCACGTGGCTGTCGACCGTGCGGGCCGCGCTCGCGCTCGCCCACGCGTCGCCCCAGTCCCAGACGTCGCGCATCAGCCGCTCCCGGCTGAGGACCTGGCCGGGCGTGCGGGCCAGGCAGAGCAGCAGGTCGAACTCGGTCGGGGTGAGGTGGACGGCCTCGCCCGCGACCGTCGTACGTCGGGAGCCGGGGTCGATCCGCACGCCGCCGACCTCGATCATGGCGGGTCGCTCGTCCGCGAGCGCGGCCGCGCGCTCGACGCGTCGCAGGAGGGCGGAGACCCGGGCGACGACCTCGCGCATCGAGAACGGCTTGGTGAGGTAGTCGTCGGCGCCGACCCCCAGCCCCACCAGCACGTCGGCCTCGTCGTCGCGCGCAGTCAGCATCAGCACCGGCACGGGTCGCTCCGCCTGGACGCGCCGGCACACCTCGAGGCCGTCGAGTCCCGGGAGCATCACGTCGAGCAGCACCACGTCCGGCCGCACGGCAGCGGCCAGCTCGACCGCGGACGGACCGTCGAAGGCCTGCTCCACGGTGTAGCCCTCGGCCCGGAGCCG
>DASTPB010000243.1:0-23478 GCA_035762385.1 Nocardioides sp. | reverse complement strand
CGACCAGGGCCGCCGCGCGATCAGCCTCGTGCCGGACCTCCACGTCTGCATCGTCGACGCGAGCCAGGTCGTCGCCGACGTACCCGATGCGATCGCCGTCCTCGACCCCGCGCGACCGCTGACGTGGATCAGCGGTCCGTCCGCCACGAGCGACATCGAGCTCGACCGGGTCGAGGGCGTCCACGGCCCCCGCACGCTCCACGTGGTCCTCGTCGGCTGACGGCCACCGCTTCGGGCGTGTCGCTCGGGTCCGTCGGTCCTACGGGATGGCGTTGACCTGCTCCCAGTCGCGGATCCGCCCGTTCCACCGCTCCAGCACCCACGGCCACTGCTCGCGGAGCTCGCGGGGTCGCATCTGGTTGCGGCTCGCGGCCCACTCGCGTGCGGCCTTCTCGGCCTCCCCGCACGTCACGGCGGTGAAGTCGCGCAAGGTCCGGTCGCGGTCCGGCGGATCCAGCGGCCGGGGCGCATAGGCGACGCGGTACATCACGTACATGAGCCCCTCCTCAGTCGTTCGTCCACCTGTTCAGGAGGGCTGGCGGGTGACTCTGATACGTACGGTGCCGCTCAGGTGCCGACAGACAGCCGCGCCGCCTCGTCGGGGCGCTGGCGCAGGACTGCCGGGATGAGGTGCTCGAGGACGCCGACCTCCTCGACGTTGTGCCGCACCCACGCCTCGGCCATGGCCTCGGGGAAGACGCGGGTGGTCAGGTGACGGTTCACCGGGGCGATCCCCCGGAGGCGGGAGCCGAGGTCCATCACGCTGACGTAGTGCGTCCCGTCGAGCCCCCACGACCAGGTGTGCTCGAGCTGGAAGACGCGCACGCCAGCGATGCGGCGCACGAGCCGGATCCCGGTCTCGTCGAGCTTCTCGACCCGCTCGACCGAGTCGACGCGGAACCGCTCGTCGCGTCCGAAGGCCTCCACGATCCGATAGCTCGCGCCCTCGTCGGCCCCGCCGCCCGGCGCCGGCCGGGCGAGCTCCCATGCGATGTGGTCGAGCGGGTGCCACGCGAGGTAGCCCGACATCCGTTCCCCGGCGTACTCGATCTCGTCCCCGATGTGGCGGAACCACCACAGCAGCATCGGCGGCGTGACGCCGGCCAGCGGCTGGTGGTCGATGGTGACGCGCATCCGGTGGTGGGACAGCCGGCGGATCGAGCTGCGGGCCGAGTCGGTGGTGCGCAGCGGGTGGAGCACGGGCCGCGGCTCGGGCAGGGGCAGCGGTCGGGCCACGGCGCACACCTCCGGTCGGCGGGCTCCCACGGTAGGGGTTGAGCCGCCGAACGGGCCAGAGGTCGCCCCGGGAGGGAGGCCGCTGCTGGCACAATCCGTCCATGACGGGACGGGCACATCCGGGGGTCGACGCCTACATCGAGAGGCTGCCCGAGTGGCAGCGGTCGATCTGCGAGCAGCTGCGCGACATCATCTGGGCCACGGACCCGGACATCGAGGAGACCATCAAGCGGACGGTCCAGCCCTACTTCGTGCTCGACGGCAACGTCTGCGCCCTGCTGGCGACGAAGGACCACGTCAACCTGTTCCTCTACGACCCGACCGTGAGCGACCCCGCCGGGGTGATCAACCAGGGACACGACAACCTGACCGCCCGGTCGATCCAGGTCTACCGGGACGACGAGATCGACCGCGAGGCGATCACCGGCATCGTCGCCGAGATCGTCGAGCACAACCGGCAGGGTGGCTGGCGCCGGTTGGGCCGCTCCTGACCAGGAGCCGGCACGGGACGCATGCCGCCCCGACTCATGGTTGGCGCGACAACGGGAACGGGACCCCATCGACCACGAGCGAACGGAGCCCGGCCATGTCCCACCACGACGACGTACCCGAGGAGCGGGAGTCGACGCCCAACTCATCCGGCCCGGAGGGTGCGGCCGGCGGCATGGGCTCGAGCAGCGAGCGGGTCGGCCACGCGGGGCCCGGGCAGGTGGGGACCGACGGCCTCCGCGACACCTCCGTGGCGGAGCCGGAGGGAGAGGCGCCTCCGGAGCAGGGCCGCGGCGGCGGGGAACCCCAGCCAGAAGGACTGCCCCCGAAGGCCGGCTACCCCAGCCTGGACCCGCGGCACGAGGACAAGCCCTACCGCGCCTGACCGGTCACCGCCCCGGGTAGGTGGCCGCCGTCTCCACCAGCACGTCGTGGAGGGCGAGCTCGGCCGCGCCGCGGACCCGGCCGGCGCGGTGCGCGACCAGCACCCGGCGTGACGGCGCGCTGGAGCCGAGCGACATGACCCGCACATCGGGGTGCTGGTTGACGGTTGCGGTGCGCGGGGCGAGGGCGATGCCGAGGCCCACGCTCACCATGGCCTGCGCCTCCTGGTAGTCGTTGGCCTGGAAGGCGATCGTCGGGGTGAAGCCGGCTGCGACCGCGCTGCGCTCCAGCACCTCGACGACGGGGTGGCCGCCGGCGCGGATGATCCACGGCTCGTCGGCGAGCGCGGCCATGTCGACCGTGCGCCGACGGGCGAGGCGGTGCGAGGCGCCGACCAGCAGCACCGTCGGGTCGGTGAAGAGCTCGGTGAGGACCAGCTCGTCGTTGTGCACCCGGTCCCACTCGTAGTCCCACAGGAACGACATGGCGACCGAGCCCTCCTCGAGCATCCGCACCAGGTGGTCCTCGCGGCCGCTGCTGATCGTGAGCGCGATGTTGGGGTAGAGCTCGCGGTAGCGCCGCACGGCCAGCGGGAGGAACGAGCTGCCGACCGTCGGGAAGGTGCCGAGGGCGACGCTGCCGCGTCGTACGCCGGCGATGTCCTGCAGGTCCGCCTCGGCGGCAGCCAGCTGCCGGATCACCTTGCGGGCGTGCGTCGCGAGGACGAGTCCGGCCTCCGTCGGGCGCATCCCGCGGGCGTGCCGGTCGAGCAGCGGCTGCCCGGCTTCGCGTTCCAGGCGCAGCAGCTGCTGGGAGACCGCAGACGGCGTGTAGCCGAGCGCAGTGGCCGCGCCCGTCACCGAGCCCTCCTCCACGATCGCGAGCAGCACCTGGAGGCGTTTGACGTCGAGCACGGCGCCAGTCTGCCTGAAGAGACGCTTCATGGCCATGAAGGTCACTCGATGAGCGCTTGATGCTCGCGGACCTGCGGTCCGCACCCTCCAAGGCTCGCGCAGCATGAAGAATCACTTCATGGTCGTGTTGGAACTCGCGATTGTGCTACACCTCACTGCGGGCTCAACCTGTGGTGGTCCGGAACGCCCGGACCACACCGGAGGAGGCCCGATGCGCGAGATCGACGCGACGTGGATGCGGGGAGGCACCAGCAAGTGCTGGGTCTTCCGTCGCGACGACCTGGACGTGCCCGACCTGTCCGTCGACGAGGTGCTGCTGCGCCTGTACGGCAGCCCCGACCACCGCCAGGTGGACGGAGTCGGCGGCGGCACCTCCACGACCAGCAAGGCCGTGATCCTCGCTCCGTCGAGCGACCCCGACGTGGACGTGGAGTACACCTTCGCGCAGGTCGGCATCGAGGAGGCCAAGGTCGACTGGGGCAGCAACTGCGGCAACTGCTCCGCCGTCGTCGCCCCCTTCGCCATCCGCGAGGGCTGGGTCCCCGCCGGCCAGCACGAGACGTCCGTCCGCGTCCTCAACACCAACACCCGCCAGCTCATCGTGCAGCGCGTATCCACCCCCGACGGCCGCCTCGACGAGGCGGCGACCGAGCACATCCCCGGTGTCCCGTTCCCCGGTGCGCCCGTGCGGATGGGCTTCGTGGACCCGGCCGGTCGCAGCACCGGCCACCTGTTCCCGACCGGCCACGAGCGCGACGTGCTCTCCGATGCGGTCGGCGGGGTGACGGTGACGCTCGTCGACGCAGGCGCACCGGTCGTCGCGGTCCGCGCGTGCGACGTGGGCGTGCGCGGTGACGAGGAGACCGGTGTGCTCGACGCGATCCCGGGGCTGCTCGCCCGGCTCGACGCCGTACGACGCGAGGCAGGCGTGCTGATGGGCCTGGCCGAGACGCCGGACGAGGTCGCTCGGGCCGTCCCGAAGCTGGCGCTGGTCGCCGACGTCCCGGCCGTCGACGGCCCCGAGACCGACCTCACCGTCCGGATGCTCTCGATGGGCCGCTTCCACCCCGCGGTCCCGGTCACGGGCTCCGTCGCACTGACCCTCGCTGCCGGCGCCGCCGGCACCGTCGTCCACGACCTCGTCGCCCCCGACGGCCCGGTGGCGGGCCTGCGCCTGGCCACCCCCGCCGGGTGCGTCAGCACGTTCGTCGAGGCCCACGACGGCGTGCCCGTGGTGGGCGT
This sequence comes from Nocardioides sp., assembly GCA_035762385.1. GTDB lineage: Bacteria > Actinomycetota > Actinomycetes > Propionibacteriales > Nocardioidaceae > Nocardioides. The sequence continues at coordinate 19,213 of DASTPB010000243.1, read as the reverse complement.
CGTCCGCACCTACCGCCGCCTCGCGAGCGGGTCGGTGCTGCTCCCCGACCCGCCGCTCCTGCCCTCGGCGTCGGCATGACCGCCCGCGCCGTCGTCCGCCCCCTTGACACGACCGCCCCCGAAGGGGCTCGCTCTACCTGGAGGAACCCATGACCCAGCACGTCGACGAGACGGACGTGACGACGCCCCCGGCCACCCCCGCGGCCGAGCCGGCGCCGGAGGCCCACGACCCCGGGCCGCCCGGCCCACGCACGGCTGCCGCCGTCGTGGCCGGCTTCACCGCACTTGCGATGGGCGTCTCCGTGCTCGGCGGGAGCCTGCTCAACCCGACCGCCTCCACCACCGACGGTGACTACGCCGGCGAGACCGTGGAGATGATGATCCCGCTCGCCGAGGGTGGCGGCACCGACACGTGGGCGCGCTTCGTCGCCGGCGAGCTCACCCACGAGGTGCCCGGCTCGCCCGGCCTCGCGCCGGTCAACGACGACGGCGGCGAGGGCATCCTCGGCACCAACCACTTCATGAGCTCGGCGCGCACGGACGGCACCGAGGTGCTGGTCAGCACCGCGTCGACCGTGGTGCCCTACCTGCTCGACATGCCCGCGGTGCGCTACGACTTCGCGCACCTGCGCCCGATCCTCGCCAACGGCACCGGAGCGGTCGTCTACGCCCGCACCGGCGCCGGCGTGAAGGGCGTCGCCGACCTCGTCGACCGCGACAAGCCGCTGGTGTTCGGCGGCATCGCGGCCACCAGCCTCGACCTCACCACGCTGCTGGCCTTCGACCTCCTCGGCGCCGACGTGGAGTCCACCTTCGGCTTCGAGGGCCGCGGCCCGGTCAACCTCGCGCTGCAGCGCGGCGAGGTCGACATCGACTACCAGACCACGTCGTCGTACGGCCCCGCGGTCGAGCCGCTCGTCGAGGACGGCACCGCCGTGCCGCTCTTCTCCCTCGGCCAGGTCGACGACGAGGGCCAGATCGTCCGCGACCCGAACTTCGCGGACCTGCCGACGGTCGTCGAGGTCTACGAGGAGCTGCACGGCGAGCAGCCCGACGCCGAGGCGCTCGAGACGTACCGCTCGATCCTCGCCCTGACGTACACGTACCAGAAGGCGCTGTGGGTCCCCGAGGACACGCCCGACGAGGCGGCCGAGCTCCTGCGCACGACCGCCGAGGAGATGGGCGCCGACCCGGGCTTCCAGGCGGCCGCGGCCGAGGTGCTCGGCGGCTACCCCATCGACGCCTCCTCCGACCTCGCCGAGCGCATCGGGGAGGCCTACCAGGTCGACGACAGCGTCCGCGAGGACGTGCTCGACCTGCTCCACGACGACTACGACATCTCGATCGACTGAGGACGCCACCATGACTGACGCAGCCTTCTCGGCCCTCGGCTCCCTGGCCGACCCCTCGCTCCTGCTCATGCTCGCCGTCGGCGTCCTCGCCGGCCTCGTCATCGGGCTGATCCCCGGCCTCGGCGGCACCGGCGCCGTGGCGATCCTGCTCCCCGTCACCTTCGGGATGGACCCCGAGCCCGCGCTGGCGATGCTCATCGGCGCCCTCGCGGTCGTGCACACCTCCGACACGGTCGCCGCCGTCCTCCTGGGTGCTCCCGGGTCGGCGTCCGCGAGCGTCACGATGCTCGACGGCTACTCGATGGCCCGGCAGGGGCAGGCCAAACGCGCCCTGTCGCTGGCCTTCCTGTCCTCGATGGCGGGCGGGCTCATCGGGGCCGTCGGCCTGACGCTGGCCATCCCGCTGGCGCGTCCGCTGGTGCTGTCCTTCGGCAGCCCCGAGCTGTTCATGCTGACGATCCTGGGCGTCTCCCTCGCCGCCGTCCTCTCCCGCGGCAACGTGGTCAAGGGCCTGACGGCCGGCTTCCTCGGCCTGCTGCTCGGCCTGGTCGGCACCTCGCCCACCACCGCCGAGGAGCGGTTCTCCTTCGGCTCGCTGTTCCTCAGCGACGGCGTCTCGCTCGTCGCCGTGGCCCTCGGCATCTTCGGCCTCGCCGAGATCGCCAGCCGCGTCGGCCAGCGCGACGTGGCCGAGAAGCCGGTCGAGCTGACCGGCGGCTGGGGCTCCGGCATCCGGGAGTGGCTGACCCACTGGGCGCACGTCATCCGCGGCTCGCTCATCGGCATCTGGGCGGGCGTCCTCCCCGGCGTCGGCGCCACGGCCGGCACCTGGCTGGCGTACGGCCAGGCGGTCGCCACCGCCAAGGACAAGCGCAAGTTCGGCAAGGGCGACCCGCGCGGCATCGTCGGCCCCGAGAGCGCCAACAACTCCGTCGAGGCCGGCGACCTGATCCCGACCTTCCTCTTCGGCATCCCCGGCGGCGTGCCCTCCGCGATGCTCCTCGGCATGCTGCTGACGTACGGCATCCAGCCGGGCCCGGCCATCGTCACCGACCACCTCGACCTGATGTACCTCATCGTCTGGTCCTTCGCGATCGCCTCGGTCGCCGGCGCGTTCCTCTGCTTCCTCGCCACCGGCTCGCTCGCCAAGCTCACCCGCGTCCCGTTCGCGGTGCTCGGCCCCGGCCTGCTCGTGGTCATGCTCCTCGGCGCCTACCAGGAGGGCGGCCAGATCGGCGACCTGTGGGTGATGGTGGCCCTCGGCGTCGTCGGCTTCATCCTCAAGGCGACCGGCATGCCGCGCGCTCCGTTCCTCATCGGCTTCGTCCTCGCGATCCCGATGGAGCGCTACTACTACCTCACCGCCAGCCTCTACGACGGCACCGGCTGGATGCTGCGCCCCGGCGTGCTGGTCTTCGGCGCCGTCCTGGTCGTCCCCGTGCTGTGGGCCCTCGTCAAGAAGCTGCGTCGCAGCGTCGGTGCCGACGACGGCCACCGCGACGAGCACGAGGCCGACGAGGCCCCGATCGACGAGCTCGAGGGCTCGATGGCCGGCACCGGCTGGTCGTTCGGCCTGGCCATCGCGACGGTCGTCGTCTTCGCCGGAGCACTCTGGGCCAGCACCTCGTTCTCCGACGAGGCCCAGCTCATGCCGCAGCTGGTCGCGACCTGCGGCCTCGTCGCCGGCCTGGTGCTCACCTGGCAGGAGGTCACGATCCGCAGGTCCCGCGCCGAGGTGGTGCCGGGCGACACGGTCACCGCGACGGCGTACGACACCGACGCCCCCGCGCCGAGCGGAGGCACCCTGCTCGCCACCCGGCCGGTCGCGACCCGGCCGGACGCCCGGCTTGCGGCCCGGCGGCGCGACCTGGTGGTCGCGGCGCGCACCTTCGCGGCGATGGCCGGCTTCCTCGTGCTGGTGATGCTGGGCGGCTACCTCGCGGCCACGCTGGTCTTCACGCCCGCCTTCCTGCTGTACGCCGCCCGGGCCCGTACGCGCACCGCGGTCGTCTACACCCTGGTGCTCGGCGCCGTCCTGCTGGCGCTGCCGTCACTGCTGCCGGTCGAGCTGCCGATGGGCATCCTCCAGTGAGCGCCGCCCGGCCCACCGTCCGCCACTCCCGAGAGGACCTCCGATGACCGTCGTGGTCGCCTACGCCGACACCCCGCCCGGACACGCAGCCGTCGAGGCCGCCGTGGCCGAGTCCGCCCGGGAGCGGGAGCCCGTGGTCCTCGTGCCCGCGGTCCGCGGGGAGGTGCCGCCCGACGTCGACGAGCTCGAACGGCGCTGGCCCGCCGCCGCCGGCCGGTTCGAGGTGGCGCATGCCGACCTCGGTGACCCGAGCGACGCCGTCGTCCAGGTGGCCCAGCGTCGCGACGCCCGCCTGGTCGTGCTGGGCCTCCGCGCCCGTACGCCTGTCGGCAAGCTGGTCTTCGGCAGCACCGCGCAGCGGATCCTGCTCGACGCCACCTGTCCGGTGCTGGCGGTCAAGCCCGCCCCTGCCTGACCCGGATGGCGCGGTCGGCGGCATAGTCGGCGGAGTGCGTGCGTTGAGGCACACCACACGTCCCCGACGAAGGAGAAGCGATGCGTGCCGTGGTCTACAGCGAGACGGGCGACAGCTCGGTCCTCGAGGCGGTCGAGCGGGAGCCGGCCGAGCCGGGGCAGGGTGAGGTCCGGGTGCGGATCGTCCGCGCCGGCGTCAACCCCACCGACTGGAAGTTCCGTGCCGGTGGGATGGGCGAGCTGGCCTTCCCCGAGGTCGTACCCGGCCAGGACGGCGCCGGCGTCGTCGACGCCGTCGGGCCCGGCGTGGACGGGCTCGCGGTGGGCGACCGGGTCTGGACGATGCTGGCCCAGCACCGGCGTCCAGGCGGCACCGCGCAGGAGCTGGTCGTGCTGCCTGTCGGCCACCTCACCGCGCTGCCCGAGGGGGCGTCGTACGACCTCGGCGCGTCCCTCGGCGTCCCGGCCATCACCGCGCACCGGGCGCTGACGACCTCCGAGGACGGGCCCGAGCGGCTCGCCCCGGGCGCCCTGTCCGGGCGGACGGTGCTGGTCGCCGGTGGCGCGGGCGCGGTCGGCAACGCGGCGATCCAGCTCGCGCGGTGGGCAGGCGCCACGGTGATCGCCACCGTCAGCAGCGACGACAAGGCGCGGCTCGCGACCGCCGCCGGTGCCGACCACACGGTGAACTACCGCGAGGGCGACACCGCCTCCGCCATCCGCGACCTGGCGCCCGACGGCGTCGACATCGTCGTCGAGGTGGCGCCCGCGCAGAACCTCCGCCTCGACGTCAGCGTGATCAAGCCGCGCGGCACCATCGCGATCTACGCCAACAACGGCGGAGACGAGGTGAGCATCAGCGTGCGGGAGACCTTCTCGACCAACGCCCGCTTCCAGTGGGTGCTGCTCTACACCGTCGGCGCGGCCGCGCTGCGTGCGGCGGCCGACGACGTCACCGCAGCGGTCGCCGACGGCGCGTTCGGGGTGGGTGAGGAGCACGGCCTCCCGCTGCACCACTACCCGCTCGAGCGCACGGCTGAGGCCCACGCGGCCGTCGAGGACGGCGCGGTCGGGAAGGTGCTGCTCGACGTCGGCGACGCCTGATGCCGACCGGCCTACCCCGACCGCCTCGGCGCCAGGTCCCGCAGCAGCACCTCACGCCCCAGCCGTTCCTCCAGCTCGGCGACCTGGGCGAGCAGCAGCTCGGCGGCGGCGAGCGCGTCGGTGAGCGCGTGGTGGGCGGAGTAGCGGGGGAGTCCGTGGGCACGACGCGCTCCGTCGAGGCGGAGCGAGCCCTGCACCTCGCCGTGGACGTCGACCCGCAGCCGGTGCTCGAGCGTGAGGGTGTCGACGACGGTCAGCGGCGGCCGCATGCCGTACGCCGACTCGGTGGCTGCTCCGACGAACCCCACCTCGACCGCCGCGTGGTGCGCCACCAGCACCCGGCCGTGCAGCGCACCCAGCAGCAGCGGCAGCACCTCCGGGAGGGGCGCGGCTCCGACGAGCGCGTCGTCGGTCAGCCGGTGGATCGTCGCCGACGACCCCACGTCGACACCGGACGGGGGGCGGATGCGGTGCTCCTGCGCCGACGCGAGCAGCACCTCCCCGCCCACCACCGGGACCCACCCGAGCGACAGGACGTGGTCGGAGCGCGGGTCGAGGCCGGTGGTCTCGAGGTCGAGCGCGAGGAGCTCCACCTGCCCGACCGGTGTCCGGCTGGGCGGCGGGGGCGCCGCCGCCAGCGCCCGCAGTGGACCCGGCGGGTAGTGCCCGGGACCATGGCGTCGGCGGCGCAGGAAGGGGAGGCGCGCCCTCACTCGTACCCCGGCGGCAGGGTGCTGGACAGGCGCTGCTGCGCGGACCGGACGATCTCGAAGGCGTCGCGCAGGTGGCGGCGCTGCCGCTGGGTGAGGTCGGCCGGGCGGAGGTGGTTGTCGGGCGTGCGCCCCGCCCGCGCCTGGGCCGCCTGGTGGTGCAGGCGCAGGTAGGACATCAGCTCGAGCGCGTCGTTCAGCTCGGCTGCCGTGTCGTCGTCGATCGTTCCCGCAGCGGCGGCCGCGGCGAGCCGTCGCCGCGTCGACAGCGCAGGCGAGCCGGACCGCAGCGCATGGATGCGGGCCAGCTGCACGACCGCGGAGATCGGGCGCTTGATGTCGAGGGTGTCGCGGTGCTCGCCGTGCCGTTCGAGCACGAAGCCGCGGAAGAAGCCGAGAGGCGGCCGCATCGCCAGCGCCTGCCGCGACAGGTGGCCGAGCAGGCGCGGCGACGCCGTCGACACCGACGCCAGGTGCACGTGCTCGGTGAGCTCGCGGTCGCCGGCGAGGTGACGCATGTCGTGGAAGACCGCGGTGTGCAGGACGGCGTCGGGCTGCGGCTCGCGCGACCAGTCGGCGAAGCGCTCGCGCCACTGCGCGACGGTCAGCCGCCACTCCGGGTTGGTGGCCATCACGCCGCCCGGGCAGCGCGGCCAGCCGCACTGCTCGAGCGTCGCCGTGACCCGCTCGGCCAGCGCGGCGAACCATGCGTCACCGGCCTCGTCGGGCTCCGCGCCCAGCACGATCGCGTGGTCCTGGTCGGCGGTGAACCCCTCTTCGTCGCGGGCGGCCGAGCCGAGCACGACCCAGCTGTACGGCACCGGCGGCGGCCCCGGCCCCTCGCCGGCCAGCTCCGCCTCGACCAGTGCCACCACGCGACGTCGTACGGCGTCGCCGAGCGCGGTCGCCACCCGGGAGACGTCGGCGGCGCTCACGTCGCGCTCGACCAGCTGCCCGAGGACGGCGTGCATGCCCGGCGCCTCCGCCACGACGCCGGCGAGCGTGGTCTGGCCGCCGATCGACGCGGCGAGGTAGACGGGGTTGGCGTTCTCCAGCCGCACGAGGTCGGTCGTGGTCACCAGCCCGACCGGTCGACCGGTCTCGTCCACGACCGGGAGGTGGTGGATGTCGCGGCTCACCATCTCGAGCAGCGCCTCGAACGCGAGCGCGTCGGCGGACAGGGTGACCGGGTCGGACGTCATCACCGACCGCACCGGGGTCACGGCCGGCAGGTCCACCGCGAGCACCCGGTTGCGCAGGTCGCGGTCGGTGACGATGCCGACCAGCGCGAGGTGCTCGACGACCAGCACGCAGGAGACGCCCGCGTCCGACATCGCGGCCGCGGCGTCGCGCACCGTCGCGGTCGGCGAGGTCGTCACCGGCTCGCGCGTGATGAGATCGCCCACCCGGGTGCCCAGAGAGGTGCTGCCGGACGTCGCCCGCTGCAGGTTGCCGATCGCGCGGGACAGTCGCGTGTGGTGGGTCGCTGCGAAGAAGGTCGCGAAGTCCGCGTGCGCGTGCGACAGCTCGTCGAACGCCGCTGGCTCGAGGACGAGCAGCAGGGTGTCCTCGACCGCGGTGCACCGGTAGCGGGTGGGCCGGTGCTCCAGCAGCGAGCTCATCCCGAAGGCCTCACCGGTGCCGACCCGGTCGACCAGCTCGGCGGTCTCGTCGCGCACCTCCACGGCGCCCTCGCGCACGACGTACAACCCGTCGCCGCGGTCGCCCACGTCGAGCACGACGGTCCCGCGACGGGCGTAGCGGATCGTGCAGCGGCGCGGGAGGGCGGCGAGCTCGTCGGCGGGCAGCCGGTCGAAGGGCGCGTGGCCGGCGAGGAAGTCGCGGACCTCGGCGAGCTCGACGTCCATGTCCTGTCCGTCCCCCGCCCTGGCCGCCTCAGAACACCTGCGGCACGAACGTCTGCTCGTGGGCCGGCGTGCGGACGTAGGGGATGTCGCGCACCTCGGGGAGCTCCACGCGCGGCGGCGCCACGTCCTCGTAGTCGAACTGCGAGAGGAGGTGGCTGACGCAGTTGAGCCTCGCGGCGCGCTTGTCGTCGGACGGGACGACCCACCAGGGCGCCTGCTTGATGTCGGTGTACTGGAAGGTGGTGTCCTTCGCCATCGAGTAGCGGATGTAGAGCTCGCGCTCGGCGAGGTCCATGTCGGACAGCTTCCACCGCTTGAGCGGCTCGTCGTTGCGGGCCTCGAAGCGGCGCAGCTGCTCCTCGGCGCTGACGGAGAACCAGTACTTGAGGACCACGATGCCGGAGCGCACGAGCATCCGCTCGAACTCCGGGCAGCTGCGCAGGAACTCCTGGTGCTCGTCCTCGGTGCAGAAGCCCATCACCCACTCGACGTTCGAGCGGTTGTACCAGCTGCGGTCGAACAGGACCATCTCCCCGGCGGCCGGCAGGTGCTCGACGTAGCGCTGGAAGTACCACTGGGTGCGCTCGCGGTCCGTCGGCTTCGGGAGCGCCGCGATCCGCACCGTGCGCGGGCTGGTGCGCTCGGTGATCCGCTTGATCACGCCGCCCTTGCCGGCCGAGCCGCGACCCTCGAAGATCACCAGGACCTTCAGGCCCTGCGACTGGATCCAGTACTGCAGCAGCACCAGCTGCTCCTGCAGCCGCTCCATCTCGGCCTCGTAGACCGAGCCCCGCACCCGTCCGGCGGTGTTGTAGCGCTCGTCGTCCCCGACCATGGCCCCTCCGCCCGTCGTCCTGGTGGTGGGCTCCGAGACTACGGCGCAGCGAGGTCAGGCGGCGAGACGGTTGAGGACGGTCGTCATGTCGTCCTCGGTGTCGCTGCCGATCTTCTCGAAGACGATCTTCATGACCGGGTCCGCGATCTTCGCCGCGCCCTTCAGCTCGATGTCGGCCTCGTAGGTGATGCGGCTGCCCGGGCCGTCGGGGCTCGGCACCACCGTGATCGTGTCCACCGAGCGTGCGGTGTCGTTGTGGCCGACCAGCACGATCGTGTCGTCGGTCAGCTGCTGCAGCGTGTAGGTCAGCTCGGTCGTCACCCCGGCGATCTTCGACACGTTGTGCCACGTCGAGCCGACCTGGACGGGTCCGGAGTCCTGCCGGGTGCACGACTCGGTCCCGGGGTCCCACTCCTCGGCGTTGCCGAAGTCCTTGAGGTAGTCGATGACGACGGCAGGGTCGGGACGGACGTCGAAGGTGCGGCTGACGGTGGTCATGGCCTCGACAGTAGGCAGACGGTCGTGCCCGACAGACCGCCCGAAGGGGTGCGGCCCCCTCCCTTGTCCGTCCTCGGTCGCGTCGACCAGATTGGGCCCATGCCACCCCACCTGCCGGACCTGCCAGACCTGCCGGACCTGCCGGACCTACCGGACCTGCCCGACCTGCCAGGGGCAGCCGATCACCTCGAGCTGTGCCTGCGCCTGGCCGAGGAGGCGCTCCAGGACGGCGACGGTGCCTTCGGGTCCGTCCTGGTGGACGCCGCAGGGACGGTCCTCCGATCGGGTCGCAACCGGGAGGTGTCCGGCGCGGACCCCACCTCGCACCCCGAGATCGAGCTCGCCCAGTGGGCCGCGTCCCACGTGCCCGAGCAGGAGCGCGCGTCCTGCGTCGTCTACACCTCGGGCGAGCACTGCCCGATGTGCGCCGCCGCGCACGGGTGGGTCGGGCTCGGCCCGATCGTGTACGCCGCCTCCTCCGCGCAGCTGTCGCAGTGGCGGGCCGAGTGGGGGCTGCCCGCGCCACCGGTCGCCGCGCTGCCGGTCGGTGACGTCGCGCCCGGCGTGCGCGTCCACGGACCCGTGTCGCCGTACGACGACCGCGTCCGCGAGCTGCACCGGCGCGGGCTCGACCGGTGACCGCCGCCGCACGCGACTTGGTCCTCACCGGCGCGCGCGTCTTCGACGGCTTCCGCCACCTCGGCGCCGTCGGCGACGTGCTGGTGCGCGACGGGAGGGTGGCGGCGGTCGGCGGCTCGCTGCGCACGCCCGGCGCCGAGGTCGTCGACTGCGGCGGCGCGCTGCTCCTGCCGGGCTTCACCGACGCCCACGTCCACCCGGTGCAGGGCGGGCTCGAGCGGCTGACCTGCGACCTCACCGGGCAGCCGGCCGACCGCGCTGCCTACCTCGCGCACGTGGCGTCGTACGCCGCCTCGCGCCCGGACCTCGACTGGGTGCAGGGCGGCGGATGGGCGATGGCCGCGTTCCCCGGAGGGCTGCCGACCGCGGACGAGCTCGACACCGCGGTCCCCGACCGTCCGGCCGCGCTGGTCAACCGTGACCACCACGGCATGTGGGTCAACAGCCGGGCGCTCGAGGTCGCCGGCATCACGCGCGACACCCCCGACCCGGCCGACGGCCGGGTGGAGCGTGACGCCTCCGGTGAGCCGACGGGCGTGCTGCACGAGGGGGCGATGGGCCTCGTCCTCGCGGTGCTGCCGACCCCCTCGCCGGACGAGCTCCACGCCGGCCTGCTCGAGGGCCAGCAGTACCTGCTGTCGCTGGGCATCACCGCGTGGCAGGACGCCATCGTCGGCGCGTACGCCGGCATGCAGGACACCGGGCCGACCTACCTGCGGGCGGCACGCTCCGGCGACCTCCTCGCGACGGTGGTCGGCGCGCTGTGGTGGGAGCGCGAGCGCGGCCTGGAGCAGGTGGCCGAGCTCGTCGGGAAGCGGACGGCGTACTCCCACGGAAGGTTCGCGGCGACCTCGGTCAAGATCATGCAGGACGGGGTCGCGGAGAACGGGACCGCGGCCCTCGTCGAGCCCTACCTCGACCGGTGCGGCCACGCGACGACCAACGCGGGCCTGTCCTTCGTCGACCCGGTCGCGCTGCGCGGCATCGTCGGCGCCCTCGACGAGGCGGGCTTCCAGGTGCACGTCCACGGCCTCGGCGACCGCGGCGTCCGCGAGGCGCTCGACGCGCTCGAGGGCACCGGGCCGCAGCACCGGCACCACGTCGCGCACCTCCAGCTGGTGCACCCCGACGACGTGCCGCGGTTCGCCGAGCTCCAGGTCGGCGCCAACATCCAGGCGTTGTGGGCCTGCTACGACGACCAGATGGTCGACCTCACCATGCCGTTCCTCGGCGAGGAGCGGGCGGCGCGGCAGTACCCCTTCGGGGACCTGCACCGCGCGGGCGCCCGCCTGGTCGCCGGCAGCGACTGGCCCGTCAGCACCCCGAACCCGCTCGAGGCGATCCACGTCGCCGTGCACCGGATGGCGTACGACGAGCCGGGGCGCGCCGGGACGGAGCCGTTCCTCCCGGACCAGGCCCTGCCGCTCGAGGTCGCGCTCGCGGCGTACACCTCGGGCTCGGCGTGGGTGTGCCACCGCGACGACGCCGGAAGGGTGCAGCCGGGTGCGGTCGCCGACCTCGTCCTCCTCGACCGCGACCCCTTCGACGCCCCCGGCGAGATCGGCGCCGCCCGCGTCGAGCGGGTCTGGATCGGGGGAGAGGCGGTCGCGGGAGGGTGAGTCGGTCGGGCGAGGGGCCAGGACCGCCGCACGTGCGACTCGCGGGGAGGGGCCGGGCGGTCGCTAGCCTCGAGCCCATGCCACCGAACATCGCGACGAACACCGAGGTCGGGCTCGACGAGCTGCTGGAGTTCGTACGCCCGCGCCACCGCATGCTGCTCATCACCGAGCGGGCGGACGGCAGCCCCCAGGCCTCGCCGGTCAGCGGCGGCGTCGACGACAGCGGCCGGATCGTCGTCGCCACCTACCCGCAGCGCGCGAAGACGAGGAACGCCCGGCAGCGACCGGGCGTGTCGGTCGTCGTCCTCTCCGACGAGTGGGACGACGCGTGGGTGCAGGTCGACGGCACGTGCGAGGTGCTCGACGCCAGCGAGGGCGAGGAGGCGCTCGACGCGTTCGTCGAGTACTTCCGGAACATCGCCGGCGAGCACTCCGACTGGGACGAGTACCGCCGGGCCATGGTCGACCAGGGCAAGTCGCTGCTCCGGATCACCCCGACCCGCTGGGGCACCGTCTCCACCGGTGGCTTTCCGCCGGAGGTCGCCCCGCGATAGATACCTGAGGACGTCACGGACGGATCAGGGCCCCGAATCCGTTCACGGCGTCCTCAGATGTCGGGTTTCACCGTGGATGTCACGATGAAGGACATGCAGAGCACCGCCCGCGAGCCCGCGTGGAAGGGCGCCGCGCTCGTCACCGGCGGGTTCGTCGTGCTGCTGTGGCTGCTGGAGATCGTCGACACCGCGACGGGCCACCCGCTCGACGCGTACGGCATCCAGCCGCGCAGCGAGAACGGCCTGGTGGGCGTGGTGCTCGCGCCGACCCTCCACTTCGGGTTCGACCACCTGGTCAGCAACACGGTCCCGGTGCTCGTGCTGGGCTTCCTCGCGCTCGCGACCGGACTGGCCCGCGGGCTGGCCGCCACCGCCATCATCTGGGTGGTCGGCGGGCTCGGCGTCTGGCTGTTCGCCCAGCCGGGCAGCACCCACGCGGGGGCGTCCGTGCTCATCTTCGGGTGGATCGTCTACCTCATCGTCCGCGGCTTCCTCAACCGGCGCACGTCGGAGATCCTCATCGGGGTCGCGGTGTTCCTGCTCTACAGCGGCGCGCTGCTCGGCGTGCTGCCCGGCCAGCCGGGCGTCTCCTGGCAGGGCCACCTCTTCGGTGCCATCGGCGGCTTCCTCGCGGCGCGGGCGCTGACGACCCGGCGCAGGGCCGAGGCCGGCATCTCCTAGCCGGGCCGCTCGGCGGTCGAGCGCCTGCGGAGCGGCCGCGTCGCCGGACCCTCGAGGACCTCGCCGTCGGGCGTGAAGCGCGATCCGTGCAACGGGCAGTCCCACGTCTCCTCGGCGTCGTTCCACTTCAGCAGCCCGCCGAGGTGGGTGCAGACGCCGACGACGCCGCACTGGTCGGCCTTGGCCGGCCCGGCGTTGCCGGGCAGTCGCTCGCGCGCGGTCCGTACGGCCCCGGTGACGACGGCGGCCCCGACCCCGAGGTTGATCCGCGCGACCTCGGCGGCGTGGGACGCCGTCGGTGCCCGGCCGCTCAGCGTCTGCGCCCACGACGGCATGTCGCCGAGGATGTCGGACGAGATGGCGCGCGCCGCCACGACCGCGTTCGTCATCCCCCACTTCTCGTAGCCGGTCGCGACGTGGATCCGGTCGCCACCGAGCCGCAGCGGTCCGACGTACGGCACCCCGTCGGGGCTGCTGTAGTCCTGGGCCGACCAGTGGTGGGTCTCGGAGGTGGCGGGGTACCACCTCGCCGTCCACGCGCGCAGCGCCTCGAGGTGGGCGAGGTGGGAGTCCGTACGACCGACGACGTGCCCCGCACCGCCCACGACGAGCGTGCCTCCGGGGGCGTCGCGCACCGACCGGGCGTCGGACCCGGCGGAGAGGTACATCCCCTCCATCGGCCCGGCGCCGTCGAGGGCCAGCACGTAGGAGCGCTGCGGCTCGAGGCGGGCGAAGTGCAGCCCGCGGTCGAGGATCGGGGTGCCGGTGGCGAGCACCAGGTGCTCCGCCGACAGGGCCGCGCCGGAGTCGAGGCGCACGGTCGGCCGGCCGCCCTTCGACACCGACCGCACCCGGTGGCCCTGGTGCAGGGTGCCGCCGTGGGCACGCAGCTGCTCGACGAGCGCGGCGAGGACGTCCATGGAGTCGAGCTGGGCCTGGTCGGCGAGCGTCGTCGCGGCCACGTGCGGGAAGGGGACGTCGAGGGTGTCGCGCCACTCGACCGGCAGGCCGAGCGCGGACGCGGCCTGGTGCTCCTGCTCGACCGACGAGCGCTCCTGCTCGTCGGCGGCGTAGGTCACCGCGGCGCGGCGCTGGTAGGCGACGCCGTGGTCGTCGCAGAACCGGAGCAGCCACTCCATGCCCTCGCGGTTGGCGTCGACGTAGGCCGCGGCGACCTCCTCGGACTGGTGGCGGCGGATGCGGGACAGGTGCGTCCCCTGGAGCAGCGAGACCTTCCCGGTGGTGCGCCCGGTGGTCACCGCACCGACCTGGCGGGCCTCGACGCAGGCGACCCTCAGCCCGGCGCGGGCGAGGAGCAGACTGGTGGTGAGGCCGGTCAACCCGGCGCCCACGACAAGGGCGTCGAGCGGGTCCCCGGAGCCGGGCAGCGGGTCGTCGGAGACGGGCGCGGCGCGGTCGAGCCAGAGCGAGGTCACGACCCGCCCTCCTCCTCGTCGTCCCCCTCGGCCGGGGCCGGCTCCTCGTTGACCGGGTCGGTGTCGAGGTGCGTCTGGGGGTCGGTCCAGGGATCCTGCGACCGGTCGTCGGACGGACTCATCTCTCCTCCTGCTGTGGGTGGCAGTGACGGGTCCCCCGTACCCCGTCAGCGGTTCGTCAGTCGGGGGGCGTATGCACTCCACCCCTGAGGGGTACACGTCTCTCACGCCGGGGTCGTCCCGCCACGATCCCGGCACCCAGCACGAGACCCGCCGGTCTCGACCTCCCGTACGCCGTGTGAGGAGACTCCGGCGGGTTTCGTATGCGCGCCGGTGCGGGGGGTACCGCCTCCGCATGTCCACCACCCACAGCGACACCTTTCCGGGCGACACCGCCCAGGACGACGACCTCACCTGCCTCGTGCTCACCTGCACGCTCAAACCGTCGCCTGCGGACTCCAGCTCGGAGCTGCTCGGCTCGCAGGTCCTCGAGGCGTTCGCCGGCCTGGGTGTCCGCGGCTCGATGGAGCGGGTGGTCGACCACGACGTCCGGTTCGGCGTCACGACCGACGAGGGCGACGGCGACGAGTGGCCGACGCTGCGCGAGAAGGTCCTCGAGGCGGACGTCCTCGTCGTGGTCACGCCCATCTGGATGGGCCAGCCGTCGTCGGTGTGCAAGATGGTGCTGGAGCGCCTCGATGCCGAGCTGTCGGAGACCGACGACGAGGGCCGACCGGTCATGTTCGGCAAGGTGGCCGGGGTCGGCGTCGTCGGGAACGAGGACGGCGCGCACCACGTGTGCGCCGAGGTCTTCCAGGCGCTGGGCGACGTGGGCTTCACGATCCCGGCGCAGGCCGCGACCTACTGGGTGGGCGAGGCCATGCAGACCGTCGACTACCGCGACCTGGAGTCGACGCCGGAGAAGACCGCCGGTACGACGCAGCTGCTGGCGCGCAACGCCACCCACCTCGCGCGCCTGCTGAAGTCGTCCGGCTACCCGGCCGGCTGAGCGACGCGGGCAGGGGGTCAGTGCGAGCGCAGCGGGCCACCCTCGAGGCGGTCGAGCAGGTCGCGGGGGCCGTCGTACGCCCATGACACTCCGGCGCTCCTGAGCCGCTCGGCGGAGATCCCACCGCTGCGGAGCCCGATGCTCGGCACACCGGCGGCCTCGGCGGACAGGGCGTCCCACACGGCGTCGCCGACGACGATCGCCTTGCCGCCGCCGGCCCGCTCGATCGCGAGCTGGACCATGTCCGGCGCGGGCTTGGTCGCCGCATCGTCCGACCCGGTCACGATGGCGGTCAGGTGGCGGCGTACGTCGACGAGCTCGAGCAGGTCGTCCACGAGGTCGGACTCCGACGAGCTGGCGAGCACCACGCGGTGCCCGTGACCGGCGAGCGCCTCCACCAGGTCCGCGGCGCCGTCGAGGGCGCACACCGTCCGCAGGTGCGAGCGGAAGTACTCGTCGTGCAGCTTGCGGACGTCGTCGCCCACCGCGCTCTCGGCCGCGTCGCCGGCGACGTGGGCGACGAGCCGGTCGCCCCCCATCCCGATGGCCTCGTGGACGCGCATGGCGCTGACGTGGAGACCGACGTCGTGGAAGGCCGCGTGCCAGGAGACCACGTGCTGGTAGACCGAGTCGACCAGCGTGCCGTCCAGGTCGAGGACGACGACGGGGTGGTGGAGGGTGTCCGCGCTCACGGCAGCGCCGTACCCCGACGGGTGGGGTGCCATGCGCTGGTCCCCACCGCCCACGCGGGTGTGGCGTGGCCCGGTGCGTCGGAGGAGCATCGAGGGCTCAGGCAACACCGATGTGTCGAGGGGTTCGATGTGGAGCTGCTGCCGCAGAGTCGGGAGGCATTGGACGAGTACGTGACGGCCTCCGTCGACGACATGGAGGGCCTGCTGCGGGTGATCGAGGGCTGGGCGGTGCGCTCGGTGCCGGACTGCGTGGCCCTGAGCGTCACGCTGCTCGACGAGGACCTGACCTTCACCCTCGTCGACCGGGAGGCGACCAGCCCGTCGAGGCGCGACGACACGGGCCTCGGGACGCCCCAGTCCGGGCCGGGACCGCCGGCCGGAGCGCCCACGCCCCTCGACGAGCTGGACTGGGCCGACATGGCCCGCGAGCAGGCGTTCGGTGCGATCGCCAGCACCGTCTGCCTGCCGGTGGTGCAGCACGGACGAGCGGTGCTCAACATCGACCTCTACGCGTCGACCCCCCACGCGTTCAGCGACCGCATCGAGGGTCTCGTCGAGGCGCTCGGAGCCTGGCAGGCGGGCGCCGTCACCAACGCGGACCTGGGCTTCGAGACCCTCCGCCGGGCCCAGCACGCGCCCGCGCAGCTGCGCGAGCAGCGCCTGATCGACGTGGCGGTCGGCCTGGTCGCCGCTCGCATGGCGGTGACCACCGACCTGGCCGCGGTGATGCTGCGGGAGGCGGCCGAGCGTGCCGAGGTGTCCGTGTCGGAGGCGGCCTGCGTGGCCCGGGTGCTGCTGGCCTGAGGGGTTCCATCCCCCGGACCCGAATGGGCGTATGCGCCCCGCCCATCGGGGTACTGCGGGCCATGCAACAGCGACCCACGCCCCCCGTCACCCGCCACGTCAAGGTGGCGATCATGGAGGAGAGCGAGCTCGTGGTCCACGGGCTGCGCGCCATGCTCGAGCCGCACTCCGCGCTCATCACCCTCGTGGCGCACCGGGCCGACGGTCCCGCGCCGCTGTGCGACCTGACGCTCTACGAACCCCACCGCCGCCTCGCCGGCGTACGCCCGGCACCCCAGCGCTTCCCGACCCGCATGGTCGCCTTCGGCTGGGACTGCAGCCCTGAGGCCGTCTCGACGGAGATGTCGCGCGGCGCCGCCGGGTTCGTGAGCAAGTGGCTGCCTGCCCGCCGACTCGTCTGGAACCTGCTGCAGGTCGCCGACGGCCGCGTCGTCGTCGACGCCTGGACCGGCCAGGCAGACGCCGAGAAGGCAGCGGCCGAGAAGTGGCCCCTCACCCAGCGGGAGACCGAGGTGCTGTCGATGATCGCGGCCGGCAAGGCCAACCGCGACATCGCGGAGGAGACCAACCTCAGCATCAACTCGGTCAAGTCCTACATCCGTGGCGCCTACTCGAAGATCGAGGTCACCTCGCGCTCGCAGGCAGTGCTCTGGGCGATCCAGCACGGGCTGCTGATGTCGCCCGAGCCGGAGCCGGCTTGCAGCCGCACCGGTGTCCACGCCGCGCGCTGATGACGCGGTTCGGCTACTTCCTCTCCTGCGAGGAGTACGCGCCCGACGAGCTGCTCGAGCAGGCGCGGCTTGCCGAGCGGGCAGGCTTCGACAGTCTCTGGATCAGCGACCACTTCCACCCGTGGACCAATGCGCAGGGTGAGTCCCCGTTCGTCTGGTCGATGATCGGTGCGATCGCCCAGGTGTGCGACCTGCCGGTCACCACCGCCGTCACCTGCCCGACGGTGCGCACGCACCCGGCGATCGTCGCGCAGGCGGCGGCCACGTCCGCGGTGCTCCTCGGCGAGGGCCGCTTCACGCTGGGCGTCGGCACGGGTGAGGCCCTCAACGAGCACGTGCTGGGCGACAGGTGGCCGCACACCGAGCTGCGCCTCGAGATGCTCGAGGAGGCGGTCGAGGTGATCCGCGAGCTGTGGACGGGTGAGGTGGTGTCCCGCGAGGGGCGGCACTACACCGTCGACACGGCGAGGATCTACACGCTGCCCGACACGCCCCCGCCGATCTACATGAGCGCGTTCGGGCCGAAGGCGCTCGACGTGGCCTGCCGGATCGCCGACGGCTTCATCACCACCAAGCCCGACGGCGAGTCGGTGGAGACCTTCCGCGCCGCCCAGGGCCCCGACGCCCCGACCCAGGCGGGCTTCAAGGTCGCCTGGGGCGCCAGCCGGGACGAGGCCATCGACGCCGCCTACCAGCTGTGGCCCAACTCCGGCGTCCCGGGCGAGCTCAGCCAGGTGCTGCCGAGCC
Source organism: Nocardioides sp. (assembly GCA_035762385.1). GTDB lineage: Bacteria > Actinomycetota > Actinomycetes > Propionibacteriales > Nocardioidaceae > Nocardioides. The sequence continues at coordinate 1,428 of DASTPB010000243.1, read as the reverse complement.
CGCAGCACTTCGAGCAGGCCAGCGAGCTGGTGACCCGGGAGAAGTTCGCGGAGAAGGGCGCCTTCGGGCCGGACGTCGCCGAGCACGTCGAGGCCTACACGCCGTTCGTCGAGGCCGGCTTCACCGAGGTGTACGTCGCCAACATGGGGCCGCACTACGCCGACATGATCGCGGCCTACGGGTCGGACGTGCTCCCGCAGCTGCGCGGCTAGGGCTGGTCGCCGGCGCGGCTCAGGCGTCGTACTCGGGGTCGCCCTCGACGTCCGCCGGCCTCGCCTCGTGGCCCTCGCGCCCGCGGGTGCGCCGCAGCTCCTTCATCTCGGCCTCGAAGACGTGGCGCTGGCCGTTCATCAGCTCGTCGAGCGCCCGCTGGTGGAGGCCCTTGGTGCGGGCATAGAAGCCGTCGTCGAACTCGTCGACCATCTGGAACGACCACATCCCGGGCAGCGGGTTCTGGCCGAGCACGTCGCGGTCCATCGCGTCGGCGATGTCGGTGTGCCCGGCCTTGCGCACCAGCTCCTCGGCCTCCTCCAGCGTCGACTCCGCGCTGCCCATCAGGCGGTGGAAGGCGTAGAGGTGGCCGCGGGCGTCCTCGACGTGGTCGAGGGCCGCCGACAGCTTGCCGACCGCCTCGACGGTCTCGTCGGTGACCCCGTCGGGCCGGCGGTGCTCAGGGGAGGGCTGGTCGTCCATGCCTCCGAGGTTCACAGACCGGGAGGTGCCCTCACCACCTGCCAAGGGGCGGGTCAGCCCTCGACTGGTGCGGTCCCTCCCGGAAGGCGCCGGGTGTGGACGAGCTCGCTCGCGACGTCGCGCAGCTTGAGGTTGTCCTGGGAGGACACTCGGCGCAGCACGTCGAAGGCCCGGTCCTCGTCGAGGCTGTAGCGCTCCATGAGGATCCCGACGGCCTGGCCGATGACGGTCCTCGACTCGAGGGCGGAGGCGAGCTGCTCGTCGTTGATCGACCTGGCGAGCGCGACGGCGGCCATCGCGGCGACGGTGCGGCCCTGCAGCACGTCCTCGTCGGTGAAGGCGTGTGCCGTCCGCGAGTAGACGTTGAGCGCACCCCACGTGCGGTCGGCCCTGGTGAACAGGCGGAAGCTCAGGCTGGAGCGGATGCCGAGCTCGTCCACCATCGCGCGTCCCCACGACGGCCACCGCGGGTCGGTGGCCAGGTCGTCGACGACGACCGTTTCGTGCTCGCGGATCGCGGCACGGCACGGTCCCTCGCCCAGCTCGTACTGCGCCTCGTCGAGCTCGCGCAGCGTCTCGTTCGTGGCGACCGGCGTGCGGATCCGGTCCCTCTCGACGATCGAGATGCCGACGTCGTCGCAGGAGGTGAAGAACTCGGGCGTGATCTCGGTGAGTCGCTGCAGCGTGCGGGACGGGTCGGGCTGGGCATCCAGGTCGCGCACGGCGTCGGCGAGG
>DASTPB010000242.1:0-10901 GCA_035762385.1 Nocardioides sp. | reverse complement strand
CCATGCGGTGCGCGACGAGCGCGGCGCCGACGATGCCGGCCCGGTTCTGCAGGGTCGCGGGGACCATCTCGGTCTCGGCCTCGATCAGGTGGCCGAACTTGTCCCACGACTTGCTGACCCCGCCGCCGATGACGAACAGGTCGGGGGAGAAGAGCCGCTCGAGGTGGCGGAAGTAGGCGGTGAGCCGCTCGGCCCACGCCTCCCAGGACAGGCCCTCGCGCTCGCGGGCGCTGGTGGCCGTGGTGACCTCGACGACGGCTCCGCCGAGCTCGAGGTGGCCCATCTCGGAGTTGGGGACCAGCTGGCCGTCCCAGATCATCGCCGAGCCGATGCCCGTGCCGAGCGTGATGACCATGACCAGTCCGCGCCGGCCCTTCGCGGCGCCGTACTCCGCCTCCGCGAGCCCGGCGGCGTCGGCGTCGTTGACCACGTGCACCTCGCGACCGAGGGCGGCGGTGAAGATCGCGTCGGCGTCCTCGCCGATCCACGACTTGTCGATGTTGGCCGCCGAGCGCACCACGCCGCGGCGGACGATGCCCGGCACGGTCACGCCGACCGGCTGCGAGGAGGCCGGGAAGCTGTCGACGATCTTGCCGAAGACCTCGGCGACCGCCTGCGGGGTCGCGGGCCGGGGGGTGTCGATCCGGACCCGGTCGTGGGCGAAGTCGCCGACCTCGAGGTCGACGGGGGCGCCCTTGATGCCGGTGCCGCCGAAGTCGATGCCGAAGGGGTGTTCCATGGCGCCAACCTATCGCCAGCGGTCCGGCGGTGTGACGGGGGCAACACCCGACGAGACGGCCGGGCGGCGCCCGGGATGCGCTGACGTGACCGGGTCGACAAGGAGAGCCCTCTTGTCAACGCGCTTTACAGATCCTATGGTCATGTAAACCCACGGCAGGAGGCAGCACGATGCCCGGCTACCCCACGCAGCACCCCGACCGGCTCGCCCCCAGCGGCACGGTGCCCGACGGCACCACCGAGCTCTGGACCGACAGCAAGCGTTACCTCTGGCTCATCGGCCTGGTGGTGCCGAGCCTGGCGTTCGTCGCCTTCGGCGGCCACCTCGCGACCGGGTGGAGCGTCTGGTTCTGGGTCGGGCCGATCGTCATCCTCGGCATCGTCCCGGCGATCGACCTCGTCGCCGGGCTCGACCGGTCCAACCCCCCGGACGACGTGATCGAGGCCCTCGAGCAGGACCGCTACTACCGGTGGATCACCTACCTCTTCCTGCCGATCCAGTACGCCGGCTTCCTCGGCGCCATGGCGGTGGTCGGCGGCTGGGACGCGTTCGGCCTGCTCGCCGACGACCCGCTGTCGACCCTCGACAAGGTCGGCCTCGCCATCTCGATCGGCTGCATCGGTGGCATCGGCATCAACACCGCCCACGAGCTCGGCCACAAGAAGGAGGCCAACGAGCGCTGGTTGTCGAAGATCGCGCTCGCGCAGGTCGGCTACGGCCACTTCTACATCGAGCACAACCGCGGCCACCACGTCCGCGTCGCGACCCCCGAGGACCCGGCCAGCGCGCGGCTCGGTGAGAGCTTCTACGCGTTCTGGCCGCGCACGGTCGGGGGGTCGTTGCGGTCGGCGTGGCGTCTGGAGAAGCGGCGCCTCGCACGCCGCAAGCAGTCGCCGTGGCGCTTCGACAACGACGTGCTCAACGCCTGGCTGATGACGCTCGTGCTGTGGGCGGGCGTGCTGGTCGCGTTCGGCGTGGAGGTGCTGCCCTTCCTCGTCGTCCAGGCGGTCGTCGGCTTCTCGCTGCTCGAGGTGGTGAACTACATGGAGCACTACGGGATGCTGCGGCAGAAGGTCGGCGAGGGGGACCGCCAGCGCTACGAGCGCGTCCTGCCCGGCCACAGCTGGAACTCCAACAACATCGCGACCAACGTGCTGCTCTACCACCTGCAGCGCCACAGCGACCACCACGCCAACCCGACCCGGCGCTACCAGACGCTGCGCGACTTCGAGGAGAGCCCGGTGCTGCCGACCGGCTACGCCGGGATGATCGTGCTGGCGATCGTCCCCGCGATCTGGCGCCGGGTGATGGACCAGCGGGTCGTCGACCACTTCGGCGGCGACGTCTCGCTCGCGAACATCAGCCCGCGCAAGCGGGAGAAGTACCTCGAGCGCTACGCCGAGCGCACCAGCCGACGCGGCGCTCCGGCGCCTCCTCCGCTTCGCTCCTCCGAGGCGGAAGCGCCGAGTCGGCGTGCGCCGGAGGTGCTGGCCGCGCGGTGCCCGGGCTGCGACTACGTCTACGAGGTGGCGGCCGGCGACGAGCACGAGGGCTTGGCCGCGGGCACCGCCTGGGCGGACGTGCCCGACGACTGGTGCTGCCCCGACTGCGGCGTACGCGACAAGGTCGACTTCGTCCCGGTCGAGCCGGCCGCCCGCTGAGGTGGGCCTCAGACGACCTCGCGCCGGTCGTCGGGGAGGCGTCGGGTGAGCCCGGCGCGGTCGAGCCGGTCGAGCAGCGGGAGCACCACCCGACGTGAGGTCGCGAGCTCCTGACGAGCGGCGCTGGTGGTGAACGGCTGCTCGAGCCGGGCCAGTCGGGCGGCCGCGTCGTCGGCCGCTCCGGGCAGGAGGACGAGCCCCGGCGCGACACGCCACAGCAGACCGGCCCGCTCGGCCGCCCCGAGGGCGCGGTCGTCGAGGCCCAGCTCGCGCAGCCGGTCGGCGGTGGGCGCGGCGAACGGCGCGGCCTCGAGCTCACGACGTACGGCGTCGACGGCCGACACCACCGCCGACGGCAGGCCCGACCCGGGCGCTCGGACCCGACCGCCGACGACCTGCTGCGGCGGGCGTACGAGCGGCACGACGAGGTCGGGGGTCGGCAGCCGGAGCCGGTCGGCCAGCACGGTCAGCGGCACGTCCGGGTCGAGCGGGTGGGTGCGGGCGTGCTCCTCGACCAGGGCGGCCAGCCGGTCGGCGAGCGCCGCGGCGAGACCGCGGCTGACCAGCCAGGGGCCGGCCTCGAGGTGGTCGCCCGTGGGCACGGGCACGCCGATGCGGCGCAGCCGGTCGCGATGGGCAAGCCCGCGGCGGGCGAGCTCGTCGGCCGGGCGAGGGGTGCCGTCGACGCCGGCGAGCTGGGAGGCCCGTCGCCGGGCCGCTCCTCGGCGGCGCAGCCGTGGGGGATCGGGATCGAGGACGTCCACCCTCCAGAGCCGGCGGTCGCCGGGATCGCGGAGCAGCATCCGGTCGCCCACCCGCAGCGGCAGCGCGCGCTCCAGCGTGAGCCGGGCGAGGCCGTCGCCCGGGTCGCCGAGCGGACGGTGGCGCACCGCCACGTCGGCCGCGCCGACGTGCAGCTGCGGGGCGAGGGGAGGTCCGCCGTCACCGGGTCCCGTCCGGAGTCGTACGTCGACCACCTCGGTGTGGTGCCACGCGTCGGGCGTGGTGAGGACCGTCTCCCGCCGGATCCCGTCGACGTCACCGGTGAGGTTGAGCGCGACGCGGGCGGTCCCGCTCACGGCGTCTGCGTCGCGCCCGAGCGCCTGCAACCCGCGCACCCTCACCAGCCGGTCGCCGTCGGCGAGGGTGTCGCCGACCCGGACGGTGCCGGAGGGCAGGGTGGCGGTGACCACCGTGCCCGCGCCGCGCACGGTGAAGCGCCGGTCCACCCAGAGGCGCACGTCGGCGGCCGGGTCGGGCGGTGGCAGTGCGGCGAGCATCGCGGCGAGGGCGGCGCGCAGGTCGTCGAGCCCGGCTCCGGTGCGGCCGCTGACGGCGACCACCGGCGCACCCGCCAGGCTCGTCCGGGCCACCTCGGCGGCCGCCCGCGCGATCGCCGGGGCGGGATCGGCGAGGTCGCTGCGGGTGACCGCGACGACCCCGTGGCCGACGCCGAGGGCGTCGAGCGCGGCGAGGTGCTCGGCGGCCTGGGGCATCCACGGGTCGTCGGCGGCGACGACGAGCAGCGCAGCCGGCACCGGCCCGATCCCCGCGAGCATCGTGGTCAGGAACCGCTCGTGGCCGGGGACGTCGACGAAGGCCACGTCGCCCACGTCGGGCCACGACGTCCAGGCGTAGCCGAGCTCGATCGTCAGCCCGCGGCGCCGCTCCTCCTCGAGCCGGTCGGGGTCCGTGCCGGTCAGGGCGCGCACCAGGGTGGACTTGCCGTGGTCGACGTGACCCGCGGTCGCGACGACGTGCATCAGGACCCGCCCGCCCCCGCGGCACGGCGTACGGCGTCGACGATGGCGCCGTCCTCGTCGGGGTCGACGGCCAGCAGGTCGAGGAGCAACCGGCCGCGCACCGTGCGACCCAGCACCGGGGGCTGACCGACGCGCAGCGGAGCGGCGAGGTGCTCGGGGAGGGAGACGGCTGCGCTGGGCACGTCGACGCCGGGCGCGCCGCCACCTCCGACGGCTCCCGAGGACTCGACGACCTCGGCAGAGAGGGCTCCCGCGAGGTCGTCGGGCCACGCCGCCACGATCGCCCGCGCCCGCGCTCGCAGGTCGTCGATCGACCGGCCGAGTGCAGCCCGCACCGGTGGCACGGGTCCGACGAGGGTCGCCTCGAGCGCGGCGAGGGTCAGCTTGTCCACGCGCAGCGCCCGGGCGAAGGGGTCCCGGCGCAGCCGCTCGACCAGCTCGGCGTCGCCGAGCAGCAGTCCCGCCTGCGGCCCGCCGAGCAGCTTGTCGCCGGACGCGGTGACGAGGTCGGCGCCCGCACGCAGGGCGTGGGCGGCATCGGGCTCGTCGGGCAGGCGTGGGTGGTGCTCGAGCAACCCCGAGCCGATGTCGACCACCAGCGGCACGCGTCGTCCGGCGTGCGCGAGGCCGGCGAGCTCGCGGGCCGGCACCGACGAGGTGAACCCGGTGACGGCGAAGTTGGAGGGGTGGACCTTGAGGACGAACGCGGTCGAGTCGTCGAGCGCGGAGGCGTAGTCGTCGAGGTGCACGCGGTTGGTGGTGCCGACCTCGCGGAGCCGGGCACCCACGGACTCCATCAGGTCGGGGATGCGGAAGCCGTCGCCGATCTCGACGAGCTCGCCGCGGGCGATGACCACGGTGTCGCGCCCGTCGTCGCCCCGGGCGAGCACCCGGGTGGCGAGCGCGAGGGCGGCTGCGCCGTTGTTGACGACGTGGACCCCGCCGGCGTCGGGCACGGCAGCGGCCAGGGCCTCCAGCGCGCCGCGGCCCCGTCGCCCGCGCTGCCCGCTGATGAGGTCGAGCTCGACGTCGGTGGCCCCGGCCGCGGTGCGCATCGCCTCGACCGCGGCGTCGGACAGGGGCGCGCGGCCGAGGTTGGTGTGGACGAGCACGCCGGTCGCGTTGACCACGCGCCGCATCGTGGTGGCCGATGCCGGCAGTGCTGCGACCGCGGCGTCGGCGACCGCTGCCGGGTTGAGATCGCCTGCCCGGCAGCGCTCCAGTGCCTCGGTGACCGCCTGCTTGACGAGGCCCGGGCCCAGCCGGGCCGCGGCCGCCTGCAGCCGCTCGTCGGACAGCACGTGGTCGGTGCGGGGCGTGGCCCGGCGCGGATCTGGCACCCGCCCTCCTCGTCCGACGCCCCGACTCACCACTGCCTCACGACTGCCTCACGACTGCCTCACGACTGGCGGAGGCGGACGGGAATCGAACCCGCCCGACCCAGCTGCTGGGTCGCAACGGTTTTGAGGACCGCGTCCGTCACCAGACGAGAACCGCCTCCGCGCGCCACCCTAGTGCGTGGCCACACGCCGGTCCGTCACGTCCGGGTCCACCTGCCGCGAGGCGACGTACGCCGCCCACGCGGTGAAGCCGCCGACCAGGTCGGTCGCCCGGCGGAGGCCCAGCAGCTGGAGGGTGTGCGCCGCCAGGCTCGAGCTGTAGCCCTCGTGGCAGACCAGCACGATCCGACGGTCCGGGTCGTCCGCGACCGCCAGGCGGTGCGGGCTGGTCGGGTCGAGGCGCCACTCGAGCACGTTGCGGTCGATGACAACCGCGCCCGGGAGCTCGCCGTCGCGCAGTCTCTGCTGCACCGGCCGCATGTCGACGACGAGCGCCCCGGCCGCGGCGACGGCCTCGAGGTCCGCGGGCTCGACCCGGTCGAGCGCCTGCTGGCACTCGGCCAACAGGCGCGCGATCGCAGAGTCGTCGGTTCGCATCGTCCGACGCTAGGCGCCCGAGGCCCGTGTCCGCCACGAGCAACGGGGTGAGGAGCCCCGCCCGCCGCCTGCCTAGATTGGGCGGGTGACGCAGCGCACGAGCACGACCGACCAGAAGATCCGCCTCACCCAGTACGCCGCCGGTGGCGGGTGCGCCTGCAAGGTGCCGCCCGGTGAGCTGGAGCGCGTGCTCAGCGGCCTCGGTCGCGGTCGCGCCTCGGGCGACCTGCTGGTCGGCCTCGACCACGGCGACGACGCGGCCGCCGTACGCATCGAGTCCGCCCCGGACGGCACGGGTCGCGCCGTCATCGCCACCGCGGACTTCTTCACCCCGGTCGTGGACGACGCCTACACGTTCGGTCGGATCGCCGCGACCAACGCGATGTCGGACGTGTGGGCGATGGGCGGCACCCCGGTGGTCGCGGTCAACCTGCTCGGGTGGCCGCGCGACCGGATCCCCTTCGACGTGGCGGCCGAGGTGCTGCGCGGCGGCGACGACGCGTGCACCGAGGCCGGGGCGTTCCTCGCCGGCGGGCACAGCATCGACGACCCGGAGCCGAAGTACGGCCTGGCCGTCACCGGGATCGCCGACCCGGACCGCCTGCTCCGCAACGACGCGGCCGAGCCGGGGATGCCGCTGACGCTGACGAAGCCGCTGGGCCTGGGCGTGCTCAACAACCGGCACAAGGCCACCGGTGAGTGGTTCGAGGAGGCGGTCGCGGTGATGACCGCGCTCAACCGCGACGCCAGCCGTGCGGCGGTCGACGCAGGCCTGCGCGCGGCGACCGACGTCACCGGCTTCGGCCTCCTCGGCCACCTGATGAAGATGATGCGGGCCAGTGGCACGACCGCGGTCCTGGACGCCGCCGCGGTGCCGTACGTCGACGGGGCGCGCGCCTCGCTCTCCGAGGGGTTCGTGCCGGGCGGGAGCCGACGCAACCTCGACTGGGTGCGGCCGCACCTGGACGCCTCCGTCGCCGAGGACGAGCTCGTGCTGCTGGCCGACGCCCAGACCTCGGGCGGCCTGCTCGTGGTCGGCGAGCTGCCCGGCCACCCCGTCGTCGGCGAGGTGGTGGCGCGCGGCGAGCACGCGATCGTCGTCCGCTGACCACCCACCCCTGCGGCGGTGGACGACGTCGTACGGCCTCCGTAGTGTCGTGAGCCAGCACACACTCGGAGGTGACGGCATGGCGGAGTCGAGGTCGCTCCTCCCGTGGCCCGTGCTCCGACAGCTCGTCGACGGGGACATCCTCGGTCGTGGGCGCTCGGTGCGCTCCAGGCGGACCGACGAGGTCGAGCCGCGCACCGCGACCGCAGACCGCGTGGCCCGCAGCGTGTGCCCCTACTGCGCGGTCGGCTGCGGCCAGAAGGTCTTCGTCAAGGACGAGAAGGTCGTCCAGGTCGAGGGCGACCCGGACAGCCCGGTCAGCCGCGGGCGGCTGTGCCCCAAGGGGTCGGCCAGCAAGAACCTCGTGACCAGCCCCCTGCGCCAGACGGCGGTCAAGTACCGCCGCCCGTTCGCCACCGAGTGGGAGGAGCTCGACCTCCACACCGCGATGGACATGGTGGCCGACCGCGTGGTCAAGACGCGGCGCGACTCCTGGCAGGACCTCGACGAGCACGGCCGCAAGGTCCGGCGCACGATGGGCATCGCCAGCCTCGGCGGCGCCACGCTGGACAACGAGGAGAACTACCTCATCAAGAAGCTCTTCACGGCGATGGGCGCCATCCAGATCGAGAACCAGGCGCGCATATGACACTCCGCCACCGTCCCCGGTCTGGGGACCAGCTTCGGGCGCGGCGGTGCCACCGGCTTCACGGCCGACCTGGCCAACGCTGACTGCATCGTCATCCAGGGCTCCAACATGGCCGAGGCCCACCCGGTGGGCTTCCAGTGGGTCGTGGAGGCGAAGAAGCGCGGTGCGCGCGTGATCCACGTCGACCCGCGTTTCACCCGCACCAGCGCGCTCGCGCACCAGCACGTGCCGATCCGCGTCGGCAGCGACATCGCGTTCCTCGGCGGGATCATCAACTACGTGCTGGACAACGAGCTCGACTTCCGCGAGTACGTCGTCAACTACACCAACGCCGCGACGATCGTCAGCGACCAGTTCCAGGACACCGACGAGCTCGACGGCCTGTTCTCCGGGTTCGACCCCGAGACCCGGACGTACGACCCCACCAGCTGGCAGTACGAGTCCGAGGACACCGACGCCGAGCTGCACCGCTCGCAGGCCGAGAGCTCCGGTGACCACGTCGAGCACCGCGACACCGCCGCCGGTCTGCAGCACGAGTCCCACGGCACGCCCGTGACCGCGCGGCCGATGCGCGACGAGACGCTCCAGCACCCGCGCTGCGTCTACCAGGTGCTCAAGCGCCACTACGCCCGCTACACCCCCGAGGTCGTCGAGCAGGTCTGCGGGGTGTCGCAGGAGGACTTCCTCGCGGTGTGCCGCGCCTGGACGGAGAACTCCGGCCGCGAGCGCACGACCGCGCTGGTCTACAGCGTCGGCTGGACCCAGCACAGCGTCGGTGTCCAGTACATCCGCGCCGGTGCGATCCTGCAGCTCCTGCTCGGCAACATGGGCCGTCCGGGTGGCGGCATCATGGCGCTGCGCGGCCACGCGAGCATCCAGGGCTCGACGGACATTCCGACCCTGTTCAACATCCTGCCGGGCTACCTCCCCATGCCCAACGCAGAGAAGCACCAGACGCTCACCGACTGGGTCGACAGCGTCCGCAAGCCCGGGTCGAAGGGGTTCTGGGCCAACGCCGGCGCCTATGGCGTCAACCTGCTCAAGGCCTACTGGGGCGACGCTGCGACGCCGGACAACGACTTCTGCTTCGACTACATGCCCCGGATCACCGGCGACCACGGCACCTACCGCACCGTGCTCGACATGATCGACGGCAAGGTGAAGGGCTACTTCCTGCTCGGGCAGAACCCCGCCGTCGGCTCGGCCCACGGCCGCGCGCAGCGGCTCGGCATGGCCAACCTCGACTGGCTGGTGGTGCGCGACCTGTTCGAGATCGAGAGCGCGACCTTCTGGAAGGACTCGCCGGAGGTCGCGACCGGCGAGATCGTTCCCGACGAGTGCGGCACCGAGGTCTTCCTGTTCCCCGCCGCCTCCCACGTCGAGAAGGAGGGCACCTTCACCCAGACGCAGCGGATGCTGCAGTGGCGCGAGAAGGCCGTGGAGCCGCCGGGCGACGCGACGTCCGAGCTCTGGTTCTTCTACCACCTCGGCCGGATGGTCAGGGAGCGGCTGGCAGGCTCCGCGGACGACCGCGACCGGCCGGTCCTGGACCTCGCGTGGGACTACCCGATGGTCGGCGACCCCGAGCAGGTCGCCGCCGGCTGGGGCGAGCCCAGTGCGGAGGCGGTGCTCAAGGAGATCAACGGCTACGAGGTCGCGACGGGTCGCCCGCTGTCGACGTTCACCGAGATGAAGGACGACGGCTCGACGCTCGGCGGCTGCTGGATCTACACCGGCGTCTACAAGGACGGTGTCAACCAGGCCGCGCGCCGCAGGTCCCGCCACGACCAGTCGCCCGTGGCGCCGGAGTGGGGCTGGGCGTGGCCGCTCAACCGCCGCATCCTCTACAACCGCGCCTCTGCCGACCCGGAGGGCCGGCCGTGGAGCGAGCGCAAGGCCTACGTGTGGTGGGACCCCGAGAAGGGCGACGCCGGCGAGTGGGTCGGCGACGACGTGCCCGACTTCGAGAAGACCAAGCCGCCGTCCTACCGGGCTCCGGAGGGCTCCGAGGGCGTGGAGGCCATCGAGGGGATCGACCCGTTCATCATGCAGGGCGACGGGAAGGGCGCGCTCTACGCGCCGCAGGGCCTGGTCGACGGGCCGATGCCGACCCACTACGAGCCGGTCGAGTCGCCGTTCCGCAACCTCCTCCACGGTCAGCAGGCCAACCCGACGCGCAAGGAGTACCGCCGCGACGACAACCCGCTCAACCCGGTCCCGGGTGACGGCCGGCCCGACGTCTTCCCCTACGTCTTCACCACGAGCCGGCTCACCGAGCACCACACCGCCGGCGGGATGAGCCGCTACCTCGAGCACCTCGCCGAGCTCCAGCCTGAGATGTTCGTCGAGGTCTCGCCGGCGCTCGCCGCCGAGCGCGGCCTCGAGCACATGGGCTGGTGCCACGTGATCACCGCGCGGTCGGCGATCGAGGGCCGGGTGATGGTCACCGAGCGGCTCCGGCCGCTGCGGGTCGAGGGACGCACGGTGCACCAGGTCTGGATGCCCTACCACTGGGGCCAGGGCGGCCTGGTCAGCGGCGACTCCGCCAACGACCTCTTCGGCATCTCGCTCGACCCCAACGTCCTCATCCAGGAGAGCAAGGTCGGCACCTGCGACGTGCGACCCGGTCGCCGTCCGACCGGCCCCGCGCTGCGAGAGTACGTCGAGGGCTACGCCGCCCGCTCGGGCGCCGTCGACGAGGTGTCCGAGCCCATCGTGACCGCCGACGCCGACGCCGTACGCCGCTCCGCGGCCGTGCAGGACGACGAGAAGGAACAGCACGCCCCCCACCAGGTGGAGGACCAGTGATCGGCCGCAACAGCCTCTTCGGACCACTCGACCCGGCGTCCGACGCGGGCTACGAATCACCCCCGCCGCGCAAGGGCTTCTTCACCGACACCTCGGTCTGCATCGGCTGCAAGGCCTGCGAGGTGGCGTGCAAGGAGTGGAACGACGTCCCGGAGAACCTCTTCGAGATGCTCGGCACGTCCTACGACAACAGCCACTCGCTCAACGCCAACCAGTGGCGCCACGTCGCCTTCATC
>DASTPB010000241.1:0-6712 GCA_035762385.1 Nocardioides sp. | reverse complement strand
GGCGGCCACGGCCTCGGACAACCGGGGTGAGGTGTCGAGGACCTCGCGGTAGAGCCCGTCAGGCCCCTCTGTCATCTCGACGTGCCCCCGGAAGTCGCCCGCGAGCTCCACCGCGGCCACGTGGACACGCTCGGCCCACCGTGCGTCGTCGCTGCCTGCCGGGGCGGCCAGCGCGTTCTCCAGCGCGCTCATCGACTCGCGCAGCTCCGCCCGGTGGCGCCGCAGCTCCAGCAGGAAGTCGTCGTCCGGCGACGCTGAGTGCAGCTCCCTCGGCCCTCCGTCCCCGGCTGGCGTTGCTCCTCACCAGTGTCGCCCCTGCGGCGCGACCTGGCGACCCCTGCCGGGGGTGGACAGGCGTGCTAGTCGTCGCCGTGGGACGTCCCGCTCGCGATGAAGCGGGTGCCCACGAGGGTGCTCGGGCTCACGAGCACGGACGCCATGTCGCAGTCGTCGGGTGCGGCCACGGTCACCCTGAAACGGGCGTCGCCCTCGGGGACCGACATCGGCTGGGGGCCACTGTCGGCGACGCGGCGACCGGCGCAGTAGAGGACCGCGGTGATGGAGTCGACCGGGTTGTCCTCACCTCCGGCGCGCGGGATCTGCAGACCCTCGATGCGCACGTCCATGCGGCCGTCGTCCCGGACCCTCACCTCGCCCCGGTCGAGAACCCACGGCAGGCCTCCCGGCGAGACGCCGTTGATGGGCGGGTCGGTGGTGAGGCTGGGGACGAGGTCCTCCCGGATCAGGTCGTCCCCGCCCCCGTCGCCTGCCAACGCCGGCGAGGCACTCAGTGCCAACACGGCAATGACGGCCGTTCCTGCGAGCGCCGGTGCGGATCTCAGCTGCATGATCGAGCCTCCCTGTAGCGGACTGTCTGGGAGCGCCGGGAGCCACGAGAGCATGGCCGTGTCACGGCGCCTACTCGGGTGGAACGGTGCACGGCACCGGGGGGTTCACCTCGCTGGGAGAATGGCCCCACCTGCGGGAGGAGTCACGATGGGCACGTTCGTGTCGGGGATCGAGCTCAGCCGTCGCCACTACGACGAGGAGGTGCGGCCGCTGCTCGACTCGCGGTTCGGGGCGATCCCGCACTCGGCAGCGCTCCTCGGTCGCGGGTCGGAGGTCCTGGGGTACGACGACGAGATGTCCACCGACCACGACTGGGGCCCGCGGGTCCTGCTGTTCCTCTCCGAGGAGGACTTCGATGCCCGCGGAGCGGCCCTGCAGGCGGAGCTGGAGCAGGCGCGGTCGTCACGCGGCACCGGACGCGACCAGCCCACCGACGAGGTGCACACCCTGCGCGCCTGGTTCCACCGCGAGCTGGCGTGGGACGTCGACGTCGAGCCCGCGGTGGTCGACTGGCTGACGATGCCCGAGCACACGCTGCTCACCATCACCTCCGGCGCCGTCTTCCACGACGAGGTCGGCCTCGGCCGCGTCCGCGAGCGGCTCGCCTACTACCCGCGCGACGTGTGGCTCTACCTCATGGTCGCGGGTTGGTGGCGCATCCACCCGGAGATGAACCTCGTCGGCAGGACGGGGTACGTCGGCGACGAGCTCGGGTCCTCGTTGATCGGCTCCCGCCTGGTGGCCGACATCATGCGGCTCTGCTTCCTCGTCGAACGCCAGTACGCGCCGTACTCGAAGTGGTTCGGGACTGCCTTCGCCCGCCTCGCCTGCGGTCCCCGGATGACGCCCGTCCTGCAGCGCGTGATGCGCGCGCCGACGTGGCAGGAGCGCGAGCGAGCGCTCGCAACCGCGTACGAGCACCTCGCCGAGATGCACGACGGTCTCGGTCTGACTCCGGCTGCGACCGGCGAGGTGGTACAGCTGTGGGACCGACCCTTCCCGGTGGCGTGGTCCTCCGTGCCGGACCTGCTGTTCCCGCTGATCGTGGACCCGGACGTCCGCGCCGTTGCGGAGCGCTGGCCCGTGGGCCCCGTGGACCGGTTCCGCGAGCTGGTGTGGGCGCCGAGGAACCGCGCGGCCCTGCTGTCGGTGTTCGCCGACCTGACCGAGCCCGGACGCCCTTGACGGTCGCAGGTACGCGCGCATCGCCGCCTGTCCGGCCACGGTGCCGCCGGCGGGACCGTCGCCGATCCTTGCCGCTCGAGGCGCGGCGGTGCGGTCAGGGCAGGATCCGGATGGTGAACTGCCCCGTCGCGCTCTGCCCGCCGCTGTCGTTGACCCGAACCGTGAAGGTGAAGGTGCCCGCCGCCGTGGGTGTGCCCAGGACCCGACCGGGGGACGCCTGCACGCTCAGCCCCGGCGGGAGGGTGCCCGCCACGTGCGACCACGAGTACGGCGGTGTGCCGCCAGCCGGGAAGAGGCTCGCCTCGTAGGAAACGCCGACGTTTCCGTCACGGAGCTGATCGGTGCCGTTGTTGATGACCAGAGGGCTCGGCGGATCCACCGTGAGGGTGAAGGTCTTGGTGGCTGTGTTGCCCGCACCGTCACGCGCCCGGACCGTGAACGTCGTCGTCTGGACCCGGGTCGGGGTGCCGAGAACCGCGGTGGTCTGGGTCAGCCGCAGGTCGTTGCCGGCGAACCTGAGCCCGTCCGGGACCGTGCCGTTCACGAGCGACCACCGGATCGGGCCGCTGCCCTGTCCGCAGCACGCCTCGATGAAGCCGGTGTAGTTCTCTCCGACCCGTGCGTTCGGGAGCGGAGAGGTGGTGGTGATCCGCAACAGCGACTGTGAGGTGACGGTGAGCACCGCCGAGCGGGTTGCCCCGTCGTAGGTCGCGGAGATGGTGGCCGTCCCGACGGCCGACGGGCTGATCGACACCGGGAACGCGCCTGTCGAGCTGAACCCGGGAACCGTCACCGTCGCCGGGACCGTCGCGATCGACGTGTTGCTGCTCGACAGCGAGACGGTGGCCCCACCGCTGGGGGTGTTGGCGGTGAACGCCAACGTGGCCGAGGTGCTCGTGGTGCCCGTCTGGACCGTGGACGGACTCAACGTGATGGACGCGAGCGCACCACCCGGTGACGGCGGGGGCGGCGGAGCCACGGTGATGGTGGCGGTGCGGGTGACCCCGTTGTAGGTCGCGGAGATCACCGACGTCGCGGTGGCCGTGACCGGGCTGGTGGACACGAAGTTCACCACCACCCGGCTGTTGACCCCCTCCGGGACGGTCATGCTGGCCGGAACCGTCGCCACGCTCGGGTTGCTGCTCGAGAACGACACGATCGCCCCTCCAGCGGGAGCGTTCGCGGTCAGGGTCACGGTGGCCGACGATGAGGATCCGCCCTGCACGCTGGCCGGGCTGAGGCTGACCGTGCTGAGCGTGGCGCTCGATGCCGGCGCTGGGGCGGTGACGCTCAGCGTGGCCGACCGGGTCAGCCCGTTGTAGGACGCGGAGATCACCGACGTGGTGTTGACGCTGACAGCGCTGGTCGCGACGGACGTCGTGGCCGAGGTTGCCCCCGCGGGGACGGTCAGGCTTGCGGGGACGGTGGCAGCGGCCGTGTTGCTGCTGGTCAGCGACACCAGGGCACCCCCGGACGGCGCGGCGGTCGTGAGCGTGACCGTTGCCGTGCTCGCGGCTCCTCCCTGAACCGTCGACGGGCTCAGCGCCACCGCGCTGAGAGCAGCCGCGGTCACCGTGCACCCCGGCAGCCTGACGTTGGTGGCCGCTGCCGAGCCGTCGTTCACGTCGACCGTGCAGTCCGCAGGTGCGGTGAATCCCGACCGGTCGATCCTGAACTGTCCGGCTCCGTCGCTCGTGGCCATCTGCACGCCGTCCACCGTGATCGGACGGTTGGCGACGGCCGCTCCCTCGATCCTCAGCCGGCCACCGCTGAACTCCACCTTCGCGACGCTCACGGCCGCAGCGGCCGGCGCCGCCAGGCCGACCGACATCACCGCGGCGAGCGACACCAACGCGAGGATCAGTCGACTCCGACGACCGGCCATGTCTGCCTCCCGGCACCTCGTCACGGAGGTGACCACCGATCCGGCGGGTGCCGGGATCGGCCCACCTGCGTCCGCTCGTCATTGTCCTCCCGATCAGGCCGGGATGCCACAGCAGCGTGGGGCAGATATCCCTGCAGTCCCGGGGGTCGCTGTCGGTCGTCCGGCCGACGCGTGCACGGGCCGTGGTGGCTCGGCAGGACGGCGTCGAGGACGGTTCGTCCGCATACGCTCTGGTCATGGAGCGTCGGAGGGACGGGATGGTGAGGGCCGATCCGGCCAGCGGGTTCTGGTTCCACGGTGAGTGGGTCCCCGACCCGTACGAGTGGCTCGAACGGTTCGACGATCCCGAGGTGATGGGGTGGATCGAGGAGCAGGAGGTCGCCACGCGCGCGCTCCTCGACGCGGTCCCCACGCGCGACCGGTTCCGCGCCGCGGTGACCCGCGCGTCGCGCTACGAGCGGCTGTCCCGGCCGATCCGCGCGGGAGGACGCGAGTTCGTCTGGCAGGCCGCTCCCGACGACGAGAAGCTCGCGTTGCGGATGCGCCGCGAGCCGGACGGGCCGCTCGAGACCGTGCTCGACCCGAACGAGTGGGCGAGCACCGAGGCCCTCGTCTTCGCCGTGCCGTCACCCGACGGCAGGTTCGTCGCCTTCGGCACGGCGACCGGCAGCACCCACGACGCCCGGATCCACGTCCTGGAGGTCGACACCGGGACCGTCCTCGCCGACGAACCCGGCGGCACGAACCACTACCGCCCCGCGTGGCGCCCGGACTCGGCGTCGTTCTTCTACCCAGCGGTCGCCGACGGCAGGGAGGTCGTCCTCGAGCACCGCGTCGGCACGACTCGGCAGCGGCAGGTCTTCGGCGGTCACGCCGACCACTGGTGCTGGGTGGACATGACCGACTGCGGCCGGTACGCCGTGCTGTACCAGTGGGACTTCGTCCACGCGAACACGGTGTCCCTGCTGAGGTTGGCCGACGACGAGCTGCTGCCGGTGACGACGACCATGCAGTCGGTGAACCAGGTCCAGGTGGTCGACGACGACCTGCTCATCGTCACCGACCTCGAGGCACCACGCGGCCGGCTCTGCAAGGCATCGCTGACCGACCCGACCGCGTGGCGCACGGTCATCCCTGAGAGCAACGACACTCTGCACACCGTCAGCGGGGTCGGCGGCCGTCTGTACGCGGTCTACTCGCGCGCTGCGTCGCACCAGATCACTGTTCACGCCGCAGACGGCTCGAGGATCCGTGACATCACCCTGCCCGGACTCGGCGCGGTCAACGGGCACGAGGGCGGGGGTGAGATCAGCGGGGTCAGCGGAAGCTGGCAGGACGACGAGGTGTGGGTCGACTTCCAGTCGTGCGTGCAACCGCCGTCGATCTACCGCTACGACTTCGACGCCGACACGCTGACGGCGTACCACGTCCCCGACGTCGGGATCGAAGCCGACACCGAGCAGGTCTGGTTCGCCTCCAAGGACGGCACGCAGGTCTCGATGTTCGTCGTGAGGCCCAAGGGCGTGGACGGTCCGATACCCACGAGATTGACCGGATACGGCGGGTTCAACATCTCGATCGAGCCGTGGTACGCACCGGTGCATGCGGCCTGGCTCGAAGCCGGCGGCGCGCTTGCCTTCGCCAACATCCGGGGCGGTGGTGAGTACGGGCGCGAGTGGCACGAGGCGGCGGTCGGGACGAACCGACAGAACGCCTTCGACGACTACGTCGCCGCCGCCCGCTGGCTCGTCGACCACGAGTACACGACGGCCGACCAGCTGGTGTCGCGCGGGAACAGCAATGGCGGCCTCTTGGTCGCCGTCACCGCCCTGCAGGCGCCGGACGCCTTCCGGGCCGTGTTCTGCCGGGCACCGCTGCTGGACATGATCCGATTCACCCGCTTCGACAACGGCCGGACCGCGACCGTCGAGTACGGCTCGCCCGAGGACCCGGTCGAAGGCGCCTACCTCGCCGGGTACTCGCCGTACCACAACGTCCGGCCGGGCATCCGCTACCCGGCCATCGCCTTCGTGCCGGCGATGAACGACATGCTGGCGCCGCCGTACGACCCGGTGAAGATGGTCGCCCGGATGCAGGCGGACGCGACCGACGGTGGGCCGTACCTGTTGCTGCCGCTGCGCGACTCCGGGCACGGCGGTGGCACCACCCGGGCCGCGCTGATCGAGCAGGACGTCGACGAGCTCTGCTTCTACGCCTGGGCGCTGGCGACGGGCTGACCGCCCCACTCGACAGCCCGCGGTCCGGCCGCCGTCAGGAGTCGAAGCCCAGTCCCACCCGGTCGAGCACCCGCAGGTAGGCGTTGCGACGGCCGGCGCGGTGGTCGGCGCGGTCGAGCGACCAGCGGGTGAGGTTGATGCCGGCCGAGGCGAGCGGCTCGGGCGGGAAGGGCAGCGGACGCTCGCGCACCATCCGCAGGCCCGTGCGCTCGGTGGGCTGCCCGGCCAGGAGGTCGAGCAGCACCTCCGCCGCCCAGCGGGTGGCGCCGACACCGAGCCCCGTGAAGCCGGCCGCGTGCGCGACCCGACCGCCGTGGGTGGTGCCGTAGAACGCCGCGAACTGCGTGGACGTGTCGATGGCGCCGGCCCAGCGGTGCGTGAAGCGGATGCCCTCGAGCTGGGGGAAGGTGGCGAGGAAGTGCGAGGCGAGCCGCGCGTGGCTCTCGCGCCGGTCCTCGTGGCGGGGGTGCAGGCGCCCACGCGAGGGGTAGACGGCGTCGTACCCGCCCCACAGCACGCGGTCGTCGGCGGTCAGCCGGGCGTAGTGGAACTGGTT
>DASTPB010000240.1:0-6828 GCA_035762385.1 Nocardioides sp. | reverse complement strand
CGCTGCGTCACCTCGCGGAAGTCGTTCACCCCGGCCAGGCCGCGCAGTCCGGAGTCGCGGTAGAGCGCGCGGTCGATCTCGTCCAGCGACCAGCCGAGCTCGCGGTGCAGGTGGCCGTGGATCGCCGGGTCAAGGTCACCGGAGCGGGTGCCCATCACCAGTCCCTCGAGGGGCGTCAGCCCCATCGACGTGTCGACGGACCTCCCGCCGCGGATCGCGGCCGCGGACGCACCGTTGCCGAGGTGCAGCACCACCAGGTTCGTGTCCTCGAGCGGGCGGTCGAGCAGCTCGGCGGCGCGGCGGGACACGAAGGCGTACGACGTGCCGTGGAAGCCGTAGCGCCGGATCCGGTGCTCCTCGCGCCAGGCCAGCGGCACGGCGTAGGTGTAGGCGTGCTCGGGCATCGTCTGGTGGAACGCCGTGTCGAAGACCGCGACCTGCGGCACGTCGGGGAACAGCCGTCGTGCGACGCGCAGGCCCTCGAGGTTGGCCGGGTTGTGCAGCGGGGCGAGCGGGACGAGGTCCTCGACAGTGGTCAGCAGGCGGTCGTCGACGAGCGCCGGCTCGGCGAACAGGTCGCCGCCGTGCACGACGCGGTGCCCGACCGCCGCCAGCCCGCTCGTGTCGATCGCGGGACCGTGCCGGTCGAACGCGTCGAGCGCCGAGCGGAGGGCGTCCTCGAAGTCGGCGACCGGGCGCTCCTCGGTGTGGTCCTCGCCGCCGACCGAGTGCGTCAGCGTGCCGCTGGCCTCGCCGATCCGCTCGACGCTGCCGGACGCCTCCGCGACGCCGGTGCTGCCGTCGAGCAGCCGGTACTTCAAGGACGACGATCCCGCGTTGAGCACCAGCACCCGGTCCGTCACGGCCGCTCCCGCGCCTGGATGGCGGTGATCGCCACCGTGTTGACGATGTCGCGCACGAGGGCGCCGCGCGACAGGTCGTTGACCGGCTTGCGCAGGCCCTGCAGGACCGGGCCGACCGCCAGCGCACCGGCCGACCGCTGCACGGCCTTGTAGGTGTTGTTGCCGGTGTTGAGGTCGGGGAAGACGAAGACCGTCGCCCGCCCGGCGACGGCGGAGTCGGGCAGCTTGGTGCGTGCGACCGCGGCGTCGATCGCCGCGTCGTACTGGATCGGGCCCTCGACGAGCAGGTCCGGCGCCCGCTCGCGGACCATCGCGGTGGCCTGCGTGACCTTCTCGACGTCGGTGCCGCTGCCGGAGGTCCCGGTGGAGTACGACAGCATCGCGACGCGTGGCTCGACGCCGAAGGCCGCGGCGGTGCGGGCGGACGCGATCGCGATGTCGGCCAGCTGGGTGGCGGTCGGGTCCGGGTTGACCGCGCAGTCACCGTAGACCAGCACCTGGTCCTCGAGGCACATGAAGAACACCGACGACACCACCGAGACCTCCGGCACCGTGCGGATGACCTCGAGGGCCGGCCGGATGGTGTGGGCCGTGGTGTGCACCGCGCCCGACACCATCCCGTCCGCGAGGCCGAGCTCCACCATCATCGTGCCGAAGTAGGACACGTCCACGACGATGCCGCGCGCCGCGTCGAGGTCGACGCCCTTGTGGGCGCGACGCCGGTGGTACTCCTGGGCGAACCGCTCGCGCAGCTCCTCGTCGTGGGGACTGAGCAGGCGTGCGGCGGACACGTCGATGCCGAGGTGGGCGGCCTTCGCGCGCACGATCATCGGGTCCCCGAGCAGCGTCAGGTCCGCGACGTTGCGCCGCAGCAGGACGTCGGCGGCACGCAGGATCCGCTCCTCCTCCCCCTCCGGCAGCACGATGTGACGTCGGTCGGCGATCGCGTCGTCGAGGACCTGGTGCTCGAACATCAGCGGCGTGACGACCGAGGTGCGGGCCACCTCGAGGCCGTTCATCAGCTCATCGCCGTCGACGTGCTCGGTGAAGATCGTCAGGGCGGTGGCGATCTTGCGCGGCGAGTCCTTGTCGAGACGGCCGCGGCGGTCGCTCAGCGCGGTCGACGTCGCGTGCGTGCCGAGGTCGGTGGCGATGATCGGCAGCGCGACCTCCAGGCCGTCGAGCAGGCGTTCGACCTGCTCGGGGAGCTCGAGGCCACCGTTGAGCACGATCCCGGACAGCTGCGGGAAGCTGGCCGACTGGTGGGCGGTGAGGACGCCGAGGACGACCTCGGGACGGTCCCCCGGCGTCACGACGAGCGCACCGTCGAAGAGCCGGTCGAGCACGTTGGGCAGCGTCATCGCGGCGACCACCAGCCCGGGGACCTCACGCGCCAGCTGCGCCTCGTCGCCGCGCACCAGCCGGCCGTCGCACGCCGCCAGCAGGTCGCCCACCGAGGGCGCGCTCAACAGCGGCTGCTCGGGCAGGGCGAACGCGGGCACGCCCTCGTGGCGCAGCGCCGTCGCCGTGCTCTCGGTGGCCTCGGGGTCGACGCGGTTGGCGATGACGGCGAAGAGGGTGGCGTGGTTGGCGGCGAGCTCGGCCTCCGCCATCGCCGCCGCCGCGCGCATCTGGTCGACTCCGCGGCCGTGGCCGTTGAGGACGAGCAGCACCGGCGCGCCGAGGTTGGCCGCCACCCGGGCGTTGAAGGCGAACTCCGCGGGTGCTCCGACGTCGGTGTAGTCGCTCCCGACGACGACCACGGCGTCGCTCTGCTCGGCGACCTGGTGGTAGCGCGCGACGATGCGGTCCATGGCGCCGTCAGGGTCGGCGTGCACGTCGTCGTAGCTGACGCCCGCGCACTCGTCGTACGACAGCGAGACCGCGTCGTGCGAGACGAGCAGGTCCAGGACGTAGTCGCGGACCTCGCCGGTCGAGGCCTCGGCGCGGACCACGGGGCGGAAGACCGCCACCCGCGCCACCCGGCGCGAGAGCTGCTCGAGCACCCCGAGCGCGACCGCCGACTTGCCGGTGAACCCCTCGACGCCGGCCACGTAGACGCTGCGTGCCATGGCCCGACCCTAGCGGCCGCGCCGCCTGTCCACGGTTTGTCCAATGTTTCGTTTTTCGGCTGTTGGCGGGCCCCGGGCGCCAGCGAGGATCTGGTCAGGCTCCAGACCCGGGCCGCCAGCGACCACCAAGGCCGGAAGGAAGAGCCCGTGTCCACCCTCTCGACGCGCCCGCAGCACCAGCCCGAGCACCAGCACCAACCCCTCGGCACCGCCTCCCACCGCGAGCGCGACGAGCGTGCCCGCCGGACGGCGGTCATCGTGGAGGAGCTCCGCGCCGGCACCTCCGACGCACGACGCCGCGAGCTGGTGGACCAGCTGATCGAGGCGAACGCCGCCGTGGCCCGCTCGATGGCGGCGCGCTACCGCAACCGCGGCATCGACGTCGAAGACCTCGAGCAGGTCGCGCTCATCGGGCTCATCAAGGCAGCGCGCCGCTTCGACCCGGCAGCCGGGCACGACTTCATGTCCTACGCCGTGCCGACCGTGAGGGGCGAGCTGCGCCGGCACTTCCGCGACTCCGGCTGGATGATCCGGGTCCCCCGCCGCGTCCAGCAGATGCAGGCGCGGATCAGGGACGCCCAGCAGGAGCTCGAGTCCCGCCTCGGAGGTTCACCACGTCCGTCCCAGCTCGCTGCCCACCTCGGCGTCGACGTCGACGAGGTCGTCGAGGCGCTCGCGGCCGACGGATGCTTCCGACCGGCCTCGATCGACAACAGGGGCGACGAGCAGGAACGCGGCACGATCGCCGACGTGCTGGGCCACGAGGACCGCGACCTCGCGGCGCTCGAGGCCAAGCTCGCGCTCGACGCGGTCGTCAACCGGCTGAGCCAGCGGGAGCAGCAGATCCTCCGGTGGCGCTTCGAGGACGAGCGCACCCAGCAGGAGATCGCCGACCTCGTCGGACTGACGCAGGCACAGGTCTCGCGGACCCTCACCCGGATCCTGGCCCGGTTGCGCACCGACCTCTCCGAGCCCCTGTCGGCCGCCTGAGCGGGATCGAGATCACCCGAGCGGGAGCCTGGAGGACACCTGGTCCGGCACCCGGTCGTAGTGGGCGAAGGCCCGGGTGAACGACGCCGACCCGTGGGCGAGCGAGCGCAGCTCGGTGGCGTAGCGACGGAGCTCCAGCTGCGGCACGTGCGCCCGGATGACGACCATGCCCGGCTCGCTCGCCGGCTCGCTGCCCAGCACCTTGCCCCGCCGTGCGGACAGGTCCCCCATCACCGTGCCGACCAGGGCGTCCGCGATGAGCACCTCGACCTCGTCGACCGGCTCGAGCAGGCACGTCCCGGCGCGCGCGGCAGCGTCGCGCAGCGCGAGCCCGCCGGCGGTCTGGAACGCCATGTCGGAGGAGTCGACGCTGTGGGCCTTGCCGTCCGTCAGCGTCACCTTCAGGTCGACGGTCGGGCAGCCGTTCACCACCCCGCGCATCATCTGCGACCGGACCCCCTTCTCGACCGAGGGGATGAACTGTCGGGGCACCGCACCGCCCACCACGCGGTCGACGAACTCGAAGCCGCCGCCCTGAGGGAGCGGCTCGACCTCGATGCTGCACACGGCGTACTGCCCGTGGCCACCGCTCTGCTTGACGTGCCGGCCCTGGCCGGTGGCCGGGCCGACGAACGTCTCCCGCAGGGGCACCCGGAGCTCGACCTCGTCGACGTCCACGCCGTAGCGACTGGAGAGGCGGTCGAGCAGCACGTCGGCGTGGGCCTCGCCCATGGTCCACAGGACGACCTGGTGGGTCTCCTCGTTCTGCTCGACGCGCAGGGTGGGGTCCTCGGCAGCGAGCCTCTGCAGCCCCGAGCCGAGCTTGTCCTCGTCGCTCTTCGTCCGGACCTGGATCGCCACCGGGAGCTGCGGGTCGGGCACCTGCCAGGGCTCGAGCACGAGCGGGTTGTCGACGTCGGCGAGGGTGTCGGTGGTCTCGGCCCGACTGAGCCGTCCGATCGCGCACAGGTCGCCGGCGACCGCGGCCGGGGTGGTGCGCTGCACCTTGCCCAGCGGCACGGAGAGCGAGCCGATCCGCTCGTCCTCGTCGTGGTCCGGGTGGCTGGCGGCCGGGTCCCCGCCGCCGGCCCACGCCGAGCGGTGCCCGGACACGTGCACGGTCGCGTCCGGGACCACGGTGCCCGAGAAGACCCGGACCAGGCTGACCCGTCCGAGGTAGGGGTCGGTGGTCGTCTTGACGACCTCCGCGACCAACGGACCCGAGGGGTCGCACGCGATCTCGGGCCCGGGGGCGCCCGACGGGGTCCAGGCCTGCGGCATCGGGTGCTCGAGCGGGGACGGGAACGCCGCCACCATCAGGTCGAGGAGCTCGGTGGCTCCCACCCCGCTGGTCGCGTCGACGGGGACAACGGGGTGCAACGACCCGCGCGCGACCGCCACCTCGAGGTCGCGCAGGAGGAGGTCGGAGTCGATCTGCTCGCCGCCGACGTAGCGCTCCATCAACGTCTCGTCCTCGGACTCCTCGATGATGCCCTCCACGAGCGCCGCTCGCTGCGCGTCGTGCCCGTGGTCGCCGGTGATGAGGCCGACGAGGCGACCGCCCTCGTGCAGGTAGACGGGCAGGACCCGCTCGCCGAACGCGTCCCGCGCCTGGGCGACCACGCCGTCGATGTCGGCGCGCGCGTGGTCGAGCTTGGTGACGACCACGGCCCGCGGCATGGACACGCCGGCGCACTCCCGCCACAACGCCCTTGTCGCGTCGTCGACACCCTCGTTGGCGGCGACGACGAAGAGCGCGCAGTCCGCAGCGCGCAGACCTGCCCGCACCTCCCCCACGAAGTCGACGTACCCGGGGGCGTCGAGCAGGTTGATCTTGACCCCGTCGTGCACCAGGGGCGCGAGGGCGAGCGCGACGGAACGCCGTTGACGGTGCTCGACCTCCTCGAAGTCGCACACGGTCGTGCCGTCATCCGTGCTGCCGGGCCTGTTCAGCACGCCGGCTGCGACCAGCAGCCTCTCGACCAGGGTGGTCTTCCCCGCACCGGCGGCGCCCACGACCACCACGTTGCGGATAGCCTCCGGCCGGGTCGCGACCGGGGCGCCCGTCTGGCCGGCACCACCGCCGGACTCCTTGCTCACCGTGACGGCTCCCGCCCACTCGTGCGAACGCTCCGCGAACTGTCAGCCCACTGTGGCCCGACGGGACCCGGGAGGCAAGGGCGGTCGGGCTACCAGTCGACCTGCTCGGGGTCGGTGACCAGCACGGGAACGGCGGGTCGCAGCCCGTCGGGCTCGACGGCGTCCCGCAGGCCCGGGAACGTCAGTCCGGTCCGCTCCTCGACCAGGTCGAGAGGCACGAGCCAGGTGTCGAAGTCGTCCAGGAAGTCGGGCTGCGCTCCCGGCAGGCCGTCGAGGTCCTGGGTCAGCACGAACGCCCTGGCCCGCAGCTGCCCGTCGAGCCGGTAGACGACGACCTTCCAGTGCTCGACCGGCAGCTGCACACCCCGGTACGGCGGGTCGTCCGGGCCGAGAACGGGCCCGGCGAACAGGGTCAGGCGCCGGTCCGCGAGGCCTTCGAGCGCCAGCACGGCGTTCTCCAGCAGCCCCCACACCCCGCCGCGACCGGACTGGTTGAAGTCCTGGTGCTGCGGCGTGATGTTGGTGAAGAAGAACGAGCCGGAGCTGGCCCGACTCGCCTCGTCGAAGGTGCCCCAGAGCAGGTCGGAGCGGCGGGCGACGTGGCCACGGTCGAGGTCGTTCGCGGCGTAGACCTCCTCGCCGGTCTGGGCGTCGGCCGGGATGCGCGGGTCGAGCCGGAATCGCTCGCCCGAGCGACTGATGCTGTCGCTGGGGAACAGGCGCAGCCCGTCGACGTTCCACGCCACCCACCACGCCAGCCGTCGCTCGGGGTGCATGCGCACCGTGAAGTGCACGTAGTCGAG
>DASTPB010000239.1:0-2479 GCA_035762385.1 Nocardioides sp. | reverse complement strand
AGGTGCGGCTCGAAGTCGGCCGCGGCCTCGTCGCCGTAGGTCGCCGCGCACCGCGCGAGGAAGGCGGCCCGGGAGATCTCGTACTCCTGGGTGCCGACCTTCTCGACGACGTACACGGCGAGCAGGCAGCCGAGCTGGGCGGCGCGCTCGTGCCCGAGGCCCCAGGTCAGGGCGGCGAGGAAGCCGGCGCGGAAGGCGTCGCCCACCCCGGTCGGCTCGACCTTCTCGATCTCGGGAACGGCGTCGACGATGACCGACTCCTCGCCCGCGCGGTCGATGCGGACGCCGGCCGCGCCCAGGGTCACCACCCAGGTGCCGACCCGGGAGAGGACCTCGTCGCGGCTCCAGCCGGTCTTCTGGGTGATGAGGCTGGCCTCGTACTCGTTGGAGAAGAGGATCTCGGCGCCGTCGATGAGCGGGCGGATCAGGTCGCCGTCACCGAAGGCCAGCTGCTGCGACGGGTCGGCGAGGAACCGGTAGCCGCGCTGGCGGCACTCGTCGGTGTGGCGCAGCATGCCCTCCGGGTCGTCCGGGCCGATGATCACGTAGTCGGGCCCGCCGACGCGGTCGACGATCGGCTTAAGCTCGATCTCGCGCGACTCGCTCATGGCGCCGGCGTAGAAGCTCGCGATCTGGGCGTGCGCGCTGTCGTTGGTGCACACGAAGCGGGCGGTGTGACGGGTCTCCGAGATGTGCACGGAGTCGCAGTCGACGTTGTGGCGCTCCAGCCACGCGCGGTACTCGGCGAAGTCCTCACCGACAGCCCCGACGAGCACCGGGCGCAGGCCGAGGTTGCCGAGCCCGAAGCAGATGTTGGCGGCACAGCCGCCGCGCCGGACCTCGAGCTCCTCGACGAGGAAGGAGACCGACAGCTTGTCGAGCTGGTCGACGACCAGGCTGTCGGCGAACCTGCCCGGGAAGGACATCAGGTGGTCGGTCGCGATGGATCCGGCTACGAGGAGGGACACGCCGCGAGACCCTACCTCGCAGTACGGCTCGGGATACGCATCAGTAGCCAATAGCGTCGACCCCATGACGACGTCCCGACGCCCCTCGCCCCTCTTCAGCGACGAGCTGGGCACCCCGGCCGAGATGGCCGCCGACGGCCGGGAGACCAGCCGCAACCTCGGTCTCCAGCTCGGTATCCAGGGCCGGCTCGAGCGCGCCGCCCGAGCGGCGGTCGCCCCCGCCCCGAGCCTGCGCTACGACGACTACCCGGCCGAGGTCGGCAAGCGCGAGATCCGGGTCTCCGAGGCCGCTGCCCGCATCGCCAACGCGCTCCACCTCCACCTGGACTGAGCCGGACCGAGCCGGTACGCCCGAGCCGGTACGACCGAGCCGGTACGACGAAGGGCCCCAGCCGGTCCGGCTGGGGCCCAACGTGTCAGCTCAGTGGGCTGTGCGTCTCAGTGGAAGCTGTCGCCGCAGGCGCAGGAGCCGGTGGCGTTGGGGTTGTCGATGGTGAACCCCTGCTTCTCGATGGTGTCGACGAAGTCGATCTCGGCACCGTTGAGGTAGGGCACGCTCATCCGGTCGACGACCACGGTCACGCCGTCGAAGTCGGTGGTCACGTCGCCGTCGAGGGTCCGCTCGTCGAAGAAGAGCTGGTAGCGGAGGCCCGAGCAGCCACCCGGCTGCACGGAGATCCGCAGGGCGAGGTCGTCACGACCCTCCTGCTCGAGGAGGCTCTTCACCTTGCCGGCGGCGACAGCGGAGAGGTTGATCTGGTCGGTGCGGCGCTCAGTGGTCTCGACCTGCTCGGTCATCTCATCACTCCAGGAGTCTCGGGTACTGCTTGCCTCAATGGTCGCACACCGGCGGATATTCCCCGCGGTCGTGGACAGCTCCTGCGGCGGCGGCCGCCCGTCGGGGTGGCGGCACATTGCGTGCTGAGCGTCCGGCGGAGTGCGATCTGCCGCCACCCTCAACGCGTACGACAGCGGGGTGGCGCCGCCGGGATTCGACCGAGGAAGGCGACCCTCCCAGCGGGAGTGAACAGCGAGTCCCGCAGAAGCCGGTGCCACTCGCGGATACGGGTGGGGTCGTGCGGGCGGCCAAGTGACCGATCGGCATCCTCGAGGATCGTCACCGCCCGGCGGATGACGTCACCGCCGGTGTAGCCGCGGCGCACGAATCCCTGGCGATCGACTCGGCGGTCGCGTCGCCGGTCGCGGACCCTGCGCGGCGCCTTCTCGTGCTCGTCACCGTCGAACTCGTGAAGTGCATTCGTCCCGACGACCCACAGGTCCGCCTCGGCCACGAGGACTCCGCCCGCATCCACGAGCTGCCACTGTGGCTCCACTTCGATGTCGCACACGACGTGCAGCAGTCGGAGCAGGGACTCCCACAAGGACTGGGCGCGACCATCGACCCAGGGCAGGGCCGCCCGAAGCCGTCGGCTCCCCGGTCGTCCTGTGGTCGCGGCCGCCTCCAGCTGGGCGACCGACACGAGCTCGAGGTGGATCGCGGCGTCGATGAG
>DASTPB010000238.1:0-25480 GCA_035762385.1 Nocardioides sp. | reverse complement strand
ACGCCCGGCTTGCCGGCCGCGAGGTCGGTGGTCTCACCGACGTCGGCGACGAGGTCGTAGAGCTCGAAGGTGTTGGTCGAGTACTGGTAGTACAGCTTCCAGCGACCGTCACGGACCAGCGACGACGGGCCCTGCACGCCGCTGCGGCCCGACCTTGTCCGAGGGGTGAGTCGCGGGGCCGGGTCCGTTCACCGGTGCATCTCGACTGACCTACTGTGGTTTCGTGACGACGCCGAACGATGCTGCTGAGCGCCACCCGCTCCTCCCCGTCGTCGAGCGCGGCCACCGCCACCGGGCGACCACGGCCGGCGCGTCCTGCTGCGCCCCCACGTCCGGACGCGGCGAGGCGGAGCAGGCGACGACCTTCCCGGCCGGCGAGCGCAGCACCCGCGGCCAGGTCCGGGTCCCGGGGGCGACGTTCTGGATGGGCGACAGCCACGGCGACGGCTACGCCGCCGACGGCGAGGGTCCGGTGCATGCGGTCCGCGTGTCGCCGTACCTCATCGACACCAAGGCGGTGACCAACGCCCAGTTCGCCACCTTCGTGAAGGCCACGGGCCACGTGACCGAGGCGGAGCGCGACGGCGTCTCGGCGGTGTTCCACCTCGCCGTCCGGGCCGCCCGCGCGGACGTCCTCCAGCGCGCCGCCGGCGTGCCGTGGTGGCTGGCCGTGCGAGGCGCCGACTGGCGCCACCCGGCGGGGCCACGCTCGGACATCGGCGACCTGCAGAACCACCCGGTGGTGCACGTCTCCTGGCGCGACGCGCGGGCGTACTGCCGCTGGGCCGGCAAGCGGCTCCCCACCGAGGCCGAGTGGGAGCACGCCGCTCGCGGCGGCCTCGACCGCGCGCGCTACCCGTGGGGCGACGAGCTGACCCCCCACGGCCGCTGGCGCTGCAACATCTGGCAGGGCGACTTCCCGCGGCACAACACGCTCGACGACGGT
This sequence comes from Nocardioides sp., assembly GCA_035762385.1. Classification (GTDB taxonomy): domain Bacteria; phylum Actinomycetota; class Actinomycetes; order Propionibacteriales; family Nocardioidaceae; genus Nocardioides. Next base: position 24,534 of record DASTPB010000238.1, on the reverse strand, counting down.
CACCTCACGACCGCGCCCGTCACCGCCTTCCAGCCCAACGGCTACGGCCTGCACAACACCGTCGGCAACGTGTGGGAGTGGTGCCAGGACGCGTTCCGCGCGACGGAGTACGCCGACCGCGCCGGCGCCGACCCGGTCGCCGACCCGGTCGCGGCGGAGCCGGCCGGCACCCCCGACGGTCTCGTCAGCCGGGTCATGCGCGGCGGGTCCTACCTCTGCCACGACAGCTACTGCAACCGCTACCGCGTCGCCGCGCGCTCCTCGAACACCGCCGAGTCCTCCTCGGGCAACATCGGCTTCCGCTGCGCGAACGACGCCTGACCTGACGTCCCCTCGGGCCGCGCCCGGCTACCAGTCGCCGAGCGCGGCGAAGCGCTCACCGATCAGCCGGTGGGTGGCCGAGTCCGGGTGGAGGTCGTCGGGGAGCGGCAGCCGCTCGGCGTCCGCGGGGCCGTAGAGCGCCAGCCCGTCGACGTACGACAGGTGCGGGTCGGCGCGCCGCTCGACCACCTCGGCGAGGACCTCGCGCACCACCTCGAGCGTCAGCGCTCCGCGCGCCACCGCCTCCGGGTCTCCGGTGGCGACGAAGGCGACGCGGCCCTCGGCGAGCGCCTGCATGTCGGGTCCGGTCGGACCGGGCACGACCTCGTGGATCCCGCAGAAGATCGGTGAGACGAGGCGGATCGGCGTCGCGGGGTGGCCGTCGCGGATCGTGTCGAGCCAGCCGTGGACGGCCGGGCCGAGGGCGCGACGCCGCAGCAGGTCCTGGTTGACCAGGTTGATCCCGATCTTGAGGCTGATCACGTCGGCCGGCGTGTCGCGGATCGTGCGGGCGACGAACGGGTCGAGCAGCGCGCTGCCTCCCAGGCCGAGGTTCACCAGGTCGAGCCCCGCGAGGCGGGCGGCGACGACCGGCCAGGGCTCGGTCGGGTGGACGGCGACGGAGCCGTGGCTGACGGAGCTGCCGTGGTGCACCCACCGTGGGCGATCGTCGGCGACCGGCGACACGGGCGCGTCGGCACGCAGCGCGACGAGCTCGGTCTGCTCGTCGTGGGGCAGCCAGACCTCGACGTCCGTCTCCCCCTCGGGCAGCGCGATGACGAGCGTCGTGGGCTCGCCGCCGGTGAAGGTGCTGGCGCCGGTCATCATGTCGACGTCGAGCACGTTGCCGCCGGGCGCCTGGTGGCGCTCGGCGAGCTCGCCGCCCACCAGCACGTCGTACCACCCGTCGGGCCGCGCCGGTGCACCGACGTAGCGCCGCTTGGTGGGAAGCACGTCCAGCTCGAGGCGCGTGCCAGCGGTGCGCAGCGCGAGGCGTACGCCGGCAGGCTGGGCCTCGACGAGGTGGAGCTGCGGGTCGTCGCACTGACGGCGCGCCCACGCGGGCAACCGGTGCGGCAGCAGGCCTTGTCCGGCCGTGTGCTCGAGCTCGAGGGCCCCGTGCACGAGGGCGGCGAGGGCGTCGAGGGACAGGTCGTTCATCGGGTCTCCCAGGAGCGGAGCAGGATGTCGAGGCCGTCGACCACGCGCTCCCACGTGTCGTCGGACGTGGGCGCCGACGGCCCGCCGTGGCTGAAGGCGCCGGCCGCGTCGAGCGCGGCGTAGCCGTGGAAGGTCGCACCCAGCAGGCGCACCGCATGGGTCTCGTCGTCGCCCGACAGGGCATACCCACGGAGGGCCGCGCGGGAGAGCTCGGCGTGGCGTGGACCGGCGCTGGCAGCCGCCGTCGAGGCGTCGAGCGGCAGCCGGGTCGCGGCGTAGCGACCGGGGTGCTGACGGGCGTAGGCGCGCCAGACCCCGCCCACGGCAGCGAGCGCGGCCCGCGCGCTGACCCCGGCGAGCGCGTCGGCGACGAGGTCGGCCGTCTCGTCGAGGGCGAGGAGCGCGACACGGGTCCGGACGTCGGCGCCACTGCGCACGTGCGTGTAGAGGCTCGGGGTCGCCACGCCGAAGTGCTTCGCGAGCGCAGTCAACGTGACCTGCTCGAGCCCGACCTCATCGGCGAGGTCCGCGGCCGCCTCCGCGACCCGGGCACTCGTCAGTCCTGCGCGTGGCACGGTCGCTCCCCTTTCCTCATGGCGTGAGGGCAAAACCTTAGGTCATGAGGATCGGGTGCGCGAATCCTCAGCTCGCGCCGGCGACCCGCTTCGGGAGCACGAACAGCAGACCCGCGAGCACGACGACCGCGCCCACCGCCCCCGCCGCAGCCGCCAGGCGGTCGTAGACCATGTCGACGACGAGGAAGAAGATCCCGCCCATGAGCACCGCGATCATCCCCAGCGCCACGCTGGTGAGGCGGTGCCCGGCCTGCACGAGCTCCGGCTTGGCGTTGTCCTGGAACACGCGCCGGTGGATGGCCACCGGAGCGAGCATCACGGCGACCGTGGCGAACGCGAGCGCCAGCAGTCCGACGTACCACCCCCGCTGGAAGGAGTCGAGCTCCTCGAACCGCGACTGGAACGGGAGGGTGACCAGGAAACCGGCGAGCACCTGGACCCCGGTCTGGCTGACCCGGAGCTCCTGCAGCAGCTCGTTCCAGTTGCGGTCCGCTCGCTCCTCCGGGGTCTCGTCGCGTGCGTCGTCAGCCACCCTCGGGACGCTACTCACGGCGCGGCGCGCGCGCACCCCCTGACGGGTGAGCAGGCCCGGCAGACGCGGTGGCACCGTGGGGACATGGCCGAGAAGAAGAAGGACCCGGGCCCGTCGGTGAAGGACGCAGAGGTCTACGAGGCCCTGCGCGACGACGGCGCGAGCAAGGAGAAGGCGGCCCGCATCGCCAACGCGTCTGCCGCGCAGGGCAGGTCGGAGGTGGGCAGCCGCGGTGGCCACGCCGAGGACTACGAGGACCGCACGGTCGACGAGCTGCGCAAACGGGCGGCCGAGCTCGACATCGAGGGGCGGTCGTCGATGTCGAAGGACGAGCTGATCGACGCGCTCCGCGACCACTGAGCGTCGTCGACAGGACCGGGCCCGGCCCCCTCAGCGGGGGTCGAGCTCGGCGAGGGCGCGCAGCCAGGTGCGGTCGGCGTCGACCGCCGAGGTCGCCGGCATGGGGGCTGCCGCGTCGAGGAGTCGCGCCGCAGGAGGAGGTACGTCTCCACCGGCCGCGCGCACGACCCCGGCGAGCACCCGGCCCGCGGCCGTGGCGGCGCCGCGGTGGGTGCTGATGACCGCCTCGTAGGTGGGCGGCCCCTGCGCCGACGGGACCTCCCACGCGGCCACGAGGGCAGCGTACGACTCGCCCAGGCAGACCACCGCCCACTCCCGCCGGAGCGGGGAGTCGCCCGGCAGCTGGCAGCGCACGGGCGAGGCCGCGAGGTCGGCGTCGAGGTCGGCGTCGAGGCCGCCGTCAGCGCCGAAGTCCGCGACGACCGCCGCCCACGCTGCGGTGCGCCCGAGCTCCTCCCAGCGGTGCCGCGAGGACGCGTAGCGGTGGCCGAGCTGGAAGGCGCCCAGCACGACCGACCGGTCCCCCCGCGCCAGGCACTCGTCCTCGACCGCGTGGGAGGCGGCGATCAGCGCGCGACGGTGCAGGCGGAGCGGTCGTACGCCGGCGACGGCCTCCGCGGCTGCGGCGAACGCCGACCGTTCCTCGCCCGCCTCCCGCGACCTCACGACGGAGTCGATGGCCACCTGCAGCGGGAGCCCCGAGGCGCGCACCTCCAGCACCTGGCGCACCAGGGCCACGTCGGCGTCGGTGAAGCGGCGGTGACCGGACGTCGAGCGCTCGCCTCGCGGGAACCCGAACCTGTTCTCCCAGGTGCGCAGCACCCCGGGCGTCACGCCCGTGCGCGCCGCCAGCACGCCGATGCTGAACCCTTCCGCGACTCCGTCCGCCACGTTCGCCTCCTCGGAAAGTCCGCCCGCGGGTCTTGCCAGACCTGCGGAGATAACTTATACAGGTATGTAGAGGTATTCGCACCATCCACCCCCGGACGTCAGGAGACTCCCATGGTCAGCGTGGTCCTCATCAGCACCGCCGCCATCCTCGTCGCGATCGTCGGCTGCGCGGTCATCTGGCGGATGGACGCGCTCCGCGCGGACGAGATCGAGCACACCCCGCCGCCCCCGGAGCGCCCGCGTCCGCAGGTCGGCGGCCCGAGCGGCTCCACCCCCGCGTCGTTGCGATCGTCCTGACCTGACCGTCTCCATCCGGACCGGTCCACCCGCACGGGTGTGGTGTGCCCCCAGCCGCGTGGCAGGTTGGAGAGCGGACCACCTGGTCCGCACCGACCTCACACCCCTCAGCACAGGAGGAACGACGATGGGTCTCGACGACAAGATCGACAACAAGGGCGACGAGCTCAAGGGCAAGGCCAAGGAAGCCACCGGCAAGGCGACCGACGACGAGCAGCTCGAGGCCGAGGGCCGTGGCGACCAGGCCGGCGCCAACATCAAGCAGGCCGGCGAGAAGGTGAAGGACGCCTTCAAGAGCTGACGGGCGTCCCTGCCCACACGCTCAGTCGTCGCCCGCAGAGGCGACGACCAGCACCTCGCCGCCGGCGACCACCCACGTGTGGTCGCCGGCGGTCTGTGCTGTGGCGGGGACGCCTCGCTCGCGGCGCATGCATCGCCAGTCGGTGGGTACGTGCGGGACATGACCCAAGGCCGCGACCCCGACCGGATCGACCCCTCGAAGCAGAGCGGCCGGCCGGTCATGGTGACCGGGGCGGCCATCGGCATCATCCTGGCGCTCCTGTTGATGCTGGTCGTCTACTTCCTGGCGCGCTGACCGGACCATCCACAGCCCGCCGGGCGCCCCCCGCGCGGGTGTCGGTCGCCGCTCATAGGGTGGCGCCGTGACCCTGCACCTCCATGCCGCCGAGCGCACCGACGCGCTCGCCGACGGCCTCGCGGACCTGCTGGTCACCCCGCTGGCCGACCCGTTCGCGCGTGAGGTCGTCGTCGTCCCCGCGCGCGGCGTCGAGCGCTGGCTCACCCAGCGGCTCTCGCACCGGCTCGGCACGGGGCCCCGCGGTGGTGACGGCGTGTGCGCGGGGGTCGACTTCGTCACGCCCCACTCGCTGGTGTCCCTGCTGCTCGACCGCGACGCGGAGGACCCCTGGAGCCCCGACCGGCTGGCATGGCCGCTGCTCGAGGTGGTCGACGAGGTGATGGGCACCGCCGGTTTCGCCGACCTCACCCGCCACCTCGGGGGCGGCGACCCTGCCGACGACCGCTCCACCCGCCGCTACGCCGTGGCGCGACGGCTCGCCGGCCTCTTCTCGTCCTACGCCGTCCAGCGTCCGCAGCTGGTCCGCGACTGGCGGGCCGGCGACGACACCGACGGGGCGGGCGGACCGCTCGACCCCGACCTGCTGTGGCAGGCCGAGCTGTGGCGACGGCTCGTCGCCCGTGTCGACGTGCCCGCACCCGACCTGCGCCACGCGGCGACGCTCGCCCGGCTGCGCGACGGCGCCCACGGCGCCGACGACCTCGAGCTCCCGGGCCGGCTCTCCCTGTTCGGCCACACCCGTCTGCCGGTCACCGAGGTGGAGCTGCTGCGCGCCCTCGGCGAGCACCGCGACGTGCACCTCTGGCTGCCGCAGCCGTCCCTGGCGCTGTGGGAGTCGCTGACACCGACGGCCGCCGCGGGCCCGGTGCCACGCGCCGACGACCGGTCTGCCGACCTGGTGGCCCACCCGCTGCTCGCCTCCCTGGGCCGGGACTCCCGCGAGCTGCGGCGCACGCTCGGCGACCTGCCGACCGAGCAGCACCCCGCCGACCGCGCCGACCCGACGACGCTGCTGGGCTGGCTGCAGGCCGACCTCCGCGCCAACCGGGTGCCTGACACCGCCGGGCTCGCCGCCCGTGTGCGCGAGCCGGCCGACCTCTCGGTCCAGGTCCATGCCTGCCACGGGACCGCCCGGCAGGTCGACGTCCTGCGCGAGGTGCTGGTCGGGCTGCTCGCGGACGACCCGACGCTCGAGCCGCGCGACATCCTCGTGATGTGCCCCGACATCGAGACCTACGCGCCGCTCATCTCGGCCGGCTTCGGGCTGGCCGACGTGGCGCACGAGGACGTCGGGCACCCGGCCCACCGGCTCCGCGTCCGGCTCGCCGACCGTTCCCCCGGCGCGACCAACCCGCTCCTCGTCGTCGCCGCCGACCTCGTCGAGCTGGCGGCGGGCCGGATGACCGCCACGGCCGTCCTCGACCTGGCCGCGACCGAGCCCGTGCGGGCCCGGTTCGGGTTCACCGACGACCACCTCGAGCGCATGACGCGGTGGGTCGACCAGGCGGCCATCCGCTGGGGCTACGACCGCGGCCACCGCTCCGCCTTCGGGCTCGACCTCGACGCCAACACCTGGCTCGCCGGCCTCCAGCGCGTCCTCCTGGGCGCGGCCATGTCCGGCGACGGGCACCGGTTCGTGCGCGGCACCCTCCCGCTCGACGACGTCGGCGACGGCCACCTCGACCTGGTCGGCAGCTTCACCGAGATGGTCGACCGCCTCCACACGTTCGTCGCCGCGGCCGCCGACGCGACGTCCGTCGCCGACTGGACCACCGCTCTCGGCCGCGCGGTCCACGGGCTGACGCTGAGCGGACCCGACGACGCGTGGCGCGTCGCGCAGTTCGACCGCGAGCTGGCCCGCATCTCGGCCGGTGTCGGCGACCACGAGACCCGCCTGCGCCACGCCGACGTACGAGCCCTGCTGCGGCACCGGCTGCGCGGGCGTCCGACGCGGAGCAACTTCCGCACCGGCACGCTCACGGTCTGCACGATGGTGCCGATGCGCTCGGTGCCCCACCGCGTCGTGTGCCTCGTCGGGCTCGACGACGGCGTCTTCCCGCGTCTCGAGGCCGTCGACGGCGACGACGTCCTGGCCCGGCGGCCGATGACCGGCGAGCGCGACATCCGCTCGGAGGACCGGCAGCTGCTCCTCGACGCGATCGGCGCGACCACCGAGACCCTCGTCGTGACCTACGCCGGGCGCGGCGAGCACACCAACGACGACAAGCCGCCTGCCGTCCCGCTCGGCGAGCTCCTCGACGCGCTCGACCGCACCAGCAGCGCGCCCGTGCGCGACGACGTGCTCGTGCACCACCCGCTCCAGCCCTTCGACGAGGCCAACCTGACCGCGGGCGCCCTGATCGACGCCCTCGACCGGCCGTTCTCCTTCGACCGCACGGCGCTCGACGGCGCGCGGGCCGCGCGTGCGCCGCAGCCGGTGCCCCGGGCCCTCGTGCCCGGTCCGCTGCCGCCGCCCGAGCCGGCGCGCGAGGTGACGCTCAGTGATCTCCACGACTTCTTCGCCCACCCCGTGCGCAGCTTCCTGCGCCAGCGGCTGCGCGTCACCACTCCCTACGACGTCGACGAGACCAAGGACGCGATCCCGATCACCCTCGACGGGCTGGAGACGTGGGACGTGGGTGACCGGCTGGTGCGCGACGTGCTCAGCGGCGGCGATCCCCAGGCCGCGATGCTCGCCGAGCAGCTGCGCGGGCTGCTGCCGCCCGAGGAGCTCGGGTCCGCGTTGCTGGCCGACATCGTGCACCGGGTGCGCCCCCTCGTGGAGGCCGCGACCCCGCTGCGCACCGGGCCGGCGCGCACCCTCGACGTCGACATCGACCTCGGCGACCGGCAGCTGACCGGCACGGTCGGCAACGTCTTCGGCAACAACCTCGTCGCGGTGAGCTACTCCAGCCTCGGGGCCAAGCACCGGCTGGCGGCGTGGATCGACGCGCTGGCGCTCGCGGCCGGTCACCCCGACGAGAACTGGACCGCCCACACCATCGGTCGGTGGGGTCGGTCCGCCGGCAGGCGCGCGCTGATCTCTCCGATGCCCGACGACGACGCCCGCACGCACCTGCGTGACCTCGTCGCGGTCATGGAGCGAGGCCAGCGCGAGCCGCTGCCGCTGCCGGTCAGGACGAGCCTGGCCTTCGCCGAGGAGTTCGCGATCGGCGAGGGCTCCGGCGGACGGAGCCAGGCCGACCCCGACGCCAAGGCGCGGGCGGAGTGGGTGACACCCCGGTTCAACGAGACCGGCTTCCCCAAGGAGGACGGCGACCAGTGGCACGTGCGCGCCTGGGGCGAGCACGCCCCCTACGACCTGCTCGCCGCGCCGCTGCTGGCGGACGAGGCGGACGACGGCCCCGCGCCGCACCGCCTGGGCCACTACTCCCTCCGCGTCTGGTCGCCGCTCCTCACCTCCGAGCTGGTGCGGGGGATCTGACGTGACCGAGCCGCCCACCGATCTGTCCATCGAGCCGGCCACCATGGACACCTTCGACATCTGTGGTGCGCTGCCCACCGGGACGACGCTGCTCGAGGCGAGCGCCGGCACCGGCAAGACCTGGACGATCGCCGCGCTGGTGACGCGCTACCTCGTCGAGGGCGTCGCCACCCTGGAGGAGATGCTCGTCGTCACCTTCACGCGCGCGGCCAGCCAGGAGCTGCGCGACCGCGTACGCCGCCAGCTCGACGACGCCGCGGCCGTGCTGGCCGACCCCGCGTCCGCCGACCCGGCCAACCGGCTGCACGACTGGCTGCTCGACGCCGACGAGGCCGAGCGCGCCGTCCGGCTGGCTCGGCTCACCGACGCGCTGACGTCGTTCGACGCCGCCACGATCGCCACGATCCACCAGTTCTGCCAGCTCGTCCTGCGCAGCCTCGGCGTCGCCGGCGACACCGACACCGGCGCCGTGCTGGTGGAGGACCTCGAGCAGCTCACCACCGAGGTCACCGACGACCGCTACCTCGGGCTCTTCGCCCGCGAGCAGCAGGCCGCCTGGAGCCGCGAGGATGCGCTCGGCATCGCCCGTGCGGTCGTCGGCGACCCGCGTGCCCGGGTCGCTCCGCAGGAGGCGCTGACCGAGGACCCCGACGGCCGGGCGGCTGCCCGCGTCCGCTTCGCGTGCAGCGTGCTCGACGAGGTCGACCGACGCAAGCGGCGACTCGGCGTCCTCTCCTACGACGACCTCCTCGGCCAGCTCGCCGACGCGCTCCGGGACGACGACGCCCCGGCCCGGTCGCGGATGCGCCAGCGGTGGAAGGTCGCGCTGATCGACGAGTTCCAGGACACCGACCCCGTGCAGTGGCAGGTGTTCGAGCGCGCCTTCCACGGCGTCGCCACGCTGGTGCTGATCGGTGACCCCAAGCAGGCGATCTACGCCTTCCGCGGGGGCGACATCGTCACCTACCTCGAGGCGGCGGAGCAGGCCACGACCCGCCAGACGCTCGGCATCAACTGGCGCGCCGACCAGCCGCTGCTCGACTCCCTGCAGGTGCTCGTCCAGGGCGCTGCCCTCGGCGACGACCGCATCGTCGTCCACCCGGTGACGGCCCACCACGGCGCGTCTCGGATCCACGGCGCCGGTCCCCCGTTCCGGTTGCGGGTGGTCCGCCACGAGGAGCTCGGCCGCCGCAGGCCGCGCATCGGCGACTGGCGCGAGCACGTCCTCACCGACCTCGCCGCCGACATCAAGCGGCTGCTGACCTCCGGGGCGACGGTCGGGGCCGGCGACGACACCCGACCGGTCGAGCCCAAGGACGTCGCGGTGCTCGCCGCCCGCCGGGCCGACCTGCTCGCCGCCCAGGAGGCGCTGGCCGCGGTCGGCGTTCCCGCCGTGCTCAACGCCGGAGGCTCCGTGTTCAAGACCGCCGCCGCCACCCAGTGGCTCACCCTGCTCGAGGCGCTCGAGCAGCCGCATCGCGCCGACCGGGTGCGCGCGGCCGCGCTCACCGACTTCTTCGGGCGCACCGCGCAGGACCTCCAGGCCGAGCCCGACCCGACCGACGAGCTGAGCGAGCACGTACGCCGCCTCGCCGACGTGTTCGCCGCCCGCGGCGTCGCGGCCGTGCTGGAGAGCGCGGTGCTCGACGGCCTCACCGCCCGGGTCCTGGGTCGCGTCGGGGGCGAGCGCACGCTGACCGACATCCGTCACGTGGGCGAGGCGCTGCACAAGGTGACGGTGAGCGAGCGCTTCGGGGTGGTCGGCCTGCTCGGCTGGCTGCGCACGCAGGTGGCCGACGACAAGATCGAGGTCGCCTCCGAGCGCACCCGGCGCCTCGACTCCGACGCCGCCGCGGTGCAGCTGGTGACGATCCACGGCAGCAAGGGCCTGGAGTACCCCGTCGTCTACCTCCCGACCCTGTGGGACCGGTGGGTGCGTGACGACGACGTACCCCTCTTCCACGACGCCGACGGCGAGCGTTGCCGCGACGTCGGCGGGCCGAGCCGCTGGCGCGACGCCGCCGTCGCGGCGAGCCGCCACGAGGACGCCGGGGAGTCGCTCCGCCTGCTCTACGTCGCCCTCACCCGCGCGCAGTCGCAGGTCGTCGCCTGGTACGCACCGACCGCCAACAACACCGCCAGCGCGCCGCTCCACCGCATGCTGTTCGGCCGCGCCCCCGGCCACGGCCGCGTCAACGACGAGCAACCGGTCGTCGGCGACGACCAGCTCGTCGACATCCTGGGTCGGTGGCGGTCGGCGGGTGGGCCGCAGCCCGAGGTGGCCGCACTCACCCCGGTCGACACCACCCCGATCCGTCGCGAGCTCCCGCCCCTGGCGGTGCGGACCTTCGACCGCGACGTCGACACCGACTGGCGCCGCACCTCCTACTCCGCCCTCGCTGCCGCCGGCGCCCCCCATGCCGGGGCGGCCGACCGCGTGCTGTCCGAGCCCGACGACGCACCCGAACTCGACGATGCCGACCTCGAGCCGCTCGACGACACGCCCGCCCCCGAGCCCGACCTCGAGCTGGCAGCGGTGCCGTCACCGATGGGCGGCCTGCCCGTCGGAGCTGAGTTCGGGTCCCTCGTCCACGAGGTCCTCGAGCACGCCGACCCGGCCGCGCCCGACCTGCGCGCCGAGCTGCTCGCCCAGGTCGAGGAGCACCGTGCCTGGTGGGCGGTGGACGTCGACGCCGAGGAGCTGGCCGACGCCCTCCTCGCGGTCTGCGACTCCCCGCTCGGGCCGCTCGCCGGCGGGCTCAGCCTGCGCGACATCCACGTCCCCGACCGGCTGCGGGAGCTCGACTTCGAGGTGCCCCTGGCAGGGGGTGACCTCGCAGCGGCGCGCGACGCTGCGTCCGTCGTGCTCGGCGACCTGGCTCCGCTGCTCCGCCGGCACCTGCCCGACGGCGACCCGCTCCTGGCGTTCGCCGCCACCCTCGAGCGCGACCGCGACCTCGCCGGCCAGCGGCTGCTGGGCTACCTCACCGGGTCCATCGACGTCGTCGTCCGGGTGCCCGTCGCGGGCCGCACCCGCTACCTGACCATCGACTACAAGACCAACTGGCTCGGCGACCGCGCCGCGCCGGCCACGGCGTGGGACTACCGCCCGGCCGTCCTCGACGAGGCGATGGGCCACTCCGACTACCCGCTCCAGGCCCTCCTCTACACGGTCGTCCTCCACCGCTACCTGCGCTGGCGGCTCCCGGACTACGACCCCGCCCAGCACCTCGGCGGCGTGCTCTACCTCTACCTCCGCGGCATGTGCGGGCCCGCGACACCCCTCGTCGACGGCCGTCCGTGCGGGGTCTTCTCGTGGGAGCCCCCGGTCGCGCTCGTCACCGCCCTCTCCGACCTGCTGGACGGCGCCCGCGATGAAGCACCCGACGACGTTCCCCTCCTTCGCTCCGCTCCCCCGAACAACGCCGCAGGGACCCCGCGATGAGTGAGCACCCCACGACGTTCTCCTCCTCCGCTCCGCTTCCCCGAACAACGCCGCAGGGACCCCGCGATGAGTGACCTCTTCGAACCGGTCGACGCCACCGACGCCCGCCTCGCGCTGGGCGCCACCGGGCTGCTCGGGGCCTTCAACACGGCTGGGGTGCTCACGAGCGCCGACGTCCACGTCGCCGCCGCCCTCGGAAGGCTGGGTCGCGAGGACGACGAGCGGGTCCTGCTCGCGGTCGCCCTCGCCGTCCGGGCCGTGCGCGGCGGGTCGGTCTGCGTCGACCTCGCGACCGTGGCCGACCCGCCCGACCTTCCCTGGCCCGGCGCCGACGGGTGGTCGGCGGCGGTCGCGGCGAGTCCCCTGGTCGCGGCGGGCCTCGTGCGCTGGGACAACGACCTGCTCTACCTCGACCGCTACCACGAGCAGGAGACGCAGGTCGTCGACGACCTGCTGACCCGCGCCGCCACCGCGCCCGCCCACGACCGCGCGCTCATGCGGGCCTCACTGGACCGGGTCGTCACGGCCATGCAGGCCGCCGCCGTGGCCGACGGCCGGCCGTGTCCGTCCTACGACGAGCAGGTCGCTGCCTGCCTCGCTGCGGCCGGCCAGTGGACGACCGTGCTCACCGGCGGTCCGGGCACCGGGAAGACCACCGCGGTCGCCTCCCTGCTCGTCGGACTCCTCGACCAGCACCCCGGCGGCCTGCGGATCGCGCTGGCCGCTCCCACGGGCAAGGCGGCCGCCCGCCTGCAGCAGGCGGTGCGCCAGGAGGCCGAGGCCTTCGAGGAGGCCGACCGGGTCCGGCTCGCGGGCGTGAGCGCCTCGACCCTGCACCGGCTGCTGCGGCCCGACCCGGGCAACTCCACCCGCTTCCGCCACCACCGCGGCAACCGGCTCCCCCACGACGTGGTCGTCGTGGACGAGTCGTCGATGGTGTCGCTGACCCAGATGGCCCGGCTGCTCGAGGCGGTGCGACCCGACGCCCGGCTCGTGCTGGTGGGCGACCCCCACCAGCTGTCGTCGGTCGAGGCCGGTGCCGTGCTGAGCGACGTGGTCCGGGGATTCGACGGCCGCCCCGACTCCCCGGTCGCGGCACTGCAGTCCACCCATCGCTTCGGCCCGGAGATCGGCGCGCTCGCCGAGGCGCTCCGCACCGGCGACGCCGACGGTGCCCTGGCCGCCCTCTCGGCAGGTCACGAGCAGGTCGAGTGGGTCGACGAGGCCGACCCCGCCTCCCGCATCCGCACCACCGCGCTCGACGCGGCCCTGGCCGTGCGTGACGCGGCCGAGCGTGGCGACGTCGCTGACGCGCTGGCCGCGCTCGACCGCCACCGGCTGCTCTGCGCGCACCGCGACGGCCCCTACGGCGTACGCCACTGGAACCGCCGCATCGAGCACTGGCTCACCGCCGAGACCGGCGACCCGCTCATCACGCGTGCCTACGTCGGCCGGCCGCTGCTGGTCACCGCCAACGACCACCAGCTCGGCGTCTACAACGGCGACAGCGGCGTGGTCGTGCTGACGCCGAGCGGCCCGCGCGCGGTGATCGCGGCCAGCGACGGCCCCCGCGACCTCGCGCCGTCACGACTCGGCGACGTCGAGACGATGCACGCCATGACGATCCACAAGTCGCAGGGCTCCCAGGCCGACGTCGTCACCGTCCTGCTGCCCGACGAGGACTCCCGGCTGCTGTCGCGCGAGCTCTTCTACACGGCCGTCACCCGCGCGCGCTCGCGGGTGCGGGTCGTCGGCTCCGAGGGGGCGATCCGGGCCGCGATCGGCCGGCGCGCCCAGCGCGCGAGCGGGCTCGCCGTACGCCTCGCCGCGGCTCCGCGCCCCGGCGCCGTCCCGCCGGCGAGCGCCTGAAACGCGGCCGACACAGATCACCGCTAGCCTCCCTCCATGCCCTTCCTGATGCGCGTCGAGCTCCCGGACGTCCCCGGGTCGCTGGGTCGTGTCGCGAGCGCGATCGGTGAGGCCGGTGGAGACATCGACGCGATCGAGATCGTCGAGAAGCGTGACGGCATGGCCGTGGACGACGTGCTCCTCGAGGTGGCGCCGGGCACCATGCCCGACTCCATCGTCTCCGCCTGCAGCGTCCTCGACGGCGTGAGCGTGCTCTGGATCAGCCGCTACGCAGCCGGGGGCAACCTCTTCCTCGACCTCGAGGTCGTCGAGGCCCTCACCGAGGACCCGGCGTCCGCCCGCGACCGCCTGGTCGACCTGCTCCCCGTCGCGTTCCGCGTCGACTGGGCCGCCCGCGTCACGCCGACCTCCGAGGGCGTCGCCGCCACGGTCGTGCACGCCACCGACGCCGCCCCGTCGGCGTACGACATCGAGCGCGTGACCTCGCCGACCCGGCTGCCCGGTGACGAGGTCTACGTCGAGTGCGCCGCGCCGTTCGGCGACGACCTCCTCCTGATGGGCCGTCGCGGTGGCCCGGAGTTCCTCGACTCCGAGCTCGCGCGCCTCGAGCACCTCGTCGGCCTCGCGATGACCATCAGCCACTGACCCTTCCTCAGGCCACACCGGCGGTGGCCCACCTCCATTCCGCAGCCACCGAACGTAGGTGGACCACCGCGCGCAAAACTCAGGGCACCGACCGGATGCGGGTCACGAAGACCGAGCCGAGGACGCAGAGCACGAACCCGACGAGGTAGACCACGCCGTAGCCGAGCGACCAGCCCTCGCCGTGGGTGGCGACCGATCCGCCGAGCCCGCGTACGACGACGAGGACGAGGCCGGCGATGGCCGGCGCGAGCACTTGGGGCAGCGCGGCGGCGATGTTGATCACGCCGAGGTCCTTGGCCCGGTCCCCGGCGCCGGGCAGCACCTGGGTGATCAGGGCGAAGTCCACCGCCTGGTAGACACCGAAGCCCGCGCCGAGGACGACGGCCGCCACCAGGGCGCCCGGCCACTCCTGCCACAGGCCCAGCACGAGCGAGCTCACGCCGATGAGCACGCCGGACCAGATGACGAAGACCTTCCGCTTGCCCACCCGGTCGCTCCAGTGGCCCACGACGACGGTGGTGGCGACGGTGCACACGCCGTAGACCAGCACCAGCGTGCCGAGCCTCGCGGTGGCCGCGTCGTCGCCGAACCCGAGGCCGTCGGTGAGGAAGTAGTAGAGGTAGTTGAGCGCGATCCAGTTGCCCAGGTTGACCAGCAGCCGGGTCAGCCACGCCCACGCGAAGTCGGGGTGCTCGCGCGGTGAGATCCAGAACGAGCGGACCAGCCGTCCCCACCGCATCGGCTCGAGCGGGTGGTCGGCCGGCAACGCGATGTCACGCGAGCCGACCAGGTAGGGCACGGACAGCAGCAGCAGCACGACCGCAGTCGTCAGGTAGCCCTGGGCGATCGACCCGGTGACCTCCGCGATCTTGATGCCGAGCAGCACACCCACCGTGCCGGCGATGGCGACGAGGCCGCCGATCAGACCGCGGCGCTCGACCGGCACCTGGTCGGGCACGGCCGCGACACAGGCGGCCCACGCCGCGTTGAGCGCCAGCTGCACCAGGCACCACGCGACGACCATCGGCGTCGCGCTCTCGGCGAACGACAGCAGCAGCAGCGACGCCGCGCCGAGCACCACCCCACCGAGCACCCACGGCACCCGGCGCCCGAGTCGCGATCTCGTACGGTCGCTGAACGCGCCCCACACCGGGTTGGCGACCATCGACACGCTGGCCCCGCTGAGGAGGACGACCGCGAGCAACGCCTCCTTGCTCATGCCGCCCGGCTCGGCGGCGGCGACCTGCTCCGCCTGCTGGGCGAGCAACACCTGGATCGGCCCGAACCAGCCGGCCATCACGCCGAGGTTGAGCAGGACGAGCGCCCCCACCCAGCGCGCCGGCGGGTTCTCGACGGGCTCGTCGAACGCCGAGCGGGTCGGCAGCGTGGTCGTCACGGCGTCATTGTGGGGCCAACTGCGCCACCGCGACGGCAGGACCGCACCGGCGCATGGTCGACCGGGGTGCCGGGTACGAGATCGCGACCGTGAGTGTCAGCAGAGAGGACGTACGCCATGACCCAGGACGACGCCCAGCCCGACATGCCCGGCGAGGCGGGGACCCCGCAGCCCTCCGACCCGTTCGAGCCGGAGGCCCCGGCCCACGTCGACCCCGACCCGGAGACGGCCGCCCATCGCGACGACGACCAGGAGGCCGCCGTCGACGGAGCCGACCCGGCGCCGCCGCAGCCGAGCTGACCCGACCGCGCTGACCCGACGGAGCTGACCCGACCGACCCTCAGGCGCGCTCGAGGAGGAAGAGCGGGATCTCCCGGTCGGTCCTCTCCTGGTAGGACGCGTAGGTGGGCCAGGTGGCGACGGCGTGCTCCCACCAGTCGGCGCGCTCCTCGCCCTCCAGGAGCCGCGCCTTGTAGAGGTGCGGCTCCGGGCCGTCCTGCAGCTCGACCTCGGGATGCGCGACGAGGTTGTGGTACCACTCCGGGTTCTCCGGGGCGCCTCCCATGGAGGCGACGGCGAGGTAGGCGCCGTCACGCTCGACGCGCATCACCGGGTTCTTGCGGAGGTTCCCGGACTTCGCGCCGACGGAGGTGATGACGACGATGGGGTAGCCCGTGTCGCGCAGCGTGTTGGCCTCCTTGCCGCCGCTGGCCTCGTAGGCCTCCACCTGTTCGCGCACCCAGTCGGCCTTGCTCGGGACGTACGTTCCAGTCAGTGCCATGCCTGCCACAACAGCACGGCCGGCGACGATCTTCCTCACCCACATGGATAGCCTCGCGCCATGAGTGAGCGCATCGAGCGGATCATCCAGCGCAGCGTGCCCGGTGCCTCATGCGCACCCGGAGCGAAGCGAGCACGGGCATGAGTGCGATCGAGGGCGTCAGCGAGATCTTCGACCCCGAGGCCTGGGACGTGGTTCCCGGTTTCGAGGACCTCACCGACCTGACCTACCACCGCGCCCGCGACCACGGCACGGTGCGCATCGCCTTCGACCGGCCCGACGTGCTCAACGCCTTCCGCCCCCACACGGTCGACGAGCTGCTGCTCACCCTCGAGCACGCGCGTACGTCGGCCGACGTCGGCTGCGTCATCCTCACCGGCAACGGCCCGAGCGCCAAGAACGGCAAGTGGGCCTTCTGCACCGGCGGCGACCAGCGCATCCGCGGCCGGGCCGGCTACCAGTACGAGACCGACGGGCACGTGGACGAGGGCGCACCGCCGAACCCGATCGACCGGGCGAAGCTCGCCCGGCTCCACATCCTCGAGTGCCAGCGGCTGATCCGCTTCATGCCCAAGGTCGTCATCTGCGTCGTCCCCGGCTGGGCGGCCGGCGGCGGGCACAGCCTGCACGTCGTCGCCGACCTCACGCTCGCGAGCCGCGAGCACGCCCGCTTCAAGCAGACCGACGCCGACGTGGGGTCCTTCGACGGCGGCTACGGCTCCGCCTACCTCGCCCGCCAGGTCGGGCAGAAGTTCGCGCGCGAGATCTTCTTCCTCGCCGACGAGTACGACGCCGAGCAGATGCACCGGATGGGTGCGGTCAACCGCGTCGTCGAGCACGCCGACCTGGAGAAGGTCGCCCTCGACTGGGGCCGGAGGATCAACGGCAAGTCACCGACCGCCCAGCGGATGCTGAAGTACTCCTTCAACCTCCTCGACGACGGCCTCGTCGGCCAGCAGCTCTTCGCAGGCGAGGCGACCCGGCTCGCCTACATGACCGACGAGGCGCAGGAAGGCCGCGACCAGTTCCTCGAGAAGCGCGAGCCCGACTGGTCGCCGTACCCCTGGTACTTCTGACCTGCTGCGCCGGCGCAGGTCGGAGGGCACGGCCGGTGACGTCGGGGGGTGCTGGGTGTCGGTCAGGAGTCGTAGGGCTGCCGTAGGGCCTGGAGGGGCCCGATGGCAGGGTCGGACATGTACTGCGCGGTCGCCAGGACCGCCTGCGCGGCGGCGTCCGCCGACGAGCCGGACTCGTAGATCTCGCGGGCGATGAGGCCGGCGACGACGGGTGCGGAGAACGAGGTGCCGGACCAGCGGGCCATGCCGGTGCCGAAGACGCGGACATCGCCCTTGTTCGGGGTCTCCTGGCAGGTGAAGGTGCCGTCGGGGAACGCGTTGATGATGTTGCGCCCGAGGGCGTACACGTCGGCGGAGACGCCGTAGTTGCTGTAGCTCGACACGCGGCCGTCGCGGTCGAGGGAACCGACGCCGACGGCCCAGGGTGCGGCGGCGGGCCAGAACGGTGCCGGCGAGGAGTCGTTGCCGGCGGCTGCGACGAGGACGCAGTCGCGGTCCTTGAGACGGGTCTCGTAGAAGACCTCGAAGGCGAGCGAGGGGTAGTCGTCGTGGGTGCGGCATCCCGCGGAGAGGTTGATGACCCGCGGGTCGTGGTCGAGTGCCTCGTCCATCTGTGCGATGACGGCGGACTCGAGCATGCCGCCTCCGCCGAACCCGCCGATGGCGAACCCTTCGACGTAGATGTCGGTGTGTGGTGCGAGGCAGCGGACGATGCCAGCGATGAAGGTGCCGTGGCCGGCGTACTCGCGCAGGTCGGGGTCGTTGAGCTCGTCGTCGCCCTGGACGCCGTGGAGCCAGGGGGTGCGGGGGTCGGTTCCGGCAGGCGGGTGCCAGCCGGTGTCGACGACGGAGACCTGCACGGGCTTGCGCTTGTCGTCGGTCGCGTCGTCGTGGACCGGGGGCCACGGCTTCTTGTGCCCGGTCTCCTCCGGCTCGATGGCGGGGCACAGGGTTCCGCCGCCGGGGGCGACGTGGACCCAGTGGTCGGGGGTGACGTCACCGGGCGGGAAGTCGCCGACCCGTCGCAGCTCGGTGACCACCTCGGGGACCGTGAAGTCGTTTCGACGGGTGGGGAGACGGTAGCGAGCCAGGTAGCCGGGGACGGAGTCCTCGGCGCGGGTGAGCTCGCCGTCGAAGATGTCCCTGGTCGCCTCGACGGCACGCTCGAACGCCTCGACGGCGCTGGCTCGGACCAGGACGTGGTCGGGGTCGAAGAGGAACGTGAAGTCGGCCGGCGCCTCGGTGTCCCAGGCGACCGCGCCGTCGTTGGCCTCACGGAAGTTCTGCAGCTGGTCGGTGGACCGGCGTCGCGCGTCATCCTTGATGTTGAAGTCGTGGCTCATGTCCGGACCCTAGTGGCCGGGTTGAGGCCTTTGACAGGGTTTGCCAGAACGTCGCCCAGCGAGCGCAGGTGTGGGTGGCGGGACGTTTCAGCCGTGGCCGGCACCGATTGTCAGTAGGGTTCGACCGGGTTCGACCCGGGTTCACTGGAGGGGGACGCGAGGTGTCCGAGCGGTCTGCGGGCGTCGCTGAGCAACGGGCGGCAGCAGCCGAGCTGCTCCGCACCATGTTCGGCGACATCCGCGCCGCACAGGCTGAGGCCGAGAGCCTCCGCCGGAGCAGGGACCTGGTCGTCCAGTCCTATGCCCGGCAGGTCATCGGCATCGCGCTGCGCGAGCACGGAGACCTGCCGGGCGCGTTCCGCGAGCTCCGCGCCGCGGTGCGGCTGGCCGAGCGGGCCGGCGCGAAGGCTCGCCGCGCCGACGCCCAGGCCACCCTCGGCGCCACGCTCGCCACGGCTGGTCGCACCCGTGAGGGTCTCGAGCACCTGGACGAGGCCATCGCGGTGCTGAGCGGGCATGACCGGGCGACCGCGCTGACCCGCCGCGGGTGGGTCCACATCACGTTGCAGGGCCGCTTCGCCGAAGGGGCAGCCGACATGGAGAAGGCGGTCGAGCGGTTCGCCGCCGACGGCGACCACGTCTGGCAGGCGCGCGCCCTGAACCTGCTCGGATACGCGTCTCTGTACCTCGGGGACCTTGCTGCGGCGGACCGGCACTTCGCGGACTCGGGCCGGCTGAGCGAGGACCTCGGAGAGGACTTCAGCCGTGCGGTCACGGTGCAGAACCGCGGATACGTCTCCTACCTCAAGGGCGACCTGCCCCGGACGTTCGCGATGCTCAACCAGGCCGCGGCCGCGTTCGATGCGACAGGAGGACGAACTGCCGACCTCGTCATCGACCAGTGCACGGCGTACCTCGCCGCCGGGCTGCTGCCCGAGGCCACCGAGGTCATCGAGACCGCGCTCGCGAGCCGGGCGTGGGTCCCCAAGGAGCAAGCGGAGCTTCTGGCCACCCGGGCTCAGGTCGCCCGCGCTGCGGGAGACGATTCCGGGGCCGAGCAGGCGGCATCCCGGGCCGCCCGAGCGCTGCACCGCCAGGGCCGTGACTGGTTCGCTGCCCGCGCCGAGTTCGTCGCCCTCACCGCCCGGCACTCCCGCGTCCACCGCATCACCCCGGCGCTGCGCCGCGACGCGTTGGCGCTGGTCGAGACGTCGCGCGAGCTCCGGATACCCGAGCACACCCAGGTGCTCCTCCTGGCCGCCACCATCGTGCAGGCCCGTGACCCCGACACGGCCGACCGCCTCTTGCGCGAGGCCGAGCGAGCGAAGCGGTACGACGCGCCGCTCACCCGCGCGCTGGGCTGGCTCGCCACCGCTCGCCGGCAGGCGGCCGACGACCGCACCGCGGCGACGTTGCGCGCCTGCGAACAAGGCCTGACCGCCATCGACGAGCACCAGCGGCTCCTCGGCAGCGGCGAGCTGCGCGCCCTCGCGACCGCGCGTGGGCAGGACCTCGCCACGCTCGCCCTCACCGCCGCCGTCAGGTCCCGCCGCCCGCAGCAGGTGCTGCACTGGGCCGAGCGGTGGCGCAGCACCACCACCGCCACGGCCGGGACCCGCGCCGGCCACGTGCACGACGAGGACACCGCCCGGGACCTCGCCGCGCTGCGCGCCCAGACACAGCAGGCCAACACCGCCCGCGACGCCGGACTTCCGACCGAGCACTTCGACCGACACATCGCCACCCTCGAGCGGCGCATCCGCGAACGCCACCTCGTGCGCACCGGAGCCGGAGGGACCGCTTGCGCCGGGCCCGACGACCGCGTGGACGTTCCCCGCCTCCTCACCGCACTCGCCGACCACGACACAGCCCTGGTCGAGCTGCTCAACCTCGACGGAGACCTCCACGTGGTCACCGCGCACAACGGTCGCGTCCGAGTCACCCACGTGGGACCGCTCGAGAAGGCCGTCCAGGCGCAGGAGTACGCCCGCTACCTGCTCAGCCGCGCCGGCCGCGGACAACCCGCCGGCCTCGCCCAGGCGGGCGTTCGGCTGCAGGCTGCACTGCTCGGCGACGTGAGGGTCCCCGGCGACGGACCCGTGGTGGTGTCCGCGCCCAACCAGCTCCAACGCCTCCCGTGGGCGCTGCTGCCGGCGATGGCCGACCGACCCGTGTCGTCGGCGCCATCAGCTCACTCATGGTTGCGAGCGTCCGGGCAGCGGCCCGCCGGCAAGCAGCGGGCGTTCATCGTCGGCCCCGGCCTGGCATCCGGGGGCGCCGAGGTGGACGCCATCCGCCGCACCGACCCCACCGCCACCTACCTCACCGGTGCCGCGCCCACGGTGGCCGCGAGCCTTGCGCAGATCGATGGCGCCGAGCTCGTCCACATCGCCGCACACGGGAACTTCCGCAGGGACAACCCGCTGTTCTCCTCCATCGACCTCGCCGACGGTCCGCTCATGGTCCACGACCTCGAGCGCCTCACCCAGCCACCGCACCGCGTCGTCCTGTCCGCGTGCGAGACCGGTGACATGCAACCCGTCGGGGCGGACGAGCTCCTCGGGTTGAGCGTCTCGCTGCTCGCGATGGGCACCGCTGGTGTCATCTCCAGCCTCGTCAAGGTCCACGACCACGCCACCGCAGACGTCATGCCGCACGTCCACGACGCGCTGCGCCGCGGCGAGAACGGGGCGGCCGCCATGCTGCACGCCCGCCGCAACGCCGCCGACGATGCGCTCCTCCTCGCCACCGCCGTCAGCTTCACCGCGTTCGGTACGTGACGCGCGGCTCCTGCCGCCGATGCCCGTACTCCTGAGCCGGGTGGCTGCTCAGCTGGTCGCCAGGCTCATGTTGTCGATCTCGGGGTAGTGCTTGCGGATGTTCACCTTGCGCTCGAGCTCGGCGATGATCGCGGGCGCGAAGTTCACCTCGTAGAGGCTGTGCGCGCTGCCGAGGCCACCGGGGCTGAACACGTTGATCTCCATCAGCTTGTCGCCCACGATGTCGAGGCCCACCAGGAACATCCCGTCGGCGACGAGCTTGGGGCGGACCACCTCGACCATCCGGAGCATGTCGTCGGTGACCTTGACCTTCTCGGCCTTGCCCCCGGCGGACATGTTGGAGCGGATGTCCTTCGTCGACGGCGTACGCCGGAAGGCGGCGTACGCGCCGTCGACCATCAGCGGCTGGCCGTTCATCACGAACATCCGGACGTCGCCCTTGGCGGCCTCGGGGAGGTACTCCTGGGCGACGACGTAGCCGTCGCGTGAGATCGCCTCGATGATCTGCTTGAGGTTGGGGGCCTCCTTGCGGTCGACGAGGAAGACGCCGGCACCACCCGAGCCCTGGAGAGGCTTGAGGACCGCCTTGCCGCCGAGGTCCTTGATGAAGTCCTCGATCATGTCCTCGTCGCGCGAGATGAGCGTGCGGGGCCGCACGATCTCCGGGAAGTGCTGGAAGTACGCCTTGGACAGCGCGTTGGCGAGGCTGGTCGGGTCGTTGACCACGAGCACGCCGCTCGAGGCGATCAGCTGGCCGAACGCGACGCCGGCGTTGTTGCGCCACGGGTCGGTCTCGGCATCGTCCGCGGGGTCGTTGCGCAGCATCACCACGTCGAACTCGTCCATGCCGATGAGCTGCTCGACGTCGGGCTTCTTGACGTCCGCCATGTGGCGGTCGAGGGAGCGGTACGACTTGGCGTGGCCGGCGCGCGCCTTGGTGCTCAACGACCCGTCGGGCTCGTAGGCGAAGTCGCCGATCCCCATGTACCAGGCCTCGTGCCCCATCTCCTTCGCGGCCAGGGCGAGGCGGTTGGTGGTGTACTCCGCCTTCTCCGTCTCGATGTCGTTGACGACGAATCCGATCTTCATGCGGGTCCCTCCAGGAGTGTGCTGAGGTCGTCGGTCCCGGCCGCGCGGGCGAGGTTGTCGTGCGCGGTCGGGTCGTGCAGGTAGCGGGGCAGGACGCGAGGCGGGCGCAGCAGGCCGCGGGACTCGAGGTCGCCGATCAGCGGCAGGTCGCGCAGGGAGAACTTGCCGAGCCAGAGCTGGTCGAGCGTGCCGCCCGAGCCGAGGTGCTCGAGCAGCTCGACGAGCCCGCGCAAGTAGATCGCGTCCTTGGTCATCCCACCGGACCGGTAGACGCGCATCACAGTGGTCCACGCGCTGCCGCTCGGGAAGTCGTCGGCGACCAGCGCCTCGTGCGCCTCCGCGAACGTCGCACCGGCGACGAGCCGGTGCACGGTGACGACCCGGCTGGCGAGCTGCCGGAGGCGGAACGCCGTCAGGCCGCCGCACGCGATCTCGGCGAGGACGGCCAGCCCCTCCTGCGTCTCGTCGTAGCCGGCGAGCCCGACGCCGAGCACCTTGATCGGCTGGTGGCTGCCGTTGGCCTGGGTCACGAGGTGGGTGCCGACCTCGTGGTGCAGCAGTGCCTGCGCCCGGGCCTGCTGGACCTTGGTCTCCGGCCCGATCAGCAGCACGTCGCCCGACACCATGACGCCGTTGACGTCGGCCCGGATCTCGGCGTGCATGTCGAGGTCGGGGTCCGCCTCGTGGTAGCGCGCGATCTCGGCCTCGGCCAGCTCGAGGAACGCGTGCGCGTCGAGTGGCTCGTCGCTCGGCTCGGTGCGGGTGATCCCCGCCAGCAGGGCCTCGGCCTGCGCGCGGAGCGAGGGCGAGACGCCGCCGTAGAGCTCCACGCTCAACGGCAGGAAGTCCTCGGTGCCGCGGGCCTCGAGCATGTCGAGCTGCAGCTCCAGCTCGCGGTGCTTGGCGCGCAGCAGCTGGCCCAGGACGGGGTCCTCGATCGCGCTGAGGTCGACCCCCTCCAGCTCGGCGCGTACGACGGCGGGGTCGGTCTCGAGCTCGCGGTAGGTGAACGGCGGCTCCGTCTCACGACCGGCCAGGAAGTCGTCGCGCAGGTCGTCGGCGTCGACGGGCGTGATGTCGAGCAGGAAGCGGAAGCTCTGGGCCAGCAGGGACAGGTGGTGGTCCACGGCCAGGTCGGAGGCACTGAGCTCCGCACCCGGCCGCGCTGGGCCGTCGCCCGAGGTCACCGCAGCCGCTCGAGCTCGTCGTGCAGGCCGGGCAACGCTGCGGCCAGCCCGATCTGGGCGCGGCGGAAGCGGTCGGCGTGCAGCTCACCGGTCCACTCGTCCATGAAGGTCTTCTTGAACTCCAGGGCCAGCACGCAACCGACGCGCGGGTAGCGGTCGTGCACCCACCACGCGAGGTTGCGGCCCTCGAAGGCGACGTTCTCCCGCGCGTCGATCGGACCGCACCCGAGCGAGGCGTCGCGCAGGTCGCCCATGAACCGCTCCACGAGTGGCCCGAAGAGGTCCTGGTCGACGCTGCCGGTGCCGACGTTGACCTCGGGGTTCTCCTCGGCGGGGGCCGGCGGCGCGTCGGCGCCGTCGCGCCGGTGGTTGTAGGAGTGCACGTCGAGCAGCACGAACGGGCCGCGCTCGGCCACGGCGTCGAGCCGCGGCGCGAGGGCGTCGTAGAAGGCGTCGTACGTCGCCAGGCTGCCCTCGAAGAGCTCGTCGGACAGCTCGCCGTCTCGCCAGACCTCGAGCCCCCAGCAGTCGTCGGGCTTGCGGTAGACCGCCTCGCGACGGGGGCGGTTGAGGTCGGCCTCGAAGCGGGAGCGCGACGTGATGACGTGGTCCGGGACGACAGCCGCGAGCCGGTCGGTGAACGGGTCCTCCTCGCGGAAGCGCTCGGCCCGGTCGAGCACCATCGCCTCGGCGATCTCGGGCCGCAGCTCGTGCCCCGCGTGCACCGAGGTCGCCACGACCGG
>DASTPB010000237.1:0-17945 GCA_035762385.1 Nocardioides sp. | reverse complement strand
CGCGGACGTAGGTGAGCTTGTAGACGTCGCCATAGGTGGCCACGCCGCGCAGCGGGTGGCAGCCGTGCCGCGCGGCGATCTCGAGGGCGTCGTCGAGGTCGTCGACCGAGAAGGCGACACGATGCATGCCGATCTCGTTGGGCCGGGTGGGCTCCGTCTCGATCGCGTCGGGGTGGATGTACTCGAAGAGCTCGAGGCGACCGTTGCCGTCAGGGGTCTGCAACATGGCGATCTTGGCATGGTTGCCGTCGAGGCCGACGGCCATGTCTGCCCACTCCCCGCTGACCGTGTCCCGGCCCAGGAGGGTCAGCCCGAGGTCGGTGAAGAAGGCGATGGCCGCGTCGAGGTCGCGGACGGCGATTCCTGTGTTCTCGAGCTTGATGGCCATACGACGCACGTTATCGGCGAGTGCCACCGATACGGGTCGAAGACGGTCAGGCCTTCGGTACGTACACCCGCAGCTCGATGCCCTCGTCGTCCTCGAGCCGATCGCTCGCCACGTACGTGATCGAGCCACCACCGACGTCCTCGACGGACATCGGCTCCCCGAGGACGGGGACGTGGGCGCGCTGGCCGTCCGCCGGTCCCCCGCGTATCACGACGTTCGGCTGGTTGGGCACCCGCAGACTCTAGGACACACCGTGGTTCGTGCGATCTCCCAAGCGGGCGGCGGCCCTCACGGCGGCCGCTGGACTCGGCGGCCTCGTGCTGTTCGTCGTCCTTGGGCTGGCGACCGAGGGGGTCAGCCCGATCGAGAGCGCGATCCTGCTCCTCGGCACTCTTCGGCGCCGCGCGAGCTGGGCAGCATGCACTACACCGGTCTGACCGGCAGGCGCGTGAACCGGAGCAGGCGGTACTCGAGGAGTCCCTGTTGGTGGCACCGTTGGAGGGCATCGCCGCCGACCATGGACTCCGCCCACACCGAGCGCTTCCTCAATCGGCGGAGCAGCGGTTGCACGACCCGCAGGGCTCGGTCGCGCGGCCGCCCCAGGCGCTGCAGCGAGGAGAGGTTCGTGGACCGCTCGAGCTCCAGCCCGACATCCGCTGCGAGCCGACCGGCCTCCTCGACCGAGAGCAGCGACGAGACGTGCCAGCCGGTCCGGAAGTCGTCCAGGCGCGGGTCTGAGGAGTCAGTGACGCGGACGTCGTCGATGACGACGAGCACGCCGCCTGGTCGCAGTGCTCGAGCAGCCTCGCGGAAGAACGCCTCAGCGGGATCGGCGTGGACGAACGACTCGATCGCGAAGGCCAGGTCGAACCCCGTGAGCTCGTCCGGCAGCTCGGTGAAGTCGGCCGTCACGAAACGGACGCTCCCCTGCAAGGGCTTGCTCCGTGCACCGAACCGCTCGGCCAAGGCGACCTGCGCGGGGCTGATGGAGACGCCGACCACCTCGACGGGTCGACGTTCAGCCAGGTAGAGCGCGGCCGTGCCGACTCCACAACCCAGGTCCAGCACGCGGCGGTCCGCAGGCGCCAGGTGATCGAGCACCAGCTCGTGCGTGTGGTGGACCGCCTCACCCGCGCTGGTCACGCCTGGGCCCCACAGCTCACGATGGATCGCCCGCTGGGTGCCGCTGAGCAGGAACTTCCACGTGTTCGCGTCGTAGTAGTGGCGGACTCCGGTCCCCTTACCTTCTGCTGCCGATCCACCTGTCATCGCGCGTCTCCTCGAACCACGTCAGGTGCCCCACTCTCCCGTATCGAGCTGCACGCTAACGGTCTCTCCGCCCCACGACCGGCGGTGTGCCTGGGAGACCTCGCATCCCCACGGGTGGTTCGTGGACGCGACGAGTCCGCAACGGTAGGGACTTCCCAACCCACGAAGGAGCAGAGATGTCTGATGACGCCAAGGCGGCCAAGGAACTGGTCGAGACGCTCAAGGACGGCGAGCGGGGCTACGCCGACGCGGCCGAGAAGCTCCGCGACGGAGAGCACCCCGAGTGGGCCACGATCCTGCAGCGCTTCTCCGAGCAGCGTGCCGGCTTCTGGCGCGAGATCGTCGACATGGGCCATGACTATGGCGACGACGTCGACGAGAGCGGCACTGTCGCGGCCGCGGTGCACCGCGGCTGGATCGCGCTGAAGGACGCCCTGACCGGAGACGACGCCGAGGCGGTGCTCAAGGCTGCGCTGACCGGTGAGGACCACGCGGTCTCGGAGTACGAGGACGCCCTGAAGAAGGACCTCAGCGCAGGATTCCGCGAGGTGGTCGTACGCCAGCAGGCCGCTGTGGTCGCTGCCCGCGACGAGGTCAAGGCACTCCAGAGCGCCAGCTAGTCGCGTCGCCCGGCGTCGCCGCACCTGGCGACGTCGGGTGTGCGTGGCGGCGCTCCCAGGCGGCGGCATGGGAGCTCGATCTCCGGGCATTGTCCAGACCACCTTGCGCCAGGGATGACGCACTGCTATGGGCGGCGGGACACTGGTCGGACGCGCGCGAACGGAGAGTCCGATGGCATGGAACCTGGCCGGAAGCTACAGCGAGACCTGCTCCTGCGAGCTCATGTGCCCCTGCAACACGTCCCTCGACCACGGGGCAACCTACGACTTCTGCCGGGTGACGCTCGCCTTCAACGTCCATGAGGGCTCGGTGGACGGCACCGACATCGCCGGGCGGAAGGTCGTGCTCATCGCCGACACCCCGAAGGTGATGACAGACGGCAACTGGCGCGTCGGGGTGTTCGTCGACGACAACGCCTCCGAGGAGCAGTTCGACAAGCTGGTCCAGCTCTTCGGCGGTCAGCTGGGCGGGCCGATGGCCGGGTTGGCACCGCTGATCGGCGAGATGCTCGGCGTGCAGCGCGCGGCGATCGACATCGAGGACGACGGCCTGCTGCACAGCGTCCGCGTGGACGACGTGATCGACTTCCAGATCCAGGACATCGTCCCCTTCGGGGTCGAGACCGGTGAGCCGGTGCGGTTCGCCGGGATGTTCCACCCGGTCGGGTCCGACCTGGTGATGGCCGAGGCGAAGCGCACCACGATCAACGCCTTCGGCATCACCTACGAGGGCAGGACAGGCCTGTCGAAGTCGAGCTTCTCCTGGGCCGCTTAGCGTCATGTCCGGAGCAGGGTCGGTCACCGGCTCCGGCCTGCGACCGGCGTACGCCGCGACGCGTGCCCACCTGGGGATCGTCGCCGTCCTCGTCGCGCTGGCCGCGCTGAGCTGGTGGTGGACGGCCGGCGAGATGCAGGGCATGGACGACGGGCCCTGGACCGGTCTCGGAGCCTTCGGCTGGTTCGTGGGCGCCTGGGTGGTGATGATGGCGGCGATGATGTTCCCGTCGGTCTCACCGACCGTCGCCCTTTACGCACGGATGAGCGGGTCGCGAGGACTGCCTCTGGCCTTCACCGCCGGATATCTCGCCACCTGGGCGGCCGCCGGGGTGGTCGCGTTCCTGGTCGCGCTCGCCGCGACTCATGCTGCGCAGGGCACCCTCGCTTGGGAGAACGCCGGGCAGACGATCGCCGGAGTGACGCTCCTGGTGGCCGCCGGCTACGAGCTGACACCCCTCAAGGACGTCTGCCTGGGGAAGTGTCGCAGTCCGCTCGGCACGCTGCTCGGCTCCTGGCGGACCGGGTGGACGGGTGCGTTCCGCATGGGACTGGGCAACGGCGCGTGGTGCGTGGGCTGCTGCTGGGCCCTGATGGCATCGCTCTTCGCGCTGGGCGTGATGAGCGTGACCTGGATGGCCGTGGTCGCCGGGCTGATCGCGTTCGAGAAGACGATCCCGTGGCGTCGCACCGCGACGTACGGGACAGCGATCATCCTGGTGGTGCTCGGCGTCACCATGCTCGTTGCCCCCGACGCGCTTCCCGGGCTCACGATCCCGGGCCAGAGCCCGATGCCATCGATGTGATCGAGGCGCGGCGTCCCGACCGCGAACGTCGACGCATCAACGAAGCCCTGCCACCGACACGCGGGGCGACCTACTGCCTCAGTCGTCGATGGTGAGTACGACGCGTCCCACGGACTGGCCGGACATGAGGTGACGCAGTGCCTGCGGCGCCTGGTCCAGGGGGAAGGTCCGGTCCACCACCACGCGCAGCTGACCGCTGCCCATGAGGCTCGCAAGGGTGTCCATCAGCTCTCGCTTGTCCGGTGGAGCGAAGGACCCGCCGCGCAGCTGGGGGGACACCGCTGAACGTGCCACGAGTCCGAGGAGGCGCGGGATGCTGCCGAGCCAGCGGTGTCCGATCGCCCCGAAGGCGTCGTGCCCGATCAGGATGTAGCTGCCTCGTGGGTGCAGTGCTCGACGGGTCTCCCGCCAGGAATGGTTCCCCGGGACGTCGAAGACGAGGTCCCACTGCCCGCCGCTGCGGGTGAAGTCCTCGGACGTGTAGTCGATGACCCGGTCCGCGCCGAGCGAGCGCAGGAGCTCCAGCTTGCTGGAGTGGTCGACACCGGTGACGTGCGCGCCGTACGCCTTGGCGAGCTGCAGGGCGATCGCGCCGACGCCTCCCGCAGCGCCGTTCACCAGGACTCTCGAACCGGCGGGCACCCGACGGCGGGGCAGGTTGTTCAGGGCGATGATGCCGGCGGTCGGCACCGCGGCTGCCTCCTCGAAGCTGACGGCGGGCGGCTTGAGCGCGACGCCCACCTCGGGAGCTGTGGCGTACTCGGCGAACGCGCCGCCGTTGCGCCACTGGACACCGCGGACCGTCTCTGCGAAGACCTCGTCACCCGGCTCGAACCGGGTCACCGCGCTGCCCACGGACTCCACGACGCCAGCGACGTCGGTCCCGGGTACGGGCTGGCCAGGGCGTCGCACCCCGGAGCCCATCAGGCGGAGCACCGCGGGCCTGCCGGCCACGACGTGCCACACGTCGGGATGCACGGAAGCCGCCCGGACGTGGATCAACACCTCGTCCGCCGCCGGCTCCGGCCGAGGGACCTCGCTCACCGTGAGGTCGTCGACGGATCCGTAGGCCCTCTGGACAACCGCTCGCATGGCCCGGACCGTACTGGAACGGGTCGACAGTGACGCGCGGAATGTCCCCTACGTCTCCCATCCGTACGGGTGCGCGCACGCGGGGCCTCGTCACCTCGCGCCGCCGCAGGCTCAGGGTGCGAGAGGTGGCGCGTCGGGCTGCCCGGCCGGATCGGGGGCACCCGTGGCATCGGCCGGGATGTCCTCCTTGTGGGCGGTGATGAGCGCGAAGGACACGAGCAGTGCCACGGCGAACAGCCCGGCCCCCCAGTAGAACGCCACGTGGTAGCCCTCGATGAAGGCGTCCGGGAGCAGCTGCTGCGCCTGCTCGGGGCTGGCCGGTGGGTTGTCGGTGAAGAACGCCGTGACCGCACCAGCGAACAACGTGTTCAACAGGGCGGTCCCGAGGGAGCCGCCGATCTGCTGCGAGGTGTTGAGCACCGCGGACGCGACACCGGCGTCGTGGCTCTGGACGCCGACCAACGACGTGCTGGCAGCCGGGATGAACACCCCGGCCAGCCCGACCGACATGACGACCATCGCCGGGAAGACGAGCGCCCAGTACGACGTGTCCTCCTCGATGCGGGTCAGGAGCAGCATGCCGATCACTGCCATCACGAGCCCCGGCAGCATGAGCGCCCTCGGGCCGACCCGCGGGAGCAGCTGCGCGACGCCGCCGGCGGCGAGGATGATCCCGAGGCTGAACGGGAGGAACGCGAAGCCGGCCTCGAGGGGGCTGTAGCCGAGGTTGACCTGGAAGTAGTAGGTCAGGAACAGGAACATCGCGAAGAGTCCCGCGCCCACCAGCAGGAACACCAGGAAGGACCCGCCGCGGTTGCGGTCGAGAACCACACGCAGCGGCAGCATCGGGTTCCGGGCGCGACGTTCCCAGAGCACGAACGCGACGAGAAGCACGGCGGCGGCCACCAGGAACGTCACCGTGCTCGGGTCCCCCCAACCCTGCACGGCGGTGGAGCTCGGGTCATCGGGGTTCGCGGCCCGGGCGGCCTCGGTGAAGCCGTAGACGAGGGAGAACAGGCCAGCGGTGGCGAGCAGCACGCCGGGGACGTCGTACCGGGTGTCGCCGTGCGCCTTGCTCTCGTGGACCAGCGGGATGGCTGCGGCAGCCACGACCAGGGCCACGGGCACGTTGACGCCGAGGCACCAACGCCACGAGGCGTACTCGGTCAGGACCCCGCCGACGATCAGGCCGATCGCGGCACCACCGCCGGAGAGGGCACCGAACACCCCGAACGCCTGCGCGCGCTCCTTCGGCTCGGTGAACGTGACGGTCACGATCGACAGCGAGGCGGGCGCCATCAGGGCGGCGAAGGCCCCCTGCAGCGCCCGGGCCGCGAACAACAGCTCCTGGTTGGGTGCGAGGCCACCGATCGCCGAGGCGGCGGCGAACCCGAGCAGGCCGATGATGAAGGTGCGCTTGCGGCCGGTGTAATCGGCGATCCGACCGCCCAGGAGCAGCAACGCGCCGAAGGCCAACGTGTACGCCGTCACCATCCACTGGCGGTCGGCGTTGCTGATGTCGAGGTCGGCCTGGGCCGACGGGAGGGCGATGTTCACGATCGACGCGTCGAGGATGATCATCAGCTGTGCGGCGGCGAGGACCGCAAGCGCCCACCAGCGGCGCGGGTCGGGCTCGGTCCCGTCCGACGGTGTCCCGGTCGAGCGGCTCAGTGGTTGGCTCAATGACTCCTCGACGCCAGTTTCCTCATGCTCCGGTGGGCTGATGACCCTGTCAACGGATGTCTGCACCAGTGAACGGAGCCAGCCACACCACGTCACGTGAAGGGCACGGACAACCGCGGTGCAAGCTCCCACCCGACTGCCGATGGGGGGAACGGCTCGGGCGACGTACGCTTGAGACCGAGGCAATCACCGGTCCTTGGAGGTCGTCATGGACGTCCTGCTCAATGTGCTTCTGGCCCTGGTCGCCCTGGTCGTTCTGGGCGTCGCCACGAGCTTCCGCGTGGTCAAGCAGATCGAGCGCGGCGTCGTGTTCCGGCTCGGTCGGGCCCAGCGGGAGGTGAGGCGACCTGGCCCGACGATGCTCATCCCGTTCGTGGACCGGATGAGCCGCGTGAACATGCAGGTCGCCACCATGCCTGTCCCGGCGCAGGACGGCATCACCCGCGACAACGTGACCGTGCGCGTGGATGCGGTCGTCTACTTCCGAGTCAACGACCCGCTCAGTGCGGTCGTCCAGGTGCAGGACTACCAGTACGCGATCTCGCAGGTGGCACAAACCTCGCTGCGGTCGATCATCGGCAAGAGCGAGCTCGACGACCTGTTGTCCAACCGCGAGCAGCTCAATCAGGGCCTCGAAGTGATGCTCGACAGCCCGGCCGCCTCGTGGGGCATCGAGATCGACCGTGTGGAGATCAAGGACGTCGCGCTGCCCGAGACGATGAAGCGGTCGATGTCGCGCCAGGCGGAGGCCGAGCGCGAGCGCCGCTCCCGGGTCATCACCGCGGACGGGGAGTTCCAGGCTTCCAAGAAGCTGTCCGAGGCTGCTGCAGCGATGACCGCGACACCCGGTGCCCTTCAGCTGCGGTTGATGCAGACGATGGTCGAGGTGGCGGCTGAGCGGAACTCGACCCTGGTGCTGCCCTTCCCGGTGGAGCTGCTGCGCTACTTCGAGGCCGCGGCGCACGCCGTCGACCCAGCCGTGCCACGTGCGGGCATCCCGGATCCGGAGCCCGCCGTCGACGGAACCCTCCCTCGGCGATAGGAGGGACGGCGCGCTCCTACACTCGCCCCGTGCACCTCGACGACTACCTGACCAGTGACGCCACCGACCTGGCAGCCCTGGTTGCCGACAAGCAGGTCACTCCGGCTGAGCTGCTGGCCCTGGCACGACAGCGTGCCGACCAGGTCAACCCGAGGATCAACGCGATCGTCAGGATGCTGGACGACGTGGCCGATGCGCGTGCGGCCGAGCCGCTGAGCGGCCCCTTCGCGGGCGTGCCCTTCCTCGTCAAGGATCTCGCCCAGGAGTACGCCGGGTTCCCCACCACCAACGGCTCGCACGCGCTGGTGGACGACGTGGCCGACGAGCACGCACTCGTCACGCAGCGCTTCCTCGACGCCGGACTCGTTGTCTTCGGCAAGACCAACACCCCTGAGTTCGGAGCCAAGGGCATCACCGAGGACGATCTGCTGGGACGGGCCCGCAATCCGTGGAACCTGGCCCGCACTCCGGGCGGATCGTCCGGTGGCTCGGGCGCCGCCGTCGCCGCGGGCATCGTCCCGGCGGCCGGCGCGAACGACGGCGGCGGGTCGGTCCGCATCCCCGCGGCCTGCAACGGCCTGGTCGGGTTGAAGCTCAGCCGTGGCCTCACGCCCTACGGCCCGCAGGGCAGCGAGATGATGTTCGGGATGGTCACCCAGGGGGTGGTCTCCCGCAGCGTCCGGGACAGCGCCGCGCTGCTCGATGCGATCGTGGGCGCGCCGACCCGCTACGCGGCGTACGCCGCCGCGACCCCCGATCGTTTCCTTCCGGAGCTCGACCGTCCGCCCGCGCGCATGCGGATCGGTTTCACGGTCTCCTCGGCCATCAACCCCAGTCCAGACCCCGAGGCGGTCGCCGCCGTCGAGGGGGCCGCTCGCCTGCTCGCCGACCTCGGTCACGAAGTCGAGGAAGTCGACGCGCCGCACGACGACGACGCCCTGGCCCGGGACTTCCTGAGCATCTGGTTCGCACAGCTCCACGGTCAGATCAGCCAGATCAAGCACCGGCTCGGCTCGCCCGACAGCGCCTTCGCTGCCGACTCACTCGCGGCAGCCGAGATCGGCCGCGCCGCCGGCGTCGCGGCGTTCTTCGCCGCGCTGGAGAACGTCAACCGGCACATCCGCGCGCTCGACGACTTCCACCAGCGCTTCGACCTGCTGCTCACCCCGACCTTGGCGAAGCCGCCGCTGGAGGTGGGCTCGATCGACACCCCGCCGTTGCTCCAGCGGGCCTCGCGGATCATCGCCAAGGTGCGCGCCGGCAAGCTCCTCAACGCGACCGGCATCCTCGACCAGCTCATCAGCGAGAACCTGGGCTGGGTGCCGTACACCCAGCTTGCCAACCTCACCGGTCGTCCCGCGATCTCCGTCCCTCTGCACTGGACCGCCACCGGCCTGCCCCTGGGCGTGCAGTTCGTCGGCCCCCTGGCCTCCGACGGTCTGCTGCTGCGGCTCGCCGCGCAGCTGGAGCAGGCACAGCCGTGGTTCCACCGGTACGCCGATCTCGACCCGGCGCTGACCGTCTAGCGCTGGACCGTGCCACCGGAGTCAGGGCAAGACCGCCCCGCGGTGCGACCTATCGGGCGGAGATCGGTGGGCGCCCAGCCGCGCGCAGGAGCCCACGCCCCCGACCGGCGCCGTCCCAGGTGCTGGTGAGCTCGATGACCGCCAGAGCCGAGGTCGGCATCGGCACTCGCTCGGCTGTGAGGACCTCGGCGAGTTCCTCGATGCCGGGATTGTGACCGACGAGCACGACTGTGTTCAGTGCCTCGTCGAGACTGCGGACCATGTGCAGGAGGTCAGCGGCGGAGGCAGCGTAGGCGTCGTCGTCGAGCCGGGTCTGCGGTGGCTCGTCGAGCTCGTCCGAAGCCAGGTCCCAGGTGCTTCGAGCGCGGTCGGCAGTGGAGACGATCGCCAGGTCGATCGAGGCGACGTTGGCAGCCAGCCACCGACCCGCTTCGGGCGCCTGGCGCCGCCCGCGCTTCGCGAGCGGACGATCGTGGTCACCCTCGTGGCCCGACCAGTCCGACTTCGCGTGTCTCAGGAGGATCAGCGTGTGCTCGGCCACCTACCCAGTGTGCGCCCATGCAACGCGATCAGTCCCCTTCCTGAAGGCCGCCGGCGAGATCGCCGAAGCCGGCACGTTCACCCGGTTCGCCGGGCTCCCCGACGAAGACCGCCCGCTCTCGTTGCTACCGTCACCCGGTGCCCGTCGAGCAGATGCAGCCCGCGTCCGACGACTTCCCTGTGGTCACGCTCTGCGGATCGATGCGTTTCCGTGAGGAGCTCGAGCGCCTCGGCACCGAGCTGACGATGGCCGGGCACGTGGTGCTGGCTCCGACCGCCCTCGATCCGTCGATGGACCTGGACCCGGACCAGCGCGCACTCCTCGGGCGGATCCACCTGCAGCGGGTGGCGATGGCGGACGAGGTCCTCGTCGTGAACGTCGGCGGCTACGTCGGCGAGGACACCCGGCGGGAGATCGCGTACGCCCGGTCGCGCGGCACCGCGGTGTCGTACCTCGAGCCCCAGGACGACGGCCAGGGCCCCACAGACCGATAGCGTCCTCGCCATGGTCGAGGTGGTCGTTCACGGTCCGGCGTCGTGGAACCAGGTCGTCGACCTCGACGAGCTGCCGGCGCCGCGGCCCCACATGCAGTTCGCGCGCGGGCACCGACACGTGCTGGGCGGCACGTCCGCCGGCAAGGCGGCGCACCTGCGGGAGCTCGGGGTCGACGTCGAGCTGCACACCGTGCTCGGCACCGACGCCGCTGCGACGGACATCGAGCAGGCGCTGCGACGCGCCTCGGTCCCCCTCGTGGCGACGTACGTCGACGGCCCCAGCGAGCAGCACCTCAACCTGATGGACCCCCGGGGCGGGCGGGTGTCGCTCTACCTCGACGTCCCGCAGGTCGACGTGGGGGCCACGGCCGCAGCGACGCAGTCCGTCAGGACAGCCGCCGGCGGCGCGCGGGCCGTCGTCCTCGACCTCAGCGCGACCTCGCGCGCCGCGATCGACGAGGTCGTCGCCACCGGCGTACCGATCTGGACCGACCTGCACGACTACGACGGCCGGAGCGGGTTCCACGCGCCCTTCGCCGACGCGGCGAGCTTCGTCTTCATGAACGGCGACAAGGCGTCGTCGGTCCACGAGCTCGTGCGGGCGTGCGTCGCGCGGGGCGCACAGGTGGCGGTCTGCACCCTCGGCGCCGACGGCGCGCTCGCGGTGGACGCGCGGGGCGAGGAGCACACCATCCCCGCCGAGCCGGTGTCCGCCGTGGTCGACACGAACGGCGCGGGCGACGGGTTCATGGCCGGCTACCTCGCCGCCCACCTCGACGGCGGCGACGTCCGCGCCTGCCTCGCCGCGGGGGCCCGGCAGGCTGCGCGCGCCCTCTCCACCCACCACTTGTGCCCCTCGCTCGGCTGACCTGTCGATCCGGGCCCTGCTCGTCCGTCAGAGTGGTGACCGGCCGCACGGGGCGGCCGCACGAGAGGAGCGACATGCCGAAGTACGCCATCTACTTCCACCAGCAGTGGGTGGGCGACCACCCGGCCGAGTGGTACCAGAGCCGGGTCGAGCCGAGCACGGCGGTGGTCAGGGACATGGAGGCCGCGGGCGTCCTGGTGTTCGCCGGGGGTCTCGTGGAGGACATGTCCCTGGCCGTCAGCGCCGACGCCACCAGCGGGGAGGTCGTGATCTCGGACGGCCCCTACGCCGAGACGACGGAATACCTCGGGGGCATCACGATCATCGAGGTGCCCGACCTCGAGACCGCGAAGATGTGGGCGGGACGGGTCGCCGAGGGGTGCGGGTGGCCGCAGGAGGTCCGGGAGGTGAAGTGACCACCCGGGCCGCCTGCGCCTACTGGGCGACCCAGTCCGTCCAGCTGCGCGGCTGGCCGAGCCAGTCGGTGCGGGTCTCCGAGCCGTCGGGACGGGTGCCGGCGACGCGCACGGCGACCCGTACCTCCTCCGGTGACCCGAGCGCCGCACGCGAGATCCGGAACCGGACCCGGTCGGCGTCGTAGTCGACCCGCATCCGGTAGGAGCCCTCGACGGGCTCCGGCGAGGTGTCCGAGAAGCCGTCGACCGCGAGCAGGGCGTAGTCGGTGCCGAGGAAGAAGCCGCCCGCGAAGAGGTACTCCGGCCCTCGGTCGTCCGGGTCGGTGTCGAGGAAGACGGAGCCCGACGAGCCCGTGCGGAAGGACGGCCGCAGGTCGGTGTGGGTGGTCGTCACCACGACGTTGCTCGTCCGGTGCTCGACCTCCACCGACCGCAGGTCGACACCGTGGCCGAGGTCCTTCGGGTCGGAGACGCCGATGCCGTCGGCGTGGGCTGCGGGGATCTGGGCGACGGCGAGCGTCGCGACCGCCAGGGTCGCGGCGCCGAGGATGGTCCTGCGCATGGGTGCTGTCCGTTCTCTCGTCAGGCCCCCGGACGGGGACGTAGGGAGAGACGCGAACGAGTGCCCCGAGGTTGCACCGGACGTCCGATCAGTCGCGACCCACCTGCAGCCGCACGTCGAGGACGTCGCCGAGGTCCACCTCCTCGGCGCGGCGCACCGCCACCTTCAGCGGCAGGAACCAGGTGTCCTCCCGCGGGAACATCGCGGTGGTGAACGACGTCTCGCCGATCCACGCACGCACCGGCACCACGCCCCAGTAGACGACGTCGGCCTTCACCTCGTCGACCAGGTCCGCGGCGTCCGGCGGGAGCGCGACGAACAGGTACGGCGCCGGGCCGCGCCACTCGACCACCTCGCCGGCGAACTCGATCTCCACCGTCCCAGCCTGCCAGCAACCGCGGCCGCGCCGGGAGGACGACGCCGAGGCGGGCGGAAGACCCCACGGCCTCCGCCCGCCTCGCACCGCCGCGCCCCTGTCGCGCGACGGCCCTCCTGGGAGGTTCTGTGTCAGTCCAGGGACGAGCCGGAGCTCAGCCCAGGGCTGCGACGGCCGCCACGACGTCGACCAGGCCGTGGCCCTTGTCGTACGACGTCGTGCCGACCGGTCCGGAGCTGTAGGCCGCTCCGTCGGTGAACTTGTGGGCCGAGACCTTCAGCGCCTGCTCGATCTCGGCGGGCGTGGCGGTCGGGTCGGCCTGGAACAGCTGCGCGACGATCCCGGCGATGTGGGGCGCCGCCATCGACGTACCAGAAATCGTGTTGAACGTGCCGATGTCGAGTGCGCCCGGGCCGTTGCGGGGGTCCAGCCCGGTCGAGCAGATCGCGAGGTAGAGCCGGCACGACGAGGTGATGTTCTCGCCGGGCGCGGAGAGGTCGGGCCACGTGGAGGCGTCCGAGGCGAGGCCGCGGGAGCTGAACTCGGACACGACGCCGTCGCGGGTGCCGGTGTCCTGGTCGTAGTAGGACGCGACCGAGAGGATGCCGCCGGTCGGGTCCTGTCCGGGCGGGTTGGTCAGGCTCGTCGATCCGTCGCCGCCGTCGTTGCCGGCCGCCCAGACCGTGACGACGCCCTCGGCCGCGAGGGCCCGCTGCAGCTTGACGGTGGCCGACTCGGGGTCGAACTCGCCGCCACCCGACGGGCCGTACGAGTTGTTGGTGACCTTGATCGGCGGGCAGGTGGAGGCGGGTACGCCGGCACCGCAGGGTGCGTCGTGGTTCTCGAGGACCCAGTTGAGCGCGGAGTCGGCGCCCAGGATCACGATGCCGGCGCCGGTCGAGATCGACACCAGCTTGGCGCCGGGGGCGGCACCCTGCAGCCGGCCGCCGTCGGACAGCGTGGTCGGACGGCCGGCGACGATGCCGTTGACGTGCGTGCCGTGGCCGCCGACCGAGAGGGTGTCGGTGTCGACGGTCGCGGGGACGCGCTGCACCGAGCAGGTCTCGGTCAACGGCTCGCACAGCGCCTTGAGGTTGGCGGCCACGGCGCTCGAGCCGTCGGCCTCCTTGAAGTAGGGGTGGGTCGGGTCGACGCCGGAGTCGATGACCGCGACGCTGACGCCCTTGCCCGTCAGCGGCGAGCCGTCGGCGCCGGTCAGCGTGGCGGCCGCCTCAGCGCCGCGCGTGGCCTGGTTGGACGTCTCGGCGAGGTTGTCGGCGAAGAAGTCGATCGGCTGCTCCCCGCCCTCGACGTACGTCACGCCGGCCTGGGTGCGCACCGCCTCGACCTGGCTGCGGGTGGCGTCGGCGATCACGACGCCGATGCGGGTGAACTCGCCGGCCTTCCGCATCCCGGTGGCCGCGACGGCCTGGCGTGCGGCCGTGATCGAGGTGCCGTGCACCATCACCGTGGTCCGGCCGGTGAGGCCGCCCAGCTGCCGGGCGAGGAAGTCGGAGACGTTGGCCGGGGCAGCAGCCGAGGCGGTGGCCTGTCCTGCGGCCGGCGCGGTCGCGCCGACTCCGAAGGTGGCCGTGGCGGCGAGCACGCTCGCTGCGCAGGCGAGAAGGGTCTGGGGTCGCACGGATGGTCCTCCCGAGGGTCGAGGTCGTCACTTGTTCAACGAGCCACTGTGCGGCAGGTCACGCCCGGGCGTTCCTGCGTCGTCGTCGCCTGAGGGCGCGCCGCGGCGGAGCGGGTACGGCAACCCGATTGCGTCGACCCGGACAATGGGGGGCATGACCGAGCTCCCCCGCAAGGCTGCCGCGCGTACGGCCCGTCTCGCCGCGCTCCCACTCGGCTACGCGGGGCGCCAGGCGATGGGCTTCGGCAAGCGGCTCGGCGGCAAGCCGGCCGACGCGGTGCTCAGCGAGGTGCAGCAGCGCACTGCCGAGCAGCTCTTCCGCACCCTGGGCGAGCTCAAGGGTGGGGCGATGAAGTTCGGCCAGGCGCTCAGCGTGCTGGAGTCCGCCCTGCCCGAGGACGTCGCCGCCCCCTACCGGGAGCACCTCACCGCGCTCCAGGACTCCGCTCCCCCCATGCCCACCGCAACGGTCCGCGAGCAGCTGACCACCCACCTGGGCGCGGACTGGAAGGAGCGGCTGGTGTGGCTCGACGGCGCCCCCACGGCCGCGGCGTCGATCGGCCAGGTGCACCGCGGCCGGTGGCTCGACCACGCGAACGGCTCCGGCGACGAGCGCGAGGTGGCGGTGAAGGTGCAGTACCCGGGCGCCGGCGAGGCCCTGCTCGGCGACCTGCGGCAGATCGCGCGGCTGGCCCGGGGCGTGGCGCCGGCCTTCCCGGGCCTCGACATCAAGCCGCTCGTGGCGGAGCTCCAGGCACGCGCGGCCGACGAGCTCGACTACCACCTCGAGGCCGAGGCGCAGGCGGCGTACGCCGAGGCGTTCGAGGGCGACGACCACGTGGTGGTGCCGCCGGTGGTGGCGGTCGGCGAGCAGGTGCTGGTCACCGAGTGGATGGACTCGCCGCACTCGCTCGCCCACCTCATCCGCGAGGGCACCCAGGAGGAGCGCGACCACTACGGCGAGCTGTTCGTGCGCTTCCTCTTCGAGGGGCCGCGGCGCACCGGCATGCTCCACGCCGACCCGCACCCCGGCAACTTCCGGGTCCTGCCCGCCCCGGACGGCGGCCTCGGCCGCCTCGGCGTGCTCGACTTCGGCGCCGTCGCCCGTCTCGAGGAGGGCGGGATGCCGGAGGCGATGGGACGGCTGATGCGCATCGCGCTCGACGCCGACGAGGAGTCGCTGGTGGCGGGGCTCCGCGAGGAGGGGTTCATCAAGGAACACATCGAGGTCGACCCGGCGCTGGTGCTCGCCTACCTCGCGCCGTTCGTCGAGCCGGCGGACCAGGACGAGTTCACCTTCACCCGCGAGTGGATGCGCGAGCAGTTCGAGCGGGTCAACGACCCTCGCTCGGAGACGTTCACGCTCGCCACCAAGCTCAACCTGCCGACGTCCTACCTGCTCATCCACCGCACCTGGCTCGGCGCCATCGGCCTGCTCAGCCAGCTCGGCACCACCGCGCCCTTCCGGGAGATCCTCGAGGAGTCGCTCCCGGGCTTCGCCGACTGAGTCCCTCGGGGTGGCACGATCACCCGCATGTCGCTACCCACCGAGGCCACTCCGCTGTCCGAGGCCGCGCTCGCGCGGTGGCACGCCGTCGTGGAGAGCCGCGACCCCGCGGGGCTGCCCGGCCTCGTGGCCGAGGACGCGGTCTTCCGCAGCCCGGCGGTCCACACGCCGCAGGAGGGCCGCGACACCGTGGTCGGCTACCTGACGGCCGCCTTCACCGTCCTCGGTCCCGCGCTGGCGTACGAGCGCGAGTGGCTGGGCGCGGACTCCGCGGTGCTCCAGTTCCGCACCGAGGTCGGCGGCCTGCAGGTCTCCGGCGTCGACCTGATCACCTGGGACGACGACGGACAGATCGTCGACTTCACCGTGATGATCCGCCCGGCCAAGGCCCTCGAGGCGGTCATCGAGCACATGGGGGCCGAGCTGCTGCGGATGCTGGAGGCAGCGGACCGCCGGTGACGCGTCAGCGGGGGCGCTGCTCGACCAGGCCGACGGTGCTCCCCTCGGGGTCGGTGAAGAACGCCATCCACTCGTCCGTGCCGGCGGGCCCGAGCGTGTCGTCGTCGTGGCCGAAGATCACGTGCGGCTCCCCGGTGATCTCGATGCCCTTCGCGCGCAGTCGTTCGACGGTGGCGTCGATGTCGTCGACGGACAGGTAGATCAACGCCGACGGGGCGCCGCGGTCCATCAGCAACCGGACGCCGTCGAGGTCGAAGAAGGCGAGCCCGGGAGGGTCGAACGTGGCGACCGGTTCGACGCCGAGCAGGTCGGCGTAGAACGCAGTCGTCGCGGCGAGGTCCGTGGCGCGCTGGGCCACCTGCACGAGTCGGGGCATCTCGCCAGTGTGGTGCGGGCGATCGGTGCGCGCCAGCCACCCTGGCGGCGTACGTCCTCCCCGAGCATGCGACCGATGTCGTGGCCCCCGCCGGGGTGGCGGCACATGGCAGGTCCGACAAGGCGTCACGTGCGATCTGCCGCCACCCCCGCGCACGGCCCCGCCTGGGTGGCGGCACATGGCAGGTCCGACCAGTCGTCAATCGCGATCTGCCGCCACCCCCGCGCAGCGGCAGGCGATCGTCGCGGTGACCCCCGCCGGGCCTCAGACCCAGAAGCCGCGGCCGCCGCCGTACCAGTCGCCGAAGTGCTCGCGGTACGACGACGCGGGACCGCGCGAGCCGAGGTAGGACCCGACCACCGCGGCACCGAGGTCGTCGAGCTCAGGGCTCACCATCCGTCCGTCGACCCGGCGCGCCATCGACTCGATGAAGCGCGCGAGGCCGGGGTCCTCCCCCAGCCGGAAGAAGGTGGTCTGGGCACCGAGCCGCGCGGCGGCGTCGAGCTCGCGCACCGAGTGGGAGATGGTCAGCGGGTGCGGCGGGTAGGAGAACCAGACCTCACCGTCGGGCTCGAGGTGGGCCGTCGGCTCGCCGTCGGTGACGACCAGCAGCACGGGCTGGGCGCTCGGGTGCTTGCGGAAGAACCGGTTGGCCAGCAGCAGGCCGTGGTGGAGGTTGGTGCCCTTGTCCCACCGGGCGTCGAGGGCGGTCAGCTCCTCGATCTCCATCACCTGCGCGTGCCGGCCGAACGCGATCAGCTGGATGTCGTCGCCCCGGAAGCGCGAGCGCACCAGCTGGTGCAGCGCCAGCGCCGTGCGCTTCATGGGCACCCACCGCCCGTCCATCGCCATCGAGAAGGACGTGTCCACCAGCAGCGCGACCGCGGCCTGGGTGCGGGCCTCGGTCTCCACCACCTCGATGTCGTCGACCCTGATGCGCACCGGGGCGGCGCCGCCGTCGCGGAGCACGGCGTTGCCGATCGTGCGCGGCACGTCCCACGGCTCGGTGGACCCGAACTCCCAGCGCCGGGTGGCTCCCGACGGCTCACCCGCGAGCCCGGTCGTACGCGTCTCCCGCGCGCCGGAGCGACCACTCATCCGCTCCGCGACGTCGCGCAGCAGCGCCTTGCCGAGCTGGCGCATCGCCTTCGGGGAGAGGCGCAGCTCGCCGTCGGAGCCGCGCTTGAGGTAGCCGCTGTCGCGCAGGGCCCGCTCGAGCTCCTGCAGCGTCCGGGCGGAGACGGCGGCCTCCGGTCCGAGCTGCTGGGCGAGCGCGTCGAGGTCGACGTCGTCCATCCGGGCGCCGTGGTGCGACTGCGCGAGCTGGTCGGCGAGCGCGTCGAGCTGCGCGAGGTCCTGCAGCGCGCCGGTGCCGTCGCCGAGTCCCATCCCCTGCTCACCCTCGAAGCTCTCCGAGCCCGACCAGTCCTCGCCGGGGCGCAGGGCCCGGAGGTTGGCGTCCATCCGGGCGAGCTGCTCCATCAGCTGCGGCGACCCGAAGGCC
>DASTPB010000236.1:0-3062 GCA_035762385.1 Nocardioides sp. | reverse complement strand
AGGGCGGCGATGCGGGTGCCGGCCTCGACCAGGCGGCGCAGGATCGCCTTGTCGCGCACGATCTCGGCGTAGTAGCCGGCGTTGGCCGCGATCGGCACGTTGGCCGACAGCGTGTGGAGATAGGGGGCGCCACCGATGCGCACCAGCTCGCCACGCTTCTGCAGCTCGGCCGCCACCGTGATCGGGTCGGCCGGCTCGCCGCGACCGTAGAGGTCGATGATCGCGTCGTGGATCACCTCGTGGGCCGGGCGGTAGTAGTCGACGCCCTTGATGACGTCGACGACGTCGGCGATCGCGTCCTTGGACAGCAGCATGGAGCCGAGCACGCTCTGCTCCGCCGCGTTGTCCTGCGGGGGCGTCCGGTCACCGGCCGAGCGGGGGGAGTCACCGGGCTCGTAGGCCGCCGGTCCGTCACCCCAGGCCTCGTCGGTGTCCCCCTCGAAGGTGACGCTCACCGGTGCTCCCTTCCATCTCGCTCGGGTCCGCTGACCACGAAGTTAGGGACGACCACTGACATCGGCCGGCATCCCTGCCGGCATCGCTGCCGGCTCCGCTCGCACCCGAGTCAGCCCACTGTCTTCCTCACCGCTCGCGCAGGACCGTACGTGCTCGCGACGGCCGGAGGGAAGCCGGCGACGCCGACTTGTCCACAGGCGCTGTGGACAAGGTGTCCATACCCGTGGACGACACGCTGGCAGGGGTGCAGTGGCGGTGGACGACCCTGTGGATCGAGCTTGGTCGAAGGCCCCAGGAATGGTCCTGACCTGCGCAAACGCGCCGCACACCCTGTGGACAAAAAGTTCTTCCGCGTCACGGTCGTTCATCTGTCCGCCATCTGGCGGATACCGAATGATCGGTATCGCCTCGCACCACGGCCAGCGGTCCCGGCGCCTCATCCACACGGCCATGCACAGGTGGTCCCAACGGACTATGTACCTCGGGGCACACCCGCCGCTATGCCGCCCCCGAATCAGCGAAGTCTGCGGGGTTCCTAGGGTGAACCTGTGAAGGTCGAGCACCGGGCGACGGACCGCGAGATCCTGCGCCTGGCCGTGCCGGCCTTCCTCGCCCTCGTCGCCGAGCCGCTGTTCCTGCTCGCCGACGCCGCCATCGTGGGCCACCTGGGAACGCCGCAGTTGGCGGGCCTCGGCGTCGCCGCGGTGGTCCTGCAGACGGTGGTCGGGCTCTGCGTCTTCCTCGCGTACGGCACCACCGCCAGCGTCGCGCGCCACCTCGGCGCCGGCGACCTGCGCGCCGCCCTCGCCCAGGGCGTCGACGGCGTGTGGTTGGCCGTGATCATCGGTGTCGTCGCCACCGTCGGGGGCATTGCCCTCACCCCGACGCTGGTCGGCGCCTTCGACGCGGGTGACGAGGTCGCCGCCCACGCCGAGACCTATCTCGCCATCGCCTTCCTCGGCACCACCCCGGTGCTGGTGATGCTGGCCGCGACCGGCGTGCTGCGCGGCCTGCAGGACACGCGTACGCCGCTGCTGGTCGCGGTCGTCGGCAACGGCCTCAACATCGTGTTCAACGTCGTCCTCGTCTACGGCCTCGACCTCGGGATCGCCGGGTCCGCGATCGGGTCCGTCCTCGCCCAGGTGATCAGCGCGTCGTGGTTCCTGGTCGTGGTGGTCCGCGCCGCGCGCGAGCACCACGCCCCGCTCAGCCCGGACCGTGCCGGCATCACGGCCGCCGCGCACGCCGCCGTCGCGCTCG
This sequence comes from Nocardioides sp., assembly GCA_035762385.1. GTDB lineage: Bacteria > Actinomycetota > Actinomycetes > Propionibacteriales > Nocardioidaceae > Nocardioides. The sequence continues at coordinate 1,346 of DASTPB010000236.1, read as the reverse complement.
TCGTCCGCACCCTCGCGCTGCGCGCCTGCCTGCTCGTCGGGACGTACGCCGTGACGCGCGTGGGCACCGGGGCCACCGACGTCAACGTGGCGACCCACCAGATCGCGATCACCCTGTGGAGCTTCCTCGCCTTCGCCCTCGACGCGATCGCGATCGCCGCGCAGGCCCTCACCGGCCGGGCGCTGGGCAGCGGCGACGTCGCGGGCACCCGGCGGCTGACCCGCCGGATGGTGCAGTGGGGCTGGGGCAGCGGCACCGTCGCCGGGCTGGCCCTCGCCGCGGTGTCGCCGTTCATCGGCGCGCTGTTCACCAGCGACCCGGCCGTCCGCGACCTGCTCGTGCCGGTGCTGCTCGTCGCCGCCGTCGGTCAGCCCGTCGCCGGGATGGTCTTCGTCCTCGACGGCGTGCTCATCGGCGCCGGCGACGGCGCCTACCTCGCCTGGGCGGGGCTGGTCGTGCTGGCGGCGTACGCCCCCGCTGCCCTCTGGGCGGCGACGCTCCCGAACGGCCTGGTCGCCGTCTGGGTCGCGATGACCGTGGTGTTCATGGGCGCTCGCGGCGTGCTCCTCTCGTGGCGGGCTCGCGGCGACCAGTGGCTCGTGACCGGAGCCGCTCCCGTTCGTTGACCCGGTGAGGGCGCTCGGGAGCGCGCCCGACAGAGGCCGTCACCAGGGGAGGACCCATGCTTCGACACCGCACCGCGAGCCGGCTGGCCGCGCTGGGACTGCTGGGCGGCGCCCTGGTGCCGTGGGGAGCGCCGCCCGCGGGCGCCACCCCGGGTTGCGTCGACGAGACCGCGCCGAACGTCCTGCAGAACGGGTGCGACGACAGCACCCCGCCCGAGACCACGCTGGCGGCCTCGACCGCGCCCAATCCCGCCGGACTGGTCACCGTGTCCTCGATGACCTTCACCATCGGCTGGCAGGTCTCCGACGGCGACCCGGGTCCCTTCGGGCTCGAGTGCCGCCTCACCGGTGGTCCGCAGGCCCATGACTGGCGCGCCTGCAGCAGTCCGGTGACGTACGCCGACCTGCCGGACGCCGCGGCCGGCAGCTACGTCTTCGAGGCGCGAGCCGTCGACCTCGGCGACCGCGCGCGGACCCCCGACACCGCACCCCTCGTCCCGCCCACCGTCGACGACACCCCCGACGAGGACGGCACGCCGGCGACCTTCACCTGGGGACAGGACACCCGCGCGCCGTTCGTCTTCGTCACCGGCACCTCCTACGACGAGATCACCCCCACCCAGCCGGTCGTCACGGGGGACAAGGTGCCGATCCGCCTCAACAGCAGCGAGACCGGCTCGCGCCTCGAGTGCACCGACAACGACCGACCCGTCGCCTGCT
>DASTPB010000235.1:0-18463 GCA_035762385.1 Nocardioides sp. | reverse complement strand
GACCTGCGCGTAGTAGTTGAGCACCTCGCCCTTGGTGGTGCCGGTGCGCGGGTAGAGCACCTTGTCGAGGTTGCTGATCGTCAGGGTCCGGCCCTCGACGTCGACCTGGAGCTCGGTCACGACAGGTCCTCCGGGCTCAGGTCGTCGCGGACACCCTGGAACGACGGCTGGCGCAGGCGCGTGTAGCCCAGGCCGTGGGTGTCGACGTCGACCACGACCCGCGGCTCGACCCAGAACGTCCCGTCGGCGTCGACGCGCGGCACCTCGTCGGCGAACGGGGACGACGTGGCCGCCAGCGGTGCCATCAGTGCCGCGAGCCGGGTGCTGGTCGCCCCGGCGATGCCGCTGCCGACCCGGCCGCGGTAGAGCAGGCCGTCGGGGGTCTGCTCGCCGACGAGCAGCGACGCCAGCCGGTCCGTCGTACCCGTCTGCGGGCGCCAGCCGCCGACGACGAACGACCCGCGGTGCCGGTGGGCCAGCTTGCGCCAGTCCTCGCTGCGGGAGTCGAAGCGGTAGCGCGAGCCGCGACGCTTGCTCACCACCCCCTCCAGCCCCTGCTGCAGGGTGGCGTCGAACAACATGCCGCCGTCGTCGTAAGCCGCCGGGACCTGCCAGGTCGACTCGCCCAGCGGCAGCTCCTCGAGCAGCGCGCGACGCTCCTCCAGCGGGCGGGCCGTGAGGTCCTCGCCGTCGAGCCGGAGCAGGTCGAAGACCATCAGCGTCGCCGGGACGGCCTTCACCAGGCGGGCGACCTCGCGGGCGTTGCGGACGTGCATGCGGTGCTGCAGCACGCGGAAGTCGGGGACGCCGCGCTCGTTGAGGGCGATCACCTCGCCGTCGACCAGGAGGTCGCGCCCGCCCAGCGGCGGCGCCGCGAGGTCGGGCCACGCAGGGGTCACGTCGTTGTCGTTGCGGCTGGTCATGCGGGCGACGCCGTCCCGTACGTCGACGAGCACCCGGACGCCGTCCCACTTGACCTCGTGCAACCACTGCGCGCCGGCAGGGACGCGGTCGGTCTTGGTGGCGAGCATCGGGCGCACGCGAGCAGTCTGGCATCCCTTCGCAGGGGGACGGGCGTCCGTGGTGACGGCTATCGTCGTGGCATGCGAGCGATCTGGAAGGGTGCCGTCTCCTTCGGCCTGGTCAGTGTCCCGGTCAAGCTCTACGCCGCCACGGAGAGCCACGACGTGTCCTTCCGGCAGGTGCACGCCAAGGACGGCGGACGCATCAAGTACCAGCGCGTCTGCTCGCTCGACGGCGAGGAGGTGGCCTACGCCGACATCGCGAAGGGCTACGAGACCGAGGACGGCGAGATGGTCATCCTCACCGACGACGACATGGCCGAGCTGCCCTCGACGTCGTCGCGCGAGATCGCGGTGGAGAAGTTCGTGCCCCGCGAGCAGATCGACCCACTGCTCTTCGAGAAGTCCTACTACCTCGAGCCGGAGGGCGCCGGCGCCAAGCCCTACGCGCTGCTGCGCCAGGCGCTGAAGGACGCCGACCGGATGGCCGTGGTCACCGTCGCCCTGCGCCAGCGCACCACGATCGCGGTGCTGCGCGTGCGCGAGACCGAGGCCGGCGAGGTCATCGTGCTCCAGACGATGATGTGGCCCGACGAGGTGCGGGTGCCCGACTTCAAGGTCGAGGTCGACGACGCCAAGCCGCAAGAGGTCAAGATGGCCCACATGCTCGTCGAGACGCTGGCCGGCGACTTCGACGCCACCGAGTTCGAGGACGACTACGCCGGCGCCGTCGAGGCGCTCGTGAAGTCCAAGATCGAGGGGGGCGAGATCAAGCGCACCGAGACCTCGACCAAGACGTCCGGCGAGGTCGTCGACCTGCTCGCCGCGCTCCAGAAGTCGGTGGCCGCGGCGAAGTCCGCCCGCGGCGAGACCGACGACTCGGACGCTGCGGAGGCGGCCGACGACGTGAAGCCGGCGAAGAAGTCCGCCACCAAGAAGTCGGCGGCGCAGAAGAAGACGGCGGCGAAGAAGGCGCCCGCCAAGAAGGCGCCCGCCAAGAAGGCCGCGGCCACGAAGTCGACGACGAAGAAGACCTCCGCGAAGAAGCAGGCCAAGAAGGCCAGCTGACCGCTGGACGTCGCGGTCAGCGGGGAGCTCCCGGGCCCCGAGAACCTGCTCTCCTCACCGCTGTGCCGACGGTCGAGCGGTGCCGGAGGAGGATTCGGGGGTCGAGGAATCCCCCTCACGCACCGCTCGAACCTAGAGGCCCGCCAGCGACCGCAGGTCGGCGAGGATCTCGTCGATCCTCCTGACGAGCGAGATGTGGCCCTCGTCGTCGAAGAGGTGGGCCCGGGCGCCGGGGATCGCAGCGGCCAGCCAGCGGCCGTGGGCGAAGGGGACCATCCGGTCCCGCGCGCCCTGCCACACCGAGACGGGGACGGTGATCGCTGACAGGTCGAAGCCCCAGGGCTGGACGATCTGCAGGGTGTCCTCGACCATCCCGCCCGGCCCCTGGGCGACGGCGTGGTTGAACGACGCCGCGACCGCCTCGCCGATCTCGTCGGAGAGTGCGGCGGCGTCGACCTCGTCGACCAGGTCACCCATCGAGGCGACGATGTCGGCGGCGGTGACCGTCGCGAGGGCGGCCGCCTGGTCGACCGCGATGGGGCCGTAGGAGTCGCGTCCCTCGCGGGCCGCGGCGAAGTCGCGGACGTTCTCCTCGCCCATGCCCTCTGTCCAGTCGGGGCCGGACTCGTCGGCGGGTGCGACGCCCGCCAGCGTCGCCGCGGCGAGGCACCGCCCCGGCAGGGTCGCCGCGCACGCGAGCGCCCGCGGCCCACCACCGGACCAGCCGAGGGTGACGAACTCCCCCATCCCGAGGTGGTCCAGCAGGGCCGTCGTGTCCTCGGCGTCGGCGGCGATCGGCACCGGCCAGCCGTCGGGCGCGGGCCGCGGGGTGGAGGCGCCGTAGCCGGGTCGTGAGTACGTCACCAGGTGCAGGCCGGCGCGCTCGGCGGCCGCCCAGACCAGCGGGTCGACGACCGCCGCGCTGGGCGTGCCCGTGTGGTGGACCAGCGGGAAGCCATCGGCCGCACCGCCGGTGAGGTACTCCAGCTCGCGTCCGTCCGGCAGGGTCAGCGAGTGCGCAGCCGAGGGCATGCCCGATGGTGGCACGGCTCAGGAGGCGTGGGCCACCGGCGTACGACCCGCGAGCTCGCGCAGGCGCGCCCCGACCTCGGCTGCCACGGCCACCGCCAGGTCGCGCGGCGACTCGCCGTCGACCTCCGGGACCACGTGCTGGACGACACCGTCGGCGAGGAGATCGGCGGATCGCACGCGCTGGCGGGCCGCCATGTCGGCCGCGTGACCGGTGTCGCCGTGCACGATCAGGCTCGCGCCCTCCGGTGGCAGCGGCGAGAGCCACGCGTGCTCGGTCGCGATGACCGTCCGCGCCGGCAGGAAGGCGAGCGCTCCTCCGCCGCAGCCCTGCCCGAGGATCACCGAGACGGTGGGCACGGACATCGTCGTCAACGTGGCGATGCACCGCGCGATCTCGCCGGCGATGGCCCGCTCCTCCGCCTCGGGCGACAGCTCGGCACCCGGGGTGTCGATGACGCTGACCAGCGGCAGACCCAGCTCCTCGGCCAGCCGCATCCCGCGGCGCGCCTCACGCAGCGCACCGGGACCCATCGCGTGGCCGGGCACCTGGCGCGAGCGGTCCTGACCGATGACCACGCACGGCTGGTCGTCGAGCCGCGTCAGCGCGACGAGGACGGTCGAGTCGCGCTCGCCCTCGTCGGTGCCCCGCAGCTGCAACGTCCCGGCGGCGCCGTGGGCGAGGAGGTCGCGCACGCCCACCCGGTCCGTACGACGCGTCCGCTCGACGCTGTCCCACGCGGCGTGGTCGCCGACCGGGCGTGCCACCCGCAGCGGCAGCCGGCCCGTGCCGGGGGCGTCGACCAGCACCGCGAGGGCGCTGTCGACCATGGCGGGCAGGTCCTCCGCGGCAACGACGCCGTCGATCACACCGGCGGCGGCGAGGTTCTCCGCGACCTGCACGCCCGGACGGAACGGGCGTCCGTTGAGGCCCTCGTAGACCCTGGGGCCGAGGAACCCGACGAGCGCGCCCGGCTCCGCCACCGTCACGTGGCCGAGCGAGCCCCAGGAGGCGTAGACGCCGCCGGTCGTGGGGTGGCGCAGGTGCACGAGGTACGGCAGTCCGGCGGCCCGGTGGTCCATCAGCGCGCGCGAGATCTCGACCATCCGCACGAAGGCGGGCGTGCCCTCCTGCATGCGGGTGCCGCCCGACGCGGTGCTCGCCAGCAGCGGCAGCCCCTCGGCGGTCGCCCGGCGCACGGCGGCGGTGATGCGGTCCGCGGCGGCCCGGCCGATGGAGCCGGCGAGGAAGCGGAACTCGTTGACCACGACCGCGACGGGCCGGCCGCGCACCTCGCCCCGCCCGGTCAGCACCGACTCGTCGGTGCCGGCCCTCGCCTCGGCGGCCTCGAGCTCGGCGCGGTAGCCGTCGTCGGCGTAGGACCGGTCGATCGGTTCGTCCCACGAGGTGAAGGTCCCCTCATCGAGCACCAGGTCGAGCAGCTCAAGGGCGGTCCAGCGCCGTGGGGTGTTCACGCCCCGCCTCCGCCGACCCAGGCGCGGATCTCGTCGGCGTGCTGGTCGAGCAGCGGCGGCGCGACGTGGTTGCGACGCGTGACCTCGCTGCCCTCGGCGTCGAAGAACCGCAGCGGCGGGCCGGGGAGGGTGAGCGCGCCGAGGGTCGGGTGCTCGACGTCGACCAGGAGCCCCTGGCTGGCGACCTGGTCCCACTCGTAGACCTCGTCGAGGGTGCGCACCTTGCCCGCGGGCACGCCGACCTCGGCGAGGCGGGCGAGCAGCGGCTCGGCGTCCCAGTCGGCGAACGCCTGCTCGACGACCGCGATGACCTGCTCGCGGTGGGCGACCCGCTCGCCGTTGGTGGCCATGCCGTCGGCCTCGGGGTCGAGGCCGAATCCCGCGCAGAACCTCTTCCACAGCCCCTCGCTGCCGAGGGCGATCTGCACGGCGCCGTCGCGGCAGTGGAACAGCCCGTAGGGAGCGATCGACGGGTGGTGGTTGCCCTGGGCGCGGCCGACCTCGCCGGCCACGGTCCACCGGGTGCCCTGGAAGGCGTGCACGCCGACGACGGACGCCAGCAGCGACGTACGCACCACCGTCCCGGTGCCGGTGCGCTCCCGCTCGTGGAGCGCGGCGAGCACCCCGTAGGCGCCGTACATCCCGGACAGCAGGTCCGCGATGGGTACGCCGACCCGCTGCGGGTCGTCGGGGCCGGACCCGGTGAGCGACATGAGCCCGGCCTCGCCCTGGGCGATCTGGTCGTAGCCCGCACGCCCACCCTCGGGCCCGTCGTGGCCGAAGCCGGTGATCGAGAGGACGACGAGGCGCGGGTTGCGGCGCATCAGCTCCTCGATGCCGAGGCCGAGGCGCTCGAGGACACCGGTGCGGAAGTTCTCGACGAGCACGTCGGCGCGCTCCACCAGACCGAGCAGCACGTCCTTGTCGGCCCCGTCCTTGAGGTCGAGGGCGATCGACTCCTTGTTGCGGTTGGTGCACAGGAAGTACGTCGACTGGCGGGCGTCGGGCTCGCCGACGAACGGCGGGCCCCAGCCGCGGGTGTCGTCGCCGCTGCCCGGTGCCTCCACCTTGATCACGCGGGCACCGAGGTCGCCCAGCATCTGGGTGGCGTGCGGGCCCGCGAGCGCGCGGGTCAGGTCGACGACGAGCAGGTCGGAGAGCGGTCCGGTCATCAGGCGCCCCATCCGGGGAGGACCAGGGCAGCCCACACGAGGAGCGGGCCGACGAGGGTGACGATCGTGGCGTAGGTGAGGATCTGCTTGTAGTAGGTGGTCTCGTCGATCGTGTCCGGCCGGTTGGCCAGCATGAGCGCACCGTTGGTGGAGAACGGGCTGACGTCCACGATGGTCGAGCTGACCGCGAGCGCCGCGACGAAGAAGCCGGCCGACAGGCCGCCCTCGGCGACGAGCGGGATCGCGATCGGGATGATCACCGGCAGGAGCGCCGTCGAGGACGCGAACGCCGACACGATGCCGCCGACGTAGCAGAGGATCAGCGCGCCGATCACGGCCGCGCCGAGGCCGGCGGCCCAGTTGCCGACGAACTCCGGGGAGCCGGCGGTGGTGAGGATCGTGGCGTACGTGCTCACGCCCGCGACGAGGAGGACGGTCGGCCAGGCGATCTGCTTGACGGTGTCCTTGTAGGCCTTCGGCGTGAGGATCGAGAGCACGACCGCGGCCGTGATCGCGGCGAAGCCGATGTTCTTGTCGAAGACGAGCGCGACGACCGCCACGGCCAGGAAGGCCACGAGGGTGAGCACGTGCTCGAGGGTCGTGCCGGCGTCGTCGGGGTTCGGGGTGCCGGTGGTGGGCGTGGCGCCGGTGGCCGAGCGGGCGTCCGAGCGGTCGGGGTGCACGCGGGTCGCCGTACCGCCGCCGCCTGCCGCACCCACGGTGCTGGCGCCGGTCGTCGCGGCCGTCGTGGCGCCGACCTCGACCAGCTCGCCCTCGCCGTCCATGCGCAGCTTCATCAGCTTGCGGCCGCCGAGCACGACGAAGAGGATCGCGGCCATCACGGTGTTGACCACCAGGCTCGAGAAGAAGATCGTGAGCGGCGTGGCACCGAGACCGGCGTCCTCCATCACCGAGTTGGTGATCGTGCCGTAGATCGAGATCGGCGAGAAGCCGCCGGCCTGTGCGCCGTGCACGACCAACATGCCCATCATCAGGGGGCTGATCCCGTAGCGACCGGCGAAGCCGAGGGCGATCGGGCCGATGATCGCGCACGCGGCCGGGCTGGCCGCGCCGATCGCGGTGATCACGGCGGTGACGGCGAACATCACCCACGGGATCAGGGCGACCCGACCGCCGACCGAGGCCACGGCTGTGCGGACGATGAGGTCGACGGTGCCGTTCTGCCTCGCGATCGCGAACAGGTAGGTGACGCCGATCAGGGTGAGGACCAGGTCGGCGCTGATGCCGGCGAGGATCTCCTTCTCGTCGAGTCCTAGCGAGTACATCCCGACGAGCCATGCGGCCACGTAGGCCAGGGCTCCCATGTTGATCGGCAGCACGGTGCCGACCACGAACAACGCGACGAGCGCGATGATCGCAATCCATTCCGGACCCATAACGCCTCACCTTCCGAGTCGAGTGCCGGCACGGCGGGGTCGCGGGGGGTGGCCCTCGTCACAGTGCTGGCTCAGTGGCCTAGCCAATAGGACAATGGGCCGAACGTCAATAGGGTGGTGCCATGTCCGAGTCGTCCTCTTTCCCGCCGCGGTTGCTCCGCACCCGTCTGTACGAGCAGGTGGCGGGGCAGATCTCGGCGTGGATCGAGGCCAACGGGCTGCGGGCCGGCGACAAGCTCCCGCCCGAGCGCGAGCTCGCGCAGCGCCTCGGGGTCAGTCGCGCCACCCTGAGCCAGGCCCTGGTCGCGCTGGAGGTGGTGGGGGTCGTCGAGGTGCGCCACGGCGACGGCACCGTCGTCACCGCCCGCCACCAGAAGACGAGCCGCATCGTGGAGGCGATCCGCAGCCACGCCGACCGGCTCCCCGAGATCATCGAGACCCGCGACGCGCTCGAGACGAAGATCGCCTCCCTCGCCGCCGTACGACGCACCGACGACGACCTCGCCCGCATCGACGACGCCCTCGCCTCCATGGCCGCCGACGTCGAGGCCGGCGGTCGCGGCGTCGAGGGCGACGAGCGCTTCCACGGCGCCGTCACCGCTGCCTCCCACTCCCTCCTGCTCGCCCGGTTGATGGATGAGATCGGCGACCTGATCAGGGAGACCCGACTCGAGTCCCTCGGCCAGCCCGGCCGGCCGCAGGACTCCCTGGCCCGGCACCGCGCGATCGCCGAGGCGATCCGCGCCGGGGACCCGGCTGCGGCGGCCGAGGCGATGCACGCCCACGTCGCGATGGTGAGCGACGTCGCCCTCATCCGTGAGGCGCGGTGACCGCAGTCGACGCGCTCGTGGTGCTCGCCGCGGGGCTGGGCGCCGGCGTGCTCTCCTCCACCGTCGGGGTCGCGTCGCTGCTGAGCTTCCCCGTGCTGATCGCCCTGGGCCTGCCGCCGGTGGTGGCCAACGTGTCCAACACCCTCGGCCTGATCCCCGGCGGCCTCGGCGGCGTCGTCGGCTACCGCAGCGAGGTCCGCGAGGCGGGCCGGATCGCCCGGACGATCGTGGTCGTCTGCGCCGTCGGCGCGGTGATCGGGGCGACCCTGCTGCTCGGCCTCCCGCCGGACGTCTTCGAGGCGATCGTCCCCTACCTCATCCTCTTCACGTGCCTGCTCGTCGGCGTGCAGCCGCGCATCGCGAGGTGGCTGCGTGAGCGGCACGAGGCGCGCCACGGCGTCGCGCTCGCCGAGCGCCGGCACATGTCACCCACCACCACGGCCTTCGCCACGATCACCGGCGTGTACGGCGGCTACTTCGGGGCGGGCGCGGGCGTGATGATGGTGGCCGTCCTGGGCATCGGCACCGACCTCGAGCTGCGGATCGTCAACGGCCTCAAGACCCTGTCGCTGATGGTGGGCAACATCGTCGCCGGCCTGATCTTCGTCGTGGTGGCCGACCCGCGCTGGGACGTCGTGGTGCTGCTCGCCGCCGGCTCGCTGGTGGGTGGCTACGTCGGCGCCCGCATCGGCCGCAAGCTCCCCGACGCGGTCTTCCGGTGGGCCGTGGTCGCCGCCGGTGTCGTGGCAGCGATCCTGCTGCTCTGACCCCGGCGGCGCCGGCGTACGTCAGGACAGCAGGCCGCGCACCACCCGGAGCCCCACCGACAGGCGCGCCAGCTCGGCGGTCTCCTCACGGCAGATCTCCTCCAGCGTCGACGCCGCGCGTCCCACGACCTCCTCGTCGGCGTCCTCCCACGCGGCGACCCGGGCCGGGGCCGAGTCGGCGGCGTCGGTGGACTCCAGGACCTGGGCGGCCAGCTGCTGGTGGACGCCGTAGAGGTCGTCGCGCACGGCCGCCCGGGCCATCGTCTGCCACCGGTCGTCGCGCGGCAGGGCGAAGATCCTCTCCACGAGGGCCGGCAGGCCCAGCCGCTCCCCCAGCGCGAAGTGGACGCGGGCCACCTCGACCGGGTCGAGGTCGAGCCGGTCCGCGGTCTCGACGATCCCGAGCAGGGCGTACGCCGACGCCAGCACCGCGACGCGCGACGCGAGGTCGGGGGGCACGCCCTGGTCGGTCAGGCGCTTCTCGCGGGCACGGTAGTCGTCGAGCTCGCGTCCGCTCATGATGTGGGGCAGCTCGGCCATGACCCGCTGGACGGGCCCGCGGAAGAACTCGACGGTGGCGCTCGAGTCGAGCGGCGGGCGCCGGTTGGTGACCAGCCACCGCGACGCGCGCTCGACCAGTGTGCGCATCTCGATGCGCATCCGGGTCTGCCGCTCGGCCGGCACCTTGTTGTCGAGCGCGGCGATCTCCTGACGCAGGGCCAGCGAGCCGAAGATCTCGCGCGCGACGAAGTTGGCGCGGGTGAGGTCGGCCGGGGTCGCCCCGGTCTCCCCCTGCAGCCGCGGCCAGAAGGTCATGCCGGCGCCGTTGACGAGGTCGTTGACGACCTGGGTCACGATGATCTCGCGACGCAGCGGGTGGTCCTCGATGGCCGCCTCGAGGTCGGGCTTCATGCGGCTTGGGAAGTAGGCGAGCAGGTCCTCGCGCAGGTAGGGGTCGTCGGGCAGGTCGGAGTCGACGAGCTCCTCCGCCAGCACGATCTTGGTCCAGGCCAGCAGCACCGACAGCTCGGGTCCCGACAGCCCCTGCTTGCGGTCCAGTCGACGCCGTACCTGGCGGGTGCTGGGCAGGCCCTCCAGCTCGCGGTTCAGCACGCCGCGCTTCTCGAGGGCGCGCATCCAGTCCTCGTGCACGTGCAGCAGCGACGGCGCGTGCGCCTGCGCGTTGGCGAGCGCGAGGTTCTGCTCGTAGTTGTCGCGCAGGACGAGCTGGCCGACCTCGTCGGTCATCTCGGCGAGCAGGTCGTTGCGTGCGTCCTCGGTCATCGCCCCCGACCGCACCACGCGGTCGAGCAGGATCTTGATGTTCACCTCGTGGTCGGAGGTGTCGACACCCGCGGAGTTGTCGATGAAGTCGGTGTTGATCCGCCCGCCGTCACCGCGCGCGCCGAACCGGGCGTACTCCACCCGGCCGAGCTGGGTGAAGCCGAGGTTGCCGCCCTCGCCGACGCACCGGGCGCGCAGGTCCTCGCCGTTCACGCGGATCGCGTCGTTGGCCTTGTCGCCGGCGTCGGCGTCGGTCTCCTCCGACGACTTGACGTAGGTGCCGATGCCGCCGTTCCAGAGCAGGTCGACAGGCGCGAGCAGGATCGCCTTCATCAGCTCGGCGGGCGTCAGCGACGTGACGTCGTCGGCGAGCCCGAGGGCCTTGCGCGCCTGCGCGGACACCGGGATCGACTTGGCCGACCGCGGCCAGACGCCGCCGCCCTCGGAGATGAGGGAGGTGTCGTAGTCCTTCCAGCTCGACCGCGGCAGCTCGAAGAGCCGGAGCCGCTCGGCGTACGACGACGCAGCGTCGGGCGTGGGGTCGATGAAGATGTCGCGGTGGTCGAACGCCGCGACCAGCCGTGTGTGCTCGGAGCAGAGGAGGCCGTTGCCGAAGACGTCGCCGGACATGTCGCCGATGCCCACCGCGGTGAAGTCCTCGGCCTGGCAGTCGACGCCCATCTCGCGGAAGTGGCGCTGCACGGAGACCCACGCACCCTTGGCGGTGATGCCCATCGCCTTGTGGTCGTAGCCGACCGAGCCACCCGACGCGAACGCGTCACCGAGCCAGAAGCCGTAGTCCTTGGCCACGCCGTTGGCGATGTCGGAGAACGTCGCCGTTCCCTTGTCGGCGGCGACGACGAGGTAGGAGTCGTCACCGTCGTGCCGGACGACCTCGCGGGCCGGCACCGTGACGCCGTCGACGAGGTTGTCGGTGATGTCGAGCAGGCCGGAGATGAAGGTCTTGTAGCAGGCCACGCCCTCGGCGAGCCACGCGTCGCGGTCGGACGCGTCGGGCAGCTGCTTGCAGAAGAACGCACCCTTCGCGCCGACCGGCACGATCACGGTGTTCTTCACCATCTGCGCCTTGACCAGTCCCAGCACCTCGGTGCGGAAGTCGTCGCGGCGGTCCGACCAGCGCAGGCCACCGCGGGCCACCGCGCCGAAGCGCAGGTGGGAGCCCTCGACGCGGGGGCTGTAGACGAAGATCTCGAAGCGCGGTCGCGGCTCGGGCAGGTCGGGGATGGCCGACGGCTCGAGCTTGAACGAGATGTAGTCGTGGTGCAGAGCTGCGGTGGGCGTCTCGGCGTCGGACGAGCGTGTCTGGAAGAAGTTGGTGCGCAGCGTCGCCCGGACCAGGGTGCGGTAGGAGCGCAGGATGCGGTCGTGGTCGAGGCTGACGACGTCGTCGAGCGCCTTGGCGAGCCGCTCCTCGACCGCCTCCACCTTGGCGACGCGCGCCTCGGCGTCGTGCTCCAGCGAGCGGTTCCCGCGCCCGGGGTCGAAGCGCGACTCGAAGAGCTCGACGAGCAGGCGGGTGATGTCGACGTTGCTGCGGAGCGCCTCCTCGATGTAGTCGAGGGCGAAGGGCGAGTTGCCCTGCTTGAGGTACTTGGCGTACGCCCGCAGCACCGTGGCCTGCCGCCACGTCAGCCCGGCGGCGAGGACCAGCTGGTTGAAGCCGTCGATCTCGTTGTAGCCGTCCCACACCGCGCGGAGCGCCTCGGCGAAGAGGGTGCGCTCGTGCGGCTCGAGGCTCCGGCCGTGGCGCAGGCCGAACTCGTAGATGAACGAGGGCCGGGCGAGACCGGTGAGCTCGTAGGGACGCTCGTCGACGACCTCGACCCCCATCGACGTGAGCATCGGCAGCATGGCGCTCAGCGACAGCGGCTCACCGACCCGGAAGACCTTGAGCCTCGACTCCCCACGGCGGTGGAGGGCTCCGCGCTCGTCCTGGTCGAAGAGGGCGAGGTCGATGCCCTCCTCGCCCTCGATGGCCTCGATGCGACCGAGGTCGGCCGCCCCGCGCTGCGGCTGGTAGTCCTCCTTGTAGGCCTCCGGGAACGCCTGGGCCCACACCCGAGCCAGCCGCGAGCCCTCGTCGACGCCGTACTCGCTCACCACGGCGGACACGAAGTCGTCGCGCCACGACCGCGAGGCCTCCATCAGCCGGCGCTCGAGGTCGGGGACGTCGATCTCGGGGATCTCGCCGCCCTTGGGCGGGTGGACCACGAAGTGCACGCGGGCGGTCGTCGACTCGTTGACCCGCGCGGTGAACTCGACGTGCTCGCCCCCGAGCTGCTCGCTCAGGATCTCGGCGAAGCGCTCGCGCACGGCGGTGCTGTAGCGGTCGCGCGGCAGGTAGACGAGGACGGATACGTAGCGGCCGTAGGTGTCGCTGCGCACGAAGGCGCGCAGCTGTCGACGCTCGCGGGCGTTCATCACGTCCTGCGCGACCGGCGCGAGCTCGTCGGGCGAGGTGTGGAACAGCTCGTCGCGCGGGTAGTTCTCCAGCGTGTCCATCAGCGCCTTGCCGGCGTGGCTGCGGGGGTCGAAGCCCGCGTGGCGCATCACCTCGGTGACCTTCTCGCGCAGCACCGGGATGCGGGTGACCGACTCGGTGTAGGCGGCGCTGGAGAAGAGGCCGAGGAACCGGCGCTCGCCCACGACCTCGCCGTCGGGGCCGAACGTCTTGATCCCGACGTAGTCGAGGTAGGCGGGTCGGTGGACGGTGGCGCGGGAGTTGGCCTTCGCGAGCACGAGCAGCTTCTTCTCGCGAGCCTTGGCCTTCACCAGCGGGGGCAGCTTGGCGAACGAGGCGGACAGGTCCTGGTCGTGCCGCAGGATGCCGAGGCCCGAGCCCGGGACCGCGCGGAGCCCGCACTCCTCGGGGGCGCCCTCCTCCGCCTCGAGCTGGTACTCGCGGTAGCCGAGGAAGGTGAAGTGGTCGTCGGCCAGCCAGGTGAGGAAGTCACGTCCCTGGCGGAGCTCCTCGGCCGGGAGCGGGGGCGGCTCCTTGTCGAGCTCGTCGACGACGGCGAGCGCCTGGGCGTGCATCTTCTCCCAGTCCTCGACGGACTCACGGACGTCGCGCAGCACCCGCTGGAGGCCGTGGGTGATCTCGGCCGCCTCCTCGTCGTCGGTGCGGTCGATCTCGACGTGCATCCACGACTCGGCGCCCTCCTGGGCCGACGGCTGGGTCTCGGACTGCGTGGCGGCGCGGAGGCCCCCGCTCGGCTCGTGGGCGTGGACGTGCTGGAGCTCGCCGGTGATGTCGCGCTCGACGGCGAGCTGCGGGTGGATGATCGCGTGCACGTTGTGCCCGAGCCGGTTGAGCTCCATCGTCACCGAGTCGACGAGGAAGGGCATGTCGTCGGTGACCACCTCGACGACCGATCGGCCCGACGCCGACCAGCCCGACTCGGAGATCGTCGGGGTCACGACGCGTACGGCGGCGGTGCCCTGCGGGCGGGACGAGGCCAGCTCGCGGTGGGAGGAGACGGCACCCAGCAGGTCCTCCGGCGACCGCTCGGCGACGTCGTCGGGAGCCACGTGGCGGTAGTAGGCACGCACGAGGTCACCCCACTCCGGACGTGCCGCCGTCGCCGCGTCGAGCTGCTGGTCCTTGATCTCCTCAGGCGTCGCCACGCCCCGACACTAGAACCCGTGCTGTGACCGTCACAACACGGGTCGGTACCGGCCGGTCACCTCGCCCGACGGGGTCTCGTCGGCCATGATGTCGGCACCGGCCGGGGCGTCCGCCCCGGCCGCTCGGACGAGCACCCGGAGGAGCCTGGATGGGCAAGCGCGTGGTCAAGGACCTCACCTACGACGCCCCGCTCGAGGAGGTGGCGGCGATGCTCACCGACCCGGCCTTCCGCGAGCTGGTGCTCGAGCGGATGCACGTCGTGCGCGGCAGCGTCACCGTCGAGGACGGCGTCGTCACGCTCGAGCAGGTGCAGTCCTCCTCGGGCCTCCCGTCGTTCGCGACCAAGCTCGTCGGTCACGAGATCAGGATCGTGCAGGTCGAGTCGTGGCGGACCACCGAGCACGCCGACGTCGAGGTCACCATCCCCGGCAAGCCGGGCGAGATGGCGGGCACCGCGACCCTGGTCGAGTCCGACGGGCGGACGACCGAGCGCGTCGACCTCGAGGTGACCGTGCGGCTGCCGCTCGTCGGCGGCAAGATCGAGGGCCTCGTCGCCGACATGCTGGGCAAGGCGCTCGACACCGAGCACCGCACCGGGGTCGAGTGGCTCGCCTCCCGCTAGTCCTGCTCGCGTCGCCGGTGCCAGATCACCAGGCCGAGCACCACGAACGGCCCGAACGCGAGCAGCAGCGTGAGCGCCTGCTCGTAGGGGTGCAGCGCACCCATGTGCCACAGGGGCCGGAGCGGGAGGACGGGGACGGGCACGCCCCCATCCTCCCCCATCGGCTCGAGCGAGGAGACCTCAGCCCTGGTGCGGGTAGCGGTGGTCGGTCGGGGGCACGAAGGTCTCCTTGATCGACCGCGGCGAGGTCCAGCGCAGCAGGTTGACCGCGGCGCCGGCCTTGTCGTTCGTGCCGGAGGCGCGACCGCCGCCGAAGGGCTGCTGCCCGACGACCGCACCGGTCGGCTTGTCGTTGATGTAGAAGTTGCCGGCGGCGAAGCGCAGGGTCTTGCGCGCCCACGCGATCGCGGCCCGGTCCTGCGCGATGATCGCGCCGGTGAGGGCGTACGGCGCGAACGACTCCATCTGCGCCACCACCGACTCGAAGTCGGCGTCCTCGTAGACGTGGACCGCGAGGATCGGGCCGAAGTACTCGTCCGAGAACATCTGGTCGGTCGGGTCGCTCGACTCGACGATCGTCGGTCGCACGAAGTATCCGACGGAGTCGTCGGTCTGGCCGCCGGCCACCAGGGTCAGGTGGTCGGTGCCCTCGACCCGGGCGATGGCCTTCTCGTGCTTGGCGAACGCCCGGTCGTCGATCACCGCGCCCATGAAGTGCGACAGGTCGGTGACGTCACCCATCGAGAGCGCCTCGGTGTCGGCGACCAGCTGGTCCTTGATCTTCGCCCACACCGAGCGCGGGACGTAGGCGCGCGAGGCCGCCGAGCACTTCTGGCCCTGGAACTCGAACGCCCCGCGGATCATCGCCACGCGCAGCACGTCGGGGTCGGCCGACGGGTGGGCGACGATGAAGTCCTTGCCGCCGGTCTCGCCGACGATGCGCGGGTAGGCGCGGTAGCCCGTGATGTTCTCCCCGACGGTGCGCCACAGGTGCTGGAACGTCGGGGTCGAGCCGGTGAAGTGGATGCCCGCCAGGTCGCGGTGCGCCAGCGCCACCTTCGACACCTCCAGCCCGTCGCCGGGGAGCATGTTGATGACACCGGGCGGCATCCCGGCCTCCTCCAGCAGCTCCATCGTCAGCGACGCCGCCAGCTGCTGGGTCGGCGACGGCTTCCACAGCACGGTGTTGCCCATCAGCGCCGGGGCCGTGGGCAGGTTGCCGGCGATCGCGGTGAAGTTGAAGGGCGTGATCGCGTAGACGAAGCCCTCGAGCGGGCGGTGGTCGGTGCGGTTCCAGATGCCGGGGCTGTTGGCGATCGGCTGGTCGGTGAGGATCTGCTTGGCGTAGTGGACGTTGAAGCGCCAGAAGTCGATCAGCTCGCAGGCGGCGTCGATCTCGGCCTGGAAGGCGGTCTTCGACTGGCCGAGCATCGTCGCGGCGTTGAGGCGCTGGCGCCACGGGCCGGCCAGCAGGTCGGCGGCCTTGAGGATGATCGCGCACCTCTCGTCGAACGGCATCGCCTGCCAGCCCGGAGCGGCCTCGGCCGCCGCCGCGACGGCGTCCTCGGCGTCCTTGGTGGTCGCACCGCGGAAGGTGCCCAGGACGTGCTGGTGGTCGTGGGGCTGGACGACGGAGGTCTCCGCGCCGCCGCCCTCGCGGTGCTCGCCGCCGATGACGGCGTGGAAGGTGTGCTGCTCGCCCTCGAGCCGGGCGAGCTCGGTGACCAGGGCCTCGCGCTCCGGGGTGCCGGGCGCATAGGTCAGGTTCGGCTCGTTGGTGGGAGCCGGAGGAAAGGTGATCGCGTCCATGCGGCTGATCGTGTCAGACCCGCTTCCGCGCCTCAAAGTGCCGGATCAGGGGCCTGACGACAGGGAGGCGAGCAGGTCGCCGATCTCCTGGGTGGCCCACCAGGCCAGGTCGTCGTCGGGGTGGGCGTCGTCCGCGGTGTCGACGTGCACCGCGACCACCTCGCGCCAGGTGATCGGGCCGTCGGGGGTGGCGGTCTCGGCGACCACGACGACCCGACGCCGCCGGCCGTCGGGCAGGCCGGCCACCAGCTCGGCCGAGGCGTCCGCGGCGGTCATCAGCGCGACGTACTCGCTCTCCTCCCCGTCGTCCGGGGCGAGGACGGGATCGACGACGCGTGGGCCGTCGACGGCCCAGTCCTCGGCCAGCCGCGGCAGGGACGACGGGAGGTAGCGACGGGTCACTTCTCCTCCTCCGCGGCCGCCTTCTTGCGCCCGCGCGGCGCGCGTGGCCTCGCGTCGGACGCCGAGTCCTTCAGCTCGTCGAGCGCCTCGAGCACGCACTGGCCGAGCACGTCGGCGTCGGGAACGGCGTCGCGGTCGGTCGTGATGCCGAAGAAGACCCCGCCGTCGTACGACGTCACGCCGATGGCGAGCGGATGGTCGGGCAGCAACGGGTGGACGGGGTAGGACTCGAGCATCCGGGCGCCGTCGGCGTAGAGCGGGAACTGCGGCCCGGGCACGTTGGTGATCGAGACGTGGAAGCCGCGGCGCAGCTCGGCGGTGGCCAGCCGTGCGCCCAGGGCGTGGAACGTGGTCGGGGCGAAGCCGGCGATGCCGGACAGCCGGCGGGCGGAGACGTTGCGACCGTTGTCGCGGTGCGCGCGCAGGTCGTAGCTGACCTGGTGCAGGCGCACGACGGGGCTGGGCTCGCCGATCGGCAGGTGCACGAGGTGGCCGGTGATCTGGGTCCCGAGCGAGGTCGCCTCCAGCTCGTCGTCGATGACCGACATCGGCACGATCGCCTTGATGGTCCGCAGCCCGCCGAGCGACTCCGCGCGTGCCATCAGCCAGCCGCGGAGCCCGCCGGCCAGGGTGGCCAGGACGACGTCGTTGACCGTGCCGCCGTGCACCTCCCGGATCGCGCGGTAGTCGGAGAGCTCGGTGCGCACCGTCACGAACCTGCGCTGCTGCGAGAGGCGGCGGTGCACCGGCGTGGCATGCACCGGTCCGCGACCCGCGAGGGCGCTCGCGACCTCCGCGACGCGGGAGCCGGTGGCCGCGGCGGCGCGGCCGAACGACTCGGCGTTGGCCCGGGTGGTCATCCAGAGGGTGCGGGGGCTCTCGAGGTTGTCGGTGACCGCGGCGACGGCGGCGGCGACGGGCCCCGCCGTCCGGCTCGGACGCCAGTCGTCGTCGTGCCCGAGGGTCGACCGGTCCGGCGAGGTGTCGAGCAGCACCTGACCGATGTCGACGGTCTCCTTGCCGTCGACGAGGATCTGGTGGCTCTTGGTCAGCAGCGCCACGTGGCCGTGCTCGAGGCCCTCCACGAAGTAGCACTCCCACAGCGGCCGGCTGCGGTCGAGCGGCCGCGAGGCGATGCGCGCGACGAGCTCGCGCAGCTGGTCCATCGAGCCCGGACGGGGCAGCGCGGAGCGTCGGACGTGGTAGCCGAGGTCGAATCCCTCGTCGTCCACCCAGGCCGGGGTGGCCAGCCGTCCCGGCACGACCTGCAGTCGCTGCCGGTAGCGCGGGACGAACGCGATGCGGTCGGCGATCAGCTGCACGAGTCGCTGGTGGTCGAAGCCGGACTCCCCCTGGTCGAAGATCTCCACGGTCGCGTTGTGCATGGGCGCCGTGGGCGACTCCGCGGCCAGGATGGCCAGGTCGCGCGGCCGGAGCCGATCACTCATGCAGTACCCCCTCGTCGACGATCCCGTCCCCCCTAGGATTCTGGCAGAGCCCGTCACCGTGGCAGCGCCGCGGTCACGGCCTGCCGTGCTTTCGCTGAAGGAGATCTCCGTGTCCGGTCCCGTCGTCTCGCGCCTCGTCCCCCTCGTCCTGGTCCTGGCTGCCTCGCTGAGCGCGTGCGGTGCCGACGAGGACACCGACCCGCCTGCCACCGACCAGAGCTCCACCTCCTCCCCCTCGGACTCCCCGTCGGAGTCCCCGTCCGAGTCGGAGTCCGAGTCGGAGTCGGAGTCGGAGTCCAGTGGCACCGACGACGGCGTCGCCGTCACCGTGACCCGCGAGGGCGACTCGTTCACCCCGAACGGCGAGCGGGTCGAGCTCGAGGTGGACCAGCCCCTGGTCCTCACCATCGAGGCCGACGAGGCCGGCGAGCTCCACGTGCACAGCACCCCTGAGCAGGAGATCGCCTACGACGCCGGCACGTCCGAGC
>DASTPB010000234.1:0-2823 GCA_035762385.1 Nocardioides sp. | reverse complement strand
GCCGGGTCCTCCTCGAGGATCAGGTTCTCCGGTGGCACCGGCCCCAGCGTGGCGAGGGCGGCGTCGGCGAAGCGGGCCCGCGTCGAGACGTGGATCCGGCTCGGGTCGACGATCTCGCTGAGCCGCTCGATGGTGCCCGTGAGCAGCGGCCGGTCGCGCACGACGGGCTGGAACTGCTTGGGGGCACGGTCGCGGCTGATCGGCCACAGGCGCGAGCCCTGGCCGCCGGCCAGGATGACGGCGACGGGTGCGTCCGGAGTGTCAGGCATGGGGTGATTCCATCATGGCAGTGCCCGGGCGCGACTCACCGTCGCAGCAACGGGCGCAGCATGAACGCGAGCGCGAGGAGCGACCCGGCGACGAGCCCCGACCAGAGCAGGATCGCGCGGGGGGTGCCGAAGAGGTCGATGCGCTCGGGCGCCGGGGGGGCCTGTGCGTCCGCGCGCACCTCCTGCACGGTGGTCTGCACCTTGCCCCTGCGGCCCGGCTCGAGCTCCCGGGTGAGCGCGTCGTGGGCCTGGACGACCCCCGCCCCGGTCCACGGGTTGGCCGCCTCGCCGTCGGGTCCGGCGGGGGCACCCGCCCCCTCGGTGGTCGCCTGCAGGCGGGCCACCAGCTGCTGGGGGGTCTCGCGGGGGAAGCGCTGCCGGAGGAGGGCCATCACCCCGCTGACCTCGGCACTGGCCCACGACGTCGCCACCTCACCCACGACACACACCTGACCTGTGGCGTTGGTGGAGATCGCGCCGGCAGTCGGTGCGGCGACGTCGGTGTCGAGGTTGGGTACGACGTAGGTGCTGGGGTTCTGGTCGTCGGGCGGGGTGGCGCTGACCGCGAGCACCCCGGGGTAGTCGGCGGGGAAGACGTCGGCGTCGTTGCCGGGCGTGCCGTCGAAGCCCTCGTCGGCGGTCGCCGGGGCGTTGCCGGCAGCGGCGACCACGACCACACCGAGGTCGACGAGACGCGCGACGGCCTTCTCGAGCACGGGGTCGGGCTGGGTGACGGCGAGGGAGATGTTGACGATGTCGAAGCGCTGCTGCGGCTGCGCGCGGATCACGGCGTCGATGCCCGCCGCGATGCCGGCCGACGTCAGCGCCCGCTCGCCCTGCGCGGTGTCGGCGTCCTCGGCGTCGTAGACCTTGACGTCGAAGACCTCTGCGTCGGGTGCGACGCCCCGGGGACCGGCGATCAGCCCCGCGACGATGGTTCCGTGACCGGAGAGGCGGGCCGGGGCCACCCCGGGGACGGCCGCACCGCCGGCGATGTCGAGGCCCTCCACGCCCATCATCCCGCTGTCGATCACGGCGACCTTCACCCCGCGGCCGGTGGCGAGCTCCTGCGCCTGCGCGACGTGCATCCGCTCGAAGGCGGGGTTGTCCTCGGCGTGGGTGTCGGCCAGCCGCTCGGAGCCGGGCACCTCCGTCACGAGACAGGGGGCGTCGTGGTCGGCGGCGGCCGGAGCCGCACCCAGGGGCACGACCGATGCCGCGAGCAGGCCCGCGGCGAGCGTCGTGCGGACGTGGGGGCGGTGCGTGCGCGGCCCCGTCGCCGGTGCTGCCATCAGCCGGCGTCCGCAGCCGCGTCGTCGGCCGGCGGGGCGTCTGCGGGGACCCGGCGCGCGCTGTTGGTCGAGAGCTGCACGCCCGGCTCGAAGAACTCCAGCCACGTGCTCGGCACCAGCGGCGGGTCGACGTCGCCGTAGCCGAGGAAGTCGGGCACCTCCGGGCCCACCAGCTCGTACTTCTCGCCCTTGGGGTCGATGACGAAGGGGGTGCCGGTGGCGGCGGCCTCGCCGGAGCCGGAGAGGACGTAGGCGCCGGCGCTCGGCTCGACGTCGACGGCGTGGCGGCCCGGCCGCACGTCGGCGGCGTAGGGATCGGCCGCGCCTGTCGGGTTGGTCGCCAGGCTGAACGTGGCGTCCGCTCCCGACGCGGGGTGGAGCACCGCGCACAACGCGCCGTCGGCGATCGGCTGCGGGACCTCGACGGGCCACTCGGCCGGCGTGCGGGGGTCGCCGAAGGACGCCGAGAGGTCGCCCGGCAGCTCCCGGGCGGGCGCCTCCACGACGCTGTAGACCATCCCCGCGAAGTCGCTCAGCCGCTCCGGCTTCTCGTCGCCGAGCAGGTAGTAGGAGCCGCTGCTGGACAGGAGCAGGTCACCGATGCGGTAGCGGGACAGGTCGGTCCCGGTGCTGCCGTAGGGCACGGGCTCGCCAGTGCGGGTGACCCCGAACGACGTCGCCTCGAGGGGCTCGCCGAGCCGGAACAGGTTGAGCCAGTCGGGGTCGACCTCGGTCGCCGACGCCCCGAAACCGAGCCGGTCGCCCAGCGTCGAGGACTGCGTCTCGTCCTCCGGCATCGGGAAGCGGTAGGCGCTGCCCTGCTTGCTCCCCACCGGGGGCGCGGTGGCGATCAGCCAGGTCGTGCCCTCGCTGCGCACGAGGAACGCCGAGCCGGCCAGGTCCTCGACCGTCGGGGTGCGCTGCACCGCGACCTTGATGCCCACGCCGTCGCCGGTGCAGGCGGTCCAGCCGTCGTCGACCAGCTCGCCCGACGACGGCAGGCTGGCCGGAGCGGCATCGATGCCGAGGTCCGCGCCGAGCTGGACGGTGCGGATGTACGTGTCACGCACCGTGTAGGGGGTGAGGTCGGCCTGCTGCAGCAGCAGCTGCGCCGAGACGTAGTTGGGCACCCGCTGGAGCAGCGGGTCGTCGCCGCCGCGCAGGACGACGTACTGCTCGCCGGTGTCCTTGGAGATCACGAAGCTGCCCTCGTCGAGCCACTGCGCGGGCGGGCGGCCGAGCAGGAAACCGGCGATCGCCGC
>DASTPB010000233.1:0-2577 GCA_035762385.1 Nocardioides sp. | reverse complement strand
TGGTGCTCACCGTGCTCGTCGAGCAGGTCTCCGAGCTGCTCGGCCTCCCGCCCGAGGACATCGACCCGCGCTACGAGCCGCACGACGACTGAGCCGGCCGCGGGTCAGGCGCTCCACCGCACGGACTCGGCGGCCAGGTCGGCGGGACCGTGCACGCCGGCGAGGTCCGGCCGGTGCCGGAGCAGCGCGTCGAGCGCCGCGGCGCGCTCGGCGGATCGCCGCTCCTTCATCGCCTGGAGGAGAGCCGGGTCACGGCGCGGGGCCGGGGAGCGGGTCGGGGTTGCGGCTGTCATGATCAAAGTCTAGCAACGCGCTAGTCTTTGGGACGCGGTCAGCGGGGTGCCGGGACGACCTCGGGCAGCCGCACGCGGATCGTCAGCGCCTCCAGGGTGGTGGTGGACAGTCCGGCGTCCTGGTCGTGGACGGCGGCGCCGAAGACGGCGCCCTCGGTCGGCGTCACGACCACGTACGCCGTACCGCGGGCGGGTCGCCAGGTGGCGGTCGCGGTCGCGTCGAGAGCGACGTCGTCCGACCCGGTGGACTCCCCGGCCTCGTCGAAACCCTCGACCGTGACGGCGCCCGGCTCCGCGCCGGCGGTGAGCTGGAGCGTGGTGCGCGCGCCGGACAGCGCGGGAGCGACCGCGGGACCGGTCAACGGCGTCGCGACGTCGGCGTACGCCACGTCGGTGCGGGTCACGGCCCGCATCGAGGCCAGGACGGGCACCGGGGCGCGGACCCGTAGGGCGACGGCCTCGTCGCCGGGCAGCACGTCGGTGAGGTCCAGCGTCTCGACGGCGCCGGGGGCGACGCTCAGGTCCTCGAGGTCGGTCGGGGTGAACGACCCGTTGCGGCCGGCCACCTCGACGGAGACCAGGGCCTCCGAGTCGCCGGGGTTGCCCACGACGAGTGTCGAGGAGGTGGCGCCCGCCGGCACGCCTGCGAGCCGCACCCGCCGGCTGGGGCGGTTGGCGTCGCCGACCCAGGAGAAGCCCACCGGCGCGGCAGGGCGTACGGCGAAGCGGTCGGAGGCGGCCACGGCCACCCGGCCGCGCGACGCCTCCACGTTGACCATGAGCTCGGGGCTCTGCGGCGCGACGTCGGCCAGCGGGATGGTGGTCGTCTCGCCGGGGGCGACGGTGATGCCGCGGGTGCCGATCGTGTCGACCGCCCCCTCCGGGCCGTAGACGATGACGTCGACGACCGCGGGACCCGGGTCGAGGTTGGTGAGCACGAGCTCGGAGGTGTGGTCCAGGTCGGCCCCGACCCCGGTGAACCACCACGAGGCGCGCGGGGCGACGCACGCACCGACGGCGGACGCCGGGGTCGCGCCCCCGCGCCGGTCGGTGCGGAACCCGAACAGGCCGGCCGCGAGCTCGCCGCTCGCGTCGAGGGAGGGGCCGTCGGCGGCGTCCTCGAGCGGCACGAGCTCGCCCCGGCCGACGTCGAGCGTGCGCGGCTCGTCGCCGGGCAGACCGGAGCCCAGGTCGCCGGAGGTACCCAGCTCCTGGCCCGCCTCGTCGGTGGCGAGGAGCCCGGCCGACGCGGTCGCCCGCACGCCGGCGCCGGTCAGGTCGGGCAGGTCGGAGGTGGGGCAGGCCAGCTGGGCGCGGTCGACGAGCGCGCCGTCCGTGCCGCCGATGACGTCCTCCGGCTCGGTTCCCCGGGTGAGGGCGATCGCCAGCGCCGCGACGAGCAGCAGGGCGACGGGGACGAGAGCGCCGAGGTCGCGCCGCGTCCGCTCAGGTCGCTCGGCGACCCTGCGGCCGGCCCGCTTGCCGGGTGTCGGTTCGGTCATCGGCGCACCTGCCGGGACGGGGCGGCCAGCACGACCACGATAACGAGGGCGAGGCCCTGGACCGCCAGCAGCCACGGCCGGTAGGGGGACGTGGGCGTCGCCGGCGCGGTCGCGGCCGGGCCCGCGTCGACCAGCCAGGCGCGCGAACCGGGTCGCACGGCGCTGCCGGGCGTCACGCCGCTGAGGCTGTCGAGGTTCCCGGCCAGCCGGATGTCGGCGGGCGCGGGCACGTGGATGGAGCCGATCCCCAACCGGCCGAGATCCTCGACGTCCTCCGGCTCGGGCGCCGAGACCAGGCGCGCGACGAGGTCGGTCAGCTCCGCCTGGTCCTCCACGCGAGGGAGCACGGTGTCGTCGCCCGTGCGCAGACCGGGGCCACGCAGGAGCAGGTGCGCGAATCCCTCACCTCGTCGCCCGTCCACCACGAGCACCCCGCGAGCGGGGTCGTTGGCGGCGGTGTCGGTCATGTACGTCGGGACCGGGTTGGCCTCGCGGCGGGTGAGCGGTCCGTCCGAGCCGGCGATCCCCCACCAGGCCAGCCCGGCGACCGGCGCGAGCAGCGCGACCACGACCACGACCGCGCCGACCGGCTGCCGCCAGCCGAACGACGACCGCGACAGCCGGGACGTGATCCCGGTGGCCGCGAGGGTGGCAGCGCAGATCGCGGCGCCCTGCACCACGACGAGCGGGAAGCCGAGCCACAACGGCTGCGGCTGCACCGACCGCTCGAGGTGGTGGTTCACCGCGGCGAGCGGCACCACCACGAGGAGGGCGACGACCAG
>DASTPB010000232.1:0-16914 GCA_035762385.1 Nocardioides sp. | reverse complement strand
CGCGTCGATCGGGTCGTCGCAGACCGCCTGGCCCTTGAGGTGGTTGCTGATGGCGAACACCTGGAGGTCGTACTTCTTCAGCATCTCGAGCTTGGCCGGGACGTAGGACTCGTCCTCCACCGCCGCCCACGGGTCGAAGTGGTCGCCCCAGCAGGCGAGCTCGAGGCCGTCGTAGCCCCAGCCCGACGCGAGCTTGCACATCTCCTCGAACGGCAGGTCGGCCCACTGGCCGGTGAACAGGGTGACGGGGCGTGGCATGTGTGCTCCTCAGGGTGTGGTGGTGCGATCAGGGTCGTGTGCCCGGCGGTCTCGACGCCCGCCGGGCGCACGGGGTCGGTCAGCGGACCCCCAGCAGGTGCTCCATGGCGAGCTGGTCGAGGGCCTCCAGCCCGACGCTGCGGGCGGCGAGCCCCTCGACGTCGTACGACGCCGCACGGAGATCGGCCAGCGACTCGCCCTCGCCGAGGGTCGGGGTGCGCAGCGTGCCGACCTCGGCGGCCTCGAGCGCCGCGACGACGTCGGGGTCCGCGCGGAACGCCCGGACCTTGTCGCGGAGGATCAGGTAGTTGCGCATGCAGCCGCGGGCGGACTCCCAGACACCGTCCATGGCCTCGGCGCGCGGGGGCTTGAAGTCGAAGTGCACGTAGCCGTCGTAGGCCTTGCCGGTGCCCGCGCCCAAGAGCGCGTCGACCGTCCAGAAGGCGCCGCGCAGGTTGCCCGCCCCGAAACGCAGGTCCTGGTCGAAGCGCGGACCGTGCTGGCCGTTGAGGTCGACGTGGAAGAGCTTGTCGTGCCACAGCGCCTGGCTGATGCCGTGGGCGAAGTTGAGGCCGGCCATCTCCTCGTGGCCCACCTCCGGGTTGAGCCCGACCATGTCGGGGTCGTCGAGCTCGTCGATCAGCGCGAGCGCGTGGCCGATGGTCGGCAGCAGGATGTCGCCGCGGGGCTCGTTGGGCTTCGGCTCGAGGGCGAAGCGCATGTCGTAGCCCTGCTCCTTGACGTAGGCGCAGAGCAGGTTCAGCGACTCGGTGTAGCGGTCGAGCGCGGCCTGGACGTCCTTCGCCGCCCCGTGCTCGGCGCCCTCCCGGCCGCCCCACAGCACGAACGTCCTCGCGCCCAGCGACGCGGCGAGGTCGATGTTGCGCAGCGCCTTGGACAGCGCGTAGCGCCGCACCTCGCGGTTGTTGGCGGTGAGCGCACCCTCCTTGAACACCGGGTGCCCGAACAGGTTGGTGGTCACCATCTCGACGGCGAGGCCGGTGTCGGCCAGGGCCTTCTCGAAGCGCTCGAGCACGGCGTCACGCTTGTCGTCGTCGGGCACGAGGTCGTCGTCGTGGAAGGTGACGGCGGCGGCGCCGAGCTCGGCGAGCTTGTAGGTCGCCTCGACCGGGTCGAGGAGGTCGCGGGAGCCGGGACCGAACACGTCGGTGCCCTGCCATCCGACCGTCCAGAGGCCGAACGAGAACTTGTCCTGGGGGGTCGGGGTGTAGTCGGTCATGCGGGGATCTCCTGCCACGAATCGTTGTCAGAGCTGGTCTCGACGGCGGCCAGCACGCGTTGCACCCGGAGTCCGTCGGCGAAGGACGGGGCGGGGTCGGTGCCGTCCGCGATCGCGCGGACGAGGTCGACCACCTGGTGGGTGAAGCCGTGCTCGTAGCCGAGGACGTGGCCGGGCGGCCACCAGGCGCCCACGTAGGGGTGCTCGGCCTCGGTGACGAGGATGCGTCGGAACCCGGCAGTGCCGGCGTCCTCGGTGCCGTCGAAGAAGTGGAGGACGTTCATGTCCTCGAAGTCGAACGCCAGGCTCCCGCGCGAGCCGTTGATCTCGATGCGGATCGCGTTCTTGCGACCCGAGGCGAAACGCGTCGCCTCGAAGACACCCATCGCTCCCCCGCGGAAGTCGGCGAGGAAGGTCGCGGCGTCGTCGACGGTGACCGTGCCGGTGCCGGAGCCGGCCGTGCCCGAGAGGCCGGAGTGCTCACTCGGCAGCGGCCGCTCGTCGACGAAGGTGCGCAGCCGTCCGGAGACGCGGGTGATCGTGTCGCCGGTGATGAACTGGGCCATGTCGATGATGTGGGCCCCGATGTCGCCGAGGGCTCCGGACCCGGCCTTCGACTTGTCGAGGCGCCACGACATCGGCGCCTGCGGGTCCACGATCCAGTCCTGGAGGTACTGGGCGCGCACGTGGTGCACCGTGCCGATGCGCCCCTCGGCGACGAGCTGTCGTGCCAGGGAGATGGCGGGCACCCGCCGGTAGGTGAAGCCGACCATCGCGCGCACGCCGTCGGCAGCAGCCCGGTCGGCGGCGGCGGTCATCGCCTCCGCCTCCTCGACGCTGTTCGCGAGCGGCTTCTCGCACAGGACGTGCTTGCCGGCCTCGAGGGCGGCGATGACGATCTCGGCGTGCGTGTCGCCGGGGGTGCAGACGTCGACGAGGTCGATGTCGTCGCGCTCGACCAGGGCCTGCCAGGACGTCTCGGTGGAGTCCCAGCCGAGTCGTTCGGCGGCGGCGCGCACCCCGTCGGGGTCACGACCGGCCACGGCGGTCATGCGGGGACGGAGCGGGAGGTCGAAGAAGCGGGGAGCGGTGCGCCAGGCGTGGGAGTGCGCGGCGCCCATGAAGGCGTACCCCACCATGCCGACGGAGAGGTCGCGTCGGCCATCAGGGGTGTCGGGGCTGGTGGTCATGGGACCTCCTCGTGCGGGGCGGGACGGAGCCAGGCGTACGACCGGCGCGGCGGGACGGGGCGCGGGACAGGGGGTGGACCGCGGCGGCACCCGGTCGGGGTGCCGCCGCGGAGCCGGTCAGGACTCGAAGGCCGAGTCGATGTACTGGTCGACGTTGTCGGCCGTGACGACCGGGGCGTAGAGCTGGACGGTGCGGGGCACCTCGACCTCGACCAGGTCGCTCATCGCCTTCCCCTGCACCAGCAGGCGGGCGAGCTTCACGCCGTCGGCGCCCTGGGTGGACGGGTAGATGACCGTCGCCTTGAGGACGCTGTCGCCGCCCTGGATCTCGCGCATCGCGTTGGCCGAGCCCGCGCCGCCGATCATGGTGAACTCGTCGCGACCGGCGTTCTCGATGGCCGCGAGGACGCCGACACCCTGGTCGTCGTCGTGGTTCCAGAGGAAGTCGATCTTCTTCTCGGCCTGCAGCAGGTTGGC
The DNA here is from genome assembly GCA_035762385.1 of Nocardioides sp. Taxonomy (GTDB): domain Bacteria; phylum Actinomycetota; class Actinomycetes; order Propionibacteriales; family Nocardioidaceae; genus Nocardioides. Next base: position 13,749 of record DASTPB010000232.1, on the reverse strand, counting down.
TGCGACCTCCTCCCCGCTCTCGACGGTGAACTCCGCCGCCTGACGGGCGTCGACGTCCAAGCCGCACTCGGACAGCGCGTCCTCGAAGCCCTGGCTGCGGTCCTGGGTCAGCGGCAGGGAGTCGATGCCGGCGATCTCGGCGACGACGGCGTCCGTGTTGCCGTCGGCCTGCTCGCAGACGTACTGGCCGGCCGAGACGCCCATGCCGTAGTTGTCGCCGAGGACGGTGACGCGGGCGGCGTTGGGGTCGTCGAACTCGCGGTCGACGTTGATGACCGGGATCCCGGCCTCCATCGCCTTGAGCGCGACAGGCGTCATCGCGGCGCCGTCGAAGGGCAGGAGGACGATGGCGTCGACCTTGTCGTTGATGAAGGTCTCGACCTGGCTGATCTGCAGGTTGACGTCGTTGGTTCCCTCGGCGACCTGCAGGTCGATGTCGGGGTACTCCTCCGCGAGGTCGCGGACGTTGTTGGTGATCGCGGCCATCCAGCCGTGGTCGGCGGCGGGAGCGGAGAAGCCGATCGTGACCTGCTCCCCCTCCTCGTCGTTGCTGCCGTCCGCAGCAGCCGCTGCGGCGCTGGACCCGCCGTTGTCGTCGTCCTCGGCGGCGTCCTGGGCGCTGCCGGTGCAGGCGGCCAGTGAGAGGACGGCGACCGCGCCGACCACGAGGCCGGAGAAGCGGCGGCTCTGGTGCCGTCGAAGTGGAGTGCGCAGTCGCATGTGTCGTGCTCCTTGTTCATCTCGTGTGGTGTGCGGTGCTGCCGCCGGTGCGCCATGTGTCTGTGGTGGTGCGCCGGCGGGGTGGTGCGGTGTCTCCGAGCTCAGGGGTGGTTGCGGCAGGCGGACCGTCGGCTAGGTCGAGTTCGCGTTGCGGGCCAGGCGCTGCTGGAGCAGCACGGCGACGACGATGATCAGGCCCTTGGCGACCGCCTGGGTCGAGGTGTCCTGGTTGTTGAGGGTGAACACGTTGCCCAGCGTGGCGAAGATCAGGACCCCGACCACGGTGCCGACGATCGTGCCGCGTCCGCCCGTCAGCAGGGTGCCGCCGATGACCACGGCCGCGATGGCGTCGAGCTCCCACAACGAGCCGTGGGTCGAGCTTCCCGTGGTGGTGCGGCTCACCAGCATCAGGGCGGCGAGGCCGCAGCAGAAGCCCACGAGCACGTAGAGCATGACCGTGTGGCGGTTGACGTTGATGCCGGCGAGGCGGGCCGCCTCCGGGTTCCCGCCCACGGCCAGCGTGCGTCGACCGAAGGTCGTGCGGTTGAGCAGGACCCAGCCGGCGACGGCGACGAGGGCGAAGATGATCACGAGCAGCGGCACCCCGAGGACGTCGGCGGAGAAGAAGTCCTTGAAGCCGTCGACGGTGACGATCTGCGTACGCCGCTCGGAGATGATCTCGGCGAGCCCCCTGGCGGCGGCGAGCATCGCCAGCGTGGTGATGAACGGGACGACCTTGCCGTAGGCGATCACCACGCCGTTGACGAGCCCGCAACCGGCCCCCACTGCCAGGGCGGCGAAGACCATGACGATCCAGTGCGTGTCGGTGGCCATCGTCTGGGTGGCGAAGGTCGTGGCCCACACCGAGCAGAGCGCGACGATGGCGCCGACCGAGAGGTCGATGCCCCCACCGGTGATGACGAAGGTCATCCCGATGGCCACCACGCCCAGCGCGGAGGCGAAGCGCAGGATCGTCAGCATGTTGTCGATGCTGGCGAACCGGTCGCCTGCGGTGATGACGCCGGCGGCACAGATCAGCAGGAGCGCGACGACGAGGCCGAGGTTGCGGCCGAACGAGCCGCTCATCAGTCCTCCCCCGCCACCTCCACCTGTCTCTGCTGCGGCGCGCTCGACCGTGACGGTGTCCTTCGAGGGCGTGACGGTGTTCTCGACCGCTCCCCTGTCCCGGCTGGTGCTCTGCTCGCTCATGCGACCTTTCCTTCCATGACCAGGTCCAGGACGCGGGACTCGTCGATCTCGCCCGCAGGACCTTCGTGTACGACACGGCCCTCACGGACCACGAGGACCCGGTCCGAGAGCCCGAGCACCTCCTCCACCTCGCTCGACACGACCACCACGGCGACGCCGGAGTCGGCCAGCGAGCGGACGAGTGCGTAGATCTCGGCGCGAGCGCCCACGTCCACGCCTCGGGTCGGCTCGTCCAGGAGCAGCACGCGGCACTCGCGGAGCAGCCACCGGGCCAGGACGACCTTCTGCTGGTTGCCGCCCGACAGGAGCCGGACGAGGCGGTCCACCCCGGCCGGCCGCACGTCGAGGGACTCGGTGATCTCCGCGGAACGCTTGCGCTCCGCGCGGCTGTCGAGCAGTCCGAACCGGCTGAAGCGGCCCATCGTCGACACGGTGACGTTGCTGTAGATGGCCTGGTCGAGGAGCAGGCCCTGGCTCTTGCGCTCCTCCGGGGCCAGTCCGACGCCCGCCTTGACCGCTGCGGGCACGGACCCGCGCCGCAGCTCCTTGCCGGAGACCCGCACGGTGCCCGCCGACGGGCGTCGAGCGCCGTAGAGGGTCTCCAGGATCTCCGACCGTCCGGCACCGACGAGCCCGGCGAGGCCGACGATCTCGCCCGGCCGCACGCTGAGGTCGACGCCGCTGAAGACGCCGGGCAGCTCGAGCCCGGTCACCTCCAGGATCGGGTCGCCGGTCACGGGCGGCGCGTCGCCGCGGGGCGGGAACACGTACTCGATCGAGCGGCCGGTCATCAGCTTGATCAGCTCGCTGGTCGGCGTCCGGTCGACCGCGAGGCCGGTGGCGACGGTGCTGCCGTCCTTGAGGACGGTGATCCGGTCGCCGATCTTGCGGATCTCCTCGAGCCGGTGGGAGATGTAGACCACCGCGACACCCTCGGCCGTGAGGTCGCGGATGACGCGGAACAGGTTGTCGACCTCACCCTGGTCGAGCACCGCGGACGGCTCGTCGAGGATGAGCAGTCGGGTGTCCTGCGAGAGGGCGCGCGCCATGCTCACGATCTGCTGGGCGGCGGGCGAGAGGCGGCCGACCGACCGGGTGGGCTGGATCTCGGAGTGTCCGAGCCGGGCGAGCAGCTCACGGGTACGACGGATCGTCTCCCCGCGCTGGCTGAAGCCGGCGGTGCTGAGCTCGTGGCCGAGGAAGATGTTCTCGGCGACGCTGAGCTCGGGGACGAGGTCCAGCTCCTGGTAGATGGTGGAGATCCCGAGGTCCATCGCGGCCTGCGGCGTGGACAGCGTGACCGGCTCGCCCTCCCACAGGATCTGACCCTCGTCGGGTTGGTAGCTCGCGGACAGGATCTTGATCAGCGTCGACTTGCCGGCGCCGTTCTGCCCGAGCAGGCAGTGCACCTCGCCCGCGCGCACGTCGAGCTCGACCCCGCCGAGCGCGAGCACTCCGGGGAACCGCTTGACGATGCCGCGCATGGCGATCAGCGGGGCGTCGTTCATGACATCACCTCCAGCGTGGGGACCGCCCGGGGCACGAGGGTCGGGTCGTCGTAGACGTGGTCGATGGCGACGGCCGCGGCGCCGTGCACGGCCGCCGAGAAGCCGAGGGTCGAGAGTGCGATGCGGGTGCCGCCCGCGTCGGGTGCCAGGACGCCTGCGACGAGTCCGGACTCGACCTCGGGGCGGATCCACTCGCCGATCTCGCCGAGGTAGCCCGACAGCACGATGACCCCGGGGTTCAGCACGTTGGTGAGGATGGCCGCGCCGATGCCGACCCAGTGACCGACCTCGGAGAGCGCAGCCAGCGTCCGCGGGTCACCGGCTGCGGCACGACGGCTGATCTCCTCCACCTTCGCCTCGAGGTCGGAGACGGGCAGCCGGAGCTGGTCGTCGTCGTCGGCAGCGACGAGCTCGATCAGGTGGCTGAGGCCGATGACGGTCTCCCAGCACCCCGTACGACCGCAGCCGCAGCGGTTGCCGTCGCGGTCGACGAGCATGTGGCCGAACTCGCCGGCGTAGCCGCGCCGTCCCGGGAACGGCCGACCGTCGGCGACGATGCCGCCACCGATGCCGACCTCACCGTGGATCACGAGGATGTCGCGGCGCGCCGGGTCGCCCGGGGTGGCCTCGGCGACGGCGGCGAGGTTGGCCTCGTTGTCCACCTCGAGCAGGTAGTCGGGGTTCCCGAGCCCGTCACGCAGCAACGTCGAGAGGCTCACGTCCTGCCAGCCGAGGTTGGCGGCGATGGAGACGGTGCCGCGTTCGTGGTCGACCAGCCCCGCGACCCCGACGACCGCAGCCACGGGGACCGCGCCGAGGGCGGCCAGGTCGGCGACCGTGCCCTGGACGAGCTCGACCAGGCGGTCGACCACCTCGTGCGGCTCGAGGCCTCGGGTGTCCAGCGACGTACGACGCTCGCTCACCACGGTGCCCGCGAGGTCGACCGCACGCGCCGAGATGTGGTGCACGTTGATCTCCGCGCCGAGGCCGTAGGCGCCCGCACCGTCGATCTCGACGATCGTGCCCGGGCGTCCGATGGCGCCGCGCTCCGCGTTTCCCTCGCGGACCAGGCCCCGCTCGCGCAGCTCGGTGACGAGGCTGGACACCGTGGCCTTGTTCAGGCCGAGGTCGGCGGCCAGCCGGGCGCGGGACCGGGCGCCGTCCTCGCGGAGGCTGCGGAGCACGAGCGAGAGGTTCGCGCGGCGCACGGTGCCCTGGTCGGCACCGCCTGCGCTGGTCGGCGACCAGCCATCGCGCGCCTGCGGCATCGGGATCCTCGCTCCTGTGTGACCTCGGTCACCATTTAGTTTGACGGACCATCAAACTAAGTCAGGGACGCACGTCACGTCAAGCACCGTCGCAGAGAAGCTCAGGTGGTCTTGTCCAGGTGCCGTGACCGACCCTCGGCGTAGCGCTCGCGCACGATCGGGGCGGGATCCGCGATGTAGCGCCGGGTGCCCTCGCGGTGCCACACCGGCGGGGCGTCGGAGGCAGCCAGCGCCCAGGCCGCCTGCCGCGCCGCGCCGTCGGCGACGTACTCCCCCGGCGGCGGGACGTCGACCGGGACCCCCAGCACCTCGGCAGCGACCGTCCGCACCGCCTCCGACGCGGCAGCGCCACCCACGAGCAGCACGCGGGTCGGGGTGACCCCGGTGGCGACCACGGCGTCGAGCCCGTCCGCGAGGCTGCACACCAACCCTTCGACGCTCGCACGGGCGAACGCCGGCCGGGTGGCGGTGGCGAGGGTGAGGCCGTGCAGGGAGCCCGTCGCGTCGGGGAGGTTGGGGGTTCGCTCGCCCTCGAGGTAGGGCACCAGCACCAGGCCACCGGCGCCGGAGGGCGCCTCGAGCGCCAGGCGCGACAGGTCCTCGTGGTCGACGCCGAGCAGACGAGCCGCGGCGTCCAGGACCCGGGCGCCGTTGAGCGTCGCGACGAGCGGGAGGAACAACCCGGTGGCGTCGGCGAAGCCGGCGACGGCCCCAGTGGGATCGACAGCCGGCGTGCGCGTGACCGCCGTGACGACGCCCGAGGTCCCGATCGAGACGACCACGTCGCCCTCCCCCGCTCCCAGGCCCAGGGCGGCGGCCGCGTTGTCCCCCGCTCCCGCTCCCAGCGCGATGCCGTTCGCCGTGGCGGCGACCCCGCCGGGCGCGACGACGCGCGGCAGGTGCGGCACGGCACCGAAGGCGCGTTCGAGCAGGTCGGCGCGGTACTCCCCCGTCGCGGCTGACCAGTAGCCGGTGCCGCTGGCGTCGCTGCGGTCGGTCGTGAGGTCGCGCAGGTCGGTGCTCCCGGAGAGCTTCCACGTGAGCCAGTCGTGAGGCAGGCACACCGCTGCCGTACGACGGGCGTTGTCGGGCTCGTGCTCGGCGAGCCAGCGCAGCTTGGTCACGGTGAACGAGGCCACCGGGACCACCCCGACCGCCTCGGCCCAGGCCCGGCCACCCTCCTCGGGGCCGCCGAGCTCGTCCACCAGGTCGCGGGCCGCGCCCGCCGAGCGGGTGTCGTTCCACAGCAGCGCAGGGCGTACGACGGTGCCGTCCTCGTCCAGGCAGACCATGCCGTGCTGCTGGCCGCCGACGCTCACCGCGGCGACGTCGTCCAGGCCACCCGCGGCGGAGACGGCCTCCTGGAGTGCGGCCCACCAGTGGTCCGGGTGCACCTCGGTGCCGTCCGGATGACCGGCGCGGCCCTGCCGCACGAGGGCTCCTGTCCCGGCGTCGCGCACGACGACCTTGCAGGACTGGGTGGAGGAGTCGATGCCGGCGACCAGCCGGCGCCCGTCAGTCATGGGCGCGGATGCTAGCGGACCAGCGGCCTCACGAGACCTCGCCGGCGCGGAGCAGGTGGTAGGCGTTCACCGCCGCCGAGGTCAGCGGCGCCGCGAGGATCGCCCCCATCACCCCGAACAGCAGCGCTGCCGTCGTCACGGTGATCAGCACCGCCAGCGGGTGCAGGCGCAGCCGCGCCCCGAACGCGAAGGGCTCGATGAGGTTCTGGATGGTGTTGTTGGCCAGCAGGACGATGGCCAGCATCGCCAGCGCGACGCCGAGCCCGCCCGAGCCGTAGGCGATGAGGACGGCGAACCCCCCGGCGACGAACGCCCCGAGGTAGGGCACGTAGCTGGTCACGAAGGACACCAGGGCGATGGTGAGGACGAGCGGGACGCCGAGCAGCACGGCCCCGAGCGCGACGACCACCGCGTTGGCCACACCGATCACGGTCAGGCCGGCGGCGTAGCCGCGGAACGCGCCGGCGGTCCCGTCGAGGATGTTGCGGCCGACCGGTTCCGGGAGCCCGAGGTGGCCGGCGATCCAGCCGGTGATCTGCCGCCAGTCCTTCAGCAGGAAGAGCAGCATGAAGATCGCGAGGACCGATCCGACGACGAAGCTGCTGGCCGAGGTGAACAGGGAGCCCAGCAGCCCCGACGCCAGCAGGCGCGAGAGGTCGCGCAGGACGCCCATGGCCTCGGCGGACGTGCCCTCCAGGGGCGCGCTCTCGCTCTCGGCCCGCTCGAGGGAACCCTGGAGCTGGGCCCAGATCTCGTCGCTCTGGCTCACGAGTGCGCCGACGACCAGGGCGATCACGGCCACGGCCGCCGACAGGGCCAGGATCAGCACGAGGGTGGCCCCGAGCCACCGCGGCAGTCGCCACCGCTCGAGGCGGTCCGTGAGCGGGACGAGGACCGAGGCGATGACGACGGCGATGGCGAGCGGGATCGCCACCCCGGCGACCAGCGCGACGAGGGACAGCACGAGGGCGAGGACACCGGCGACCCCCAGCGCCAGCCAGGCGCCGACGCCGACGGTGCGGAACCAGGCGGGGATCTGCAGACCGGCGATCTCGCGCTGGGCCGCCTCGGCGACGCGCCTCGGCCGCGAGGCGCCGTCGTCGCTGGTCGTCACGCGCACGCCCCGCGCTGGGTCCGCCTCATGGACGCCGAGTCTGACAGGTCCGGTCCTCGCGCGGCGCGACCGTCGACGGCGGCACGTGCGTGTCGGCTCGGTCCTCCCTACGCACGCCGCCAAATGCGTCGAGGCCCGGTCTCTCGACCGGGCCTCGTGCTGTACCCCCGACCGGATTCGAACCGGCGCTACCGCCTTGAGAGGGCGGCGTGCTAGGCCGCTACACAACGGGGGCTTGCAGGTGTTGCTCCGAGGAGCAACGGAGCTGAACTCTAGCGGTGCCGGAGTGACGCTCCAAATCCCGGCGCGAGGGCCGGGATCTTGCTGGGGTACTAGGACTCGAACCTAGAACAACTGAACCAGAATCAGCCGTGTTGCCAATTACACCATACCCCATGGGGGTATCGGATCGTCTCCGACCACCCACGTGATCCGGCCGTTGATCTCTGCCGAACCGACCCCGAACGTTACACGCGGGGAGGTGGCGCGGCCAAAACGGGGTTCCCCTCGGCGGGCGGCAGCGGCGCTCCCCCGACCGGCGGCCCGGTGTTCACCAGGCCCATCGCCCTCGCCACCCAGGTCGCCAGCCCGAGGTAGACCAGCGACTGCGTGAGGGTGGAGAGGATCGTCCACCAGCTGCTGCCTCCCTCCGCGTTGAGCGCGGTGGTCAGGTCGCCGAAGGCCAGGGCCAGGCCGAACGCGAGGAAGTTGTTGAGCACGTGCATCGCGATCGGTGCCTCGAGGCCTCCGGTGCGGATGACGAGGATGCCGGCGACCACGCCGAAGGCGAAGCGGTCGAAGAACACCGGCCAGTCCTGCGAGAGGCCGTGGAACAGCGCGAAGATCAGCGCCGGGCCGAGCACGGCCAGCGCCTGCGAGGTCCGCCGCGCCCACACGAGCGAGCCGAACGCCTGGGTGAGGTAGCCGCGGAACAGGTACTCCTCACCGGCGGCCTGCAGCGGCGTCAGGAGCAGGATCACGACCAGGAAGTCGCGCGTCTGCGCGGTGAAGTCGTTCACCGTCCCGGCCGGCATGTCGCCGGACTGCACGGGCAGCAGCAGCGCGACTCCGAGCGAGGCGAGCAGGGCGACCACGGCGAGGACGAGGCACACCAGGAGGTAGCGCCACCGCAGTCGCGGCGCCACGGACGACACCCAGCGCGGCTTCAGGCGGTGCAGCCACCACGTCACGAGGAAGGTCAGCGGGATCGCCGCGGCGATGATGACGTTGAGCAACGCGAGCCCGGCCGGCGTGGCCTCCTCGGTCACGTCCAGGACCGCGGACGCCTCGGCCGTGCTGCTGCCCGTGGCCAGCAGCGTGACGAACGCGACACCTCCGGCCACCAGCGGGACCACACCGAAGACGAGGACGAGGAGCAGCACTGCACCGACGAGCGAGCGCCACCACCCGGGGCGGCCCACGCGGTGCAGCTGGTGGTAGTACGGACGGAAGTCGGGCGGGAGCGGGGCGGTCACGTCGGCCTGCTCAGTCGGACATGGCGTCGCGGAGCCGCGCGATCGACCGCTCCCGGCCCAGCAGCTCCATGGACTCGAACAGCGGCGGGCTCACCTTGCGACCCGAGATCGCGATCCGCACCGGTCCGAAGGCGACGCGCGGCTTGAGCCCGAGTCCGTCGATCAGCGCCACCCGCAGCGCCTCCTCGATGGCCGCGGTGCTCCAGGTCTCGACGCCGTCGAGGGCGTCGTACGCCGCCTTGACGACGTCCCTCGCGGTGTCGTCGAGCTCCTCCTCGCGGGCGAACTCCGTCTCGTCGACGAAGAGGAAGCCGAGCATGGGTGCGGCCTCGGTGAGCTTGTTGATCCGCTCGCCGACCAGCGGCATCGCCAGCTCCAGCATCTGCGCGTCGGCGTCGGTGACCGGGTCTCCGACCACCCCCGCCTTCTTGAGGAACGGCAGCACCCGGTGGGTGATCTCGTCGAGCGGCAGCAGGCGCATCTGCGAGGTGTTGATCGCCTCCGCCTTCTTGAGGTCGAAGCGGGCCGGGTTGGGGTTCACGTCCTTGATGTCGAACGCCTCGACCATCTCGGCCATGGAGAAGACGTCGCGGTCCCCGGCGATGGCCCAGCCGAGCAGCGCGAGGTAGTTGAGCAGGCCCTCGGGGATGAAGCCCTGCTCGCGGTAGGCGAGGGCGTGGGCCTCGGGATCGCGCTTGGACAGCTTCTTGTTGCCCTGTCCCATGACGTAGGGCAGGTGGCCGTAGGTCGGGACCGTCTTCGCGATGCCGAGCTCGACGAGCGCCTCGAACAGCGCGAGCTGGCGCGGCGTGCTGGACAACAGGTCCTCGCCGCGCAGGACGTGGGTGATCTCCATCATCGCGTCGTCGACCGGGTTGACGAGCGTGTAGAGCGGGTCGCCGTTGGCCCGCGAGAGCGCGTAGTCGGGGACGTTCTCGGTCTCGAAGGTGATGTCGCCCCGCACCGCGTCGTCCCACGTGATCGAACCGTCGGGCATCCGGAACCGGACGATCGGCGTGCGGCCCTCGGCCTCGAAGGCGGCGCGCTGCTCGTCGGAGAGGTCGCGGCAGAAGCCGTCGTAGCCCTGCACCTTGGACCCCGACGCCTTGCGGCGGGCGTCGACCTCGTCGTTGCGGCAGAAGCAGTCGTAGGTGTACGACGACTCGCTCAGCCGGGCGAGGACGTCGCGGTAGATGTCGCCCCGCTCGCTCTGCAGGTAGGGGCCGTGCGGGCCGCCGACCTCGATGCCCTCGTCCCAGTCGAGCCCGAGCCAGCGCCACAGCTCGAGGATCGCGTCGTAGGACTCGCGGGTGCTGCGCTCCCTGTCGGTGTCCTCCATCCGGAAGACGATGTGGCCGCCGTGGTGGCGGGCGAAGGCCCAGTTGAACAGGGCGGTGCGGACCAGGCCGACGTGCGGCGAACCGGTCGGCGAGGGGCAGAAGCGGACGCGGACGGGGGTGCTCATGCTGTGCTCACGCTCTCTTGGCGACGGGGTTGGTCAGGGCGCCGATGCCGGCGATCGCGATCTCCACCTCGTCGCCCACCTCCATCGGCCCGACACCCTCGGGGGTGCCGGTCAGGATCAGGTCGCCGGGCAGCAGCGTCATCACCGACGACACGTGGGCGACGAGGGTGGGGACGTCGAAGACCATGTCGGCGGTGGAGCCGTCCTGGACGACGTCGCCGTTGAGGAAGGTCTGCACCTGACGGCCGTCGTCGAAGTCCTGCGGGTCGAGGTCGGTCTCGATCCACGGGCCGACGGGGCAGAAGGAGTCGAACCCCTTGGCCCGGGTGAACTGCACGTCGGAGCGCTGCAGGTCGCGGGCGGTCACGTCGTTGGCGATCGTGTAGCCGAAGATCACGTCGGTCGCCTGCTCGGCAGGCACGTCGCGGCAGATCCGCCCGATGACCACCGCCAGCTCACCCTCGTAGTGCAGGTTGCTGGTCTGCGAGGGGTAGAAGATCGGGTCGCCGGGCCCGACCACCGAGGTGTTGGGCTTGAGGAACATCAGCGGCTCGGTCGGCAGGTCGTTGCCCATCTCGGCGGCGTGGGCCGCGTAGTTGCGGCCGATCCCGACCACCTTGCTGCGCGGGATGATCGGCGCGAGGAGGCGTACGTCGCTGAGCCGGTGCTCCTCCTCGAGGAGCTTGATCCCGGCGTAGAGCGGGTCGCCGGCGAGGGCCACCACGACCGAGTCGTCGGCCGGCTGGCCGAACTCGTCGACCTCACCGGTGACCACGCCGAAACGGGGCTCCTCGCCCGTGCTGAACCGACAGATGCGCATGGGCCGAGGCTATCCAACCGGGCGGAGGAGGGAGGACGCCGGGACGACGCCGGTGCCGCTACGGACCTGTGCCGCTACTGGCCGGCGGCGCGGTGCAGGGCGGAGAGGCTCGCGGCGACGTCGCCGACGGTGGTCGACCAGTTGCTCACGCTGACCCGGAGCACCGCCTGGCCGTGCCACCGCGACCCGGTCGTCCAGGCGGTCCCCTCGCCCAGCATCGCCTCGACCACGGCCCGGGTGCGGTCGTCGTCGCCGAACGTGGCGCAGACCTGGGTGAAGTCGACGTCGTTGAGCACCTGCGCGCCCTCGATCGCGGCGATGCCCTCGGCGAACGCCGCCGCGTGGTCGCAGAACCCGTCGACCAGCTCGGCCACCCCGTCACGTCCCAGCGCCCGGAGCACCGCCCACACCGGGAAGGCACGCCCGCGGCGACTGATCTCGGGCACCTTGTCGAACGGCTCGCCGGCGGCGTCGTGGATGAGGTAGTCGCCGTGCATGCCCATCGCGGCCCGCAGTGCCGCCCGGTCCCGCACGATCGCCAGCCCGCAGTCGTACGGGACGTTGAGGGTCTTGTGGGCGTCGGTCGCCCAGGAGTCGGCGCGATCGGCGCCGGCCAGGAGGTGCCGCCGGCGGCGCGAGGCCCCGGCGAAGAGCCCGAACGCACCGTCGACGTGCACCCACGCGCCGGCGTCGTGGGCGGCGGCGATCGTCGCGTCGAACGGGTCGAACGCCCCCGAGTGGACGTTGCCGGCCTGCAGGCAGACCACCGTGGGCCGGCCGTCGCCGGCGTCGAGGGCAGCCGCCAGCGCGGCAGCCTCGATGCGTCCCTGGTCGTCCACGGCCACCGGCTCGGGCGCACCCAGACCGAGGTAGCGCAGGCTGAGGTCGATGGTGTCGTGGCGCTCCTCCCCGACCAGGACGCGTACGCCCGGGGACCCGACCAGCCCGCGCTCGGCCACGTCCCAACCTGCCCGGCGGAGCACCTCGTCGCGTGCGGCGGCGAGGCAGGTGAAGTTGGCCATCGTGCCGCCCGTGACGAAGCCGACGGCGCTGCCGGCCGGGAGGCCCAGCAGGTCGACGACCCACGCCTCGGTCACGTCCTCGACCGCGGAGTGGGCCGGGGTCAGCAGCCGCAGCCCGGAGTTCTGGTCCCACGCGCTGACCAGCCAGTCCACGGCCAGGGCGGCCGGGTGGGTGCCCCCGATGACGAAGCCGAAGAACCGCCCGCCCGACATCGCCGTCAGCCCGGGCTCGCATGCCTCCGCCAGCTCGTCCACCACTGCGACGGGATCGGTCGGGCCGTCCTGCAGGTGCCGGTCGAGCCGGGCCAGCATCTCCTCGGCCGTCAGCGCCGGTGGGACCGGCCGGGCGGCGAGGGAGTCGAGCCAGCCGAGGGCGTGGGCGTGCGCCCGGTCGAGCCCGGCGGTGCGGTCCATGCCGGAAGTGTCCTCCCGGCGTGCGCCCGCGTCGAGTGCCGGCGAAGCGGTCCGCGCCGCTCCCCCGCACTAGCCTTGGCGCGGTGCGCGTCCTGTCGGCCACCGAGTGGCGTCCCCTCGCCGAGGCCCACGCCGCCCGGGTCGACGACTTCGTCCGGCCGCACCTCGCCCGGCGCGCCGACCGGGTGAAGCACCCGGTCCACGACTTCCTCTTCACCTACTACTCGCAGCGCCCCGCGCAGCTGCGTCGCTGGCACCCCGGCCACGGTGTCGCGCTGGACGGGGCCGAGGAGTACGCCGGCCTCAAGGGCTACACCGACGATCCCGTCACCGTCGACACGGCGTACGTCGTCTCGCAGCGCCCGCTGCTGACCCAGCTGCACACGCTCCTCGCGGCGACGGCCGCCCGCCCGGCGCAGCTCGGCTGCTTCGGCCTCCACGAGTGGGCGATGGTGCACCGCTCGGCCCAGCACGGGACCCGCCACGACTGGCCGCTGCGCCTCGGGCCCGACGGCACCGACGCGGTCGTCGAGGCGCACCGGGTCGCCTGCTCGCACTTCGACGCCTTCCGCTTCTTCACCCCGTCCGCGCGCCCGCTCAACACCCTGCAGCCCGGTCGGGACGACCGGTCCGCGTTCGAGCAGCCCGGCTGCCTGCACGCGGGCATGGACCTCTACAAGCACGCCTTCCGGCTCTCCCCCATGGTGCCCAGCGACCTGGTGGCGGACTGCTTCGAGCTGGCGCGCGACATCCGCGTCCTCGACATGCGCGCCGCGCCCTACGACCTCGCCGACCTCGGCTTCGAGCCCGTGCGGATCGAGACGACGGCGGGCAAGGCGGCGTACGTCGAGGCGCAGCGCGGGTTCGCCGAGCGTGGTGCCCCGCTCCGGGCGCGGCTCATCGCGGAGTGCGAGCGACTGCTGGAGGCCGCACTCCTGGATCAGCCGGCACGCACCTGACGTCGATGACGTCAGGACGCCTCGCCGGCGGCCGGGTCGACCTCCTCGGGGCTCGGGTCCACCGGCGGCTTCTCGAGGTCGACGCACAGCCACTCGGTGACGTCGCCGTGATCGTTCGACCCCCGCACGCACGGGGCGTCGGGCTCGTCGGCGCGCACCGCGATGCTCACCCCGGCGGAGGGAGCGAACTGCTGGCCCGCGACCTCCGTCGACTCACCCGGATCGAGGGTGACCGGCCTGCCCCGACCGGTG
>DASTPB010000231.1:0-8697 GCA_035762385.1 Nocardioides sp. | reverse complement strand
GAGGTCGGCGGCACCGTGGGTGACATCGAGTCGCTTCCGTTCCTCGAGGCCGCTCGCCAGACCCGGCACGAGATCGGGCGCGACAACTGCTTCTTCATCCACGTCTCGCTGGTGCCCTACATCGGGCCGTCCGGCGAGCTGAAGACCAAGCCGACCCAGCACTCCGTCGCCGCGCTGCGCTCGATCGGCATCCAGCCCGACGCGATCGTGTGCCGGGCCGACCGCGACCTGCCGGACGGCATCAAGCGCAAGATCGCCCTCATGTGCGACGTCGACGACGAGGCGGTCGTCACGGCCGCGGACGCCCCGTCGATCTACGACATCCCGAAGGTGCTGCACCGCGAGGGCCTCGACGCCTACGTCGTACGCCGCCTCGACCTGCCGTTCCGCGACGTCGACTGGACCGACTGGGACGACCTGCTGCGCCGGGTGCACCACCCCAGCGAGGAGGTCACGGTCGCGCTCGTCGGCAAGTACATCGACCTGCCCGACGCCTACCTCTCCGTCAGCGAGGCCCTGCGCGCCGGCGGCTTCGCCCACGACGCCAAGGTGCACATCCGGTGGGTCGCCTCCGACGAGTGCCAGACCGAGGCAGGCGCTGCGAAGCACCTCGCCGACGTCGACGCGGTGCTCGTCCCCGGCGGCTTCGGCGTTCGCGGCATCGAGGGCAAGCTCGGCGCGCTGCACTACACCCGCACCCACGGCATCCCGACCCTCGGCCTCTGCCTCGGCCTGCAGTGCATGGTGATCGAGTACGCCCGCAACGTGGCGGGCCTGACCAAGGCGGGGTCGACGGAGTTCGACCCCGACACCGTCGAGCCCGTCATCTCCACCATCGAGGAGCAGAAGAAGTACGTCGAGGGTGCCGGCGACCTCGGTGGCACGATGCGGCTCGGCCTGCAGAAGGCCGACCTCGCCGAGGGCAGCGTGGTGCGGACGGCGTACGGCTCGGCCACGGTCGAGGAGCGGCACCGCCACCGCTACGAGTTCAACGACGCCTACCGCGACACGCTCGCCCGGGCCGGCCTGGTGTTCTCGGGCGTCAACCCCGAGCTCGGGCTGGTCGAGTTCATCGAGCTCCCCGTCGACGTGCACCCCTACTACGTCGCCACCCAGGCGCACCCGGAGCTGCGCTCGCGCCCGACGCGGCCGCACCCGCTCTTCGCCGGTCTCGTCGGCGCCGCCATCGAGCGGCAGCGCTCCGAGCGCTTCCCGCTCGACGAGTCGGGCCTGCGCCGCAAGGACGAGGGCGCCGACGACTGACCGGTCAGAGGCGTCGGGCCTGCAGGATCCGGCCCAGCACGAACGAGTTCGAGCGGAGCTGGTTGCGGGCGTAGGCCATCAGGCTGGTGTCGTCGGCGGCTGCCTCGGCGGCGGCGAGGAACGTCTCGTCGCCCGCGCCGAGGGGGTACATCGCGCGGATGGTGAGCCCCTGGTTGAGCAGCCCGCCCTTGAGGGTGTGCAGCTCGTCGAGGTAGCGGTGCGCGAACGGGGCGAGGAGCTCGGCCTGCCCCGGACGCCAGAAGGTGGATCCCAGGACGAGGGTCTCCCGGCTGGCCGGGACGGCGTAGTCGACGAAGAAGGCCCGCCAGACCTCCTCCTTGGCCTCGACGTCGGGACGTGCGGCGAGGACCGCCAGCCGCCGCATCCCGGCGTCCGGGTCGGGGTCGGACTCGAGCAGTCGGCGTACGGCGTCCTCGTCGTAGTCGCCGAGCTCGGAGCGGCGCACCGCCATCCGCCAGGCCAGGTCGAGGTCGGTCGCCTCGTCGGCAGCCGCCTGGAGGACCGACCAGTGCTCGTCGGTGGAGGCGGACGCGGCGAGCGTGCGGAGCGCCGCCTGGCGGGCGTCGGGCACGTCGACGAGTCCGAGCACTGCGTCGGCCAGCGCGGACAGCAGCCCGGGGGACTCGTCGGCCGGGGCCCACCGGTCGGCGACCTGCAGCGCCTGGCCGAGGAACGGCTCGACCAGCGCCGGGCTGGTCTCCGTCGACAGGGCACGGGTCAGGGCGCTCGCCACGTCGCGGGGAGCGACGTCGCCGAGCAGCAGCAGCTGTCCGGCGGTGGCGGCGACGAGCGCCCGGTCGAGCGGGTCGTCGAGCTGCTGGACGCGCTCGAGCATGAGCCGCAGCGACGTCGGGTCGGGCTTGACGGCGGCGAAGGTGTAGTCCCCGGCGTTGACCAGCCGGAGGTCACCCTCCGGCAGCTCGACGGGGGTGCGCGCGCCCGTCACCTCGTGGGACGAGCGGCCGACCGGCGCCAGGGAGTCGCCCGACGCGTCGAAGACCGCGACGTCGAGGCGGTGGGGGCGCGGGTCCTGGCTGTCGGTGGTCTCCACGACGAGCTCGGAGTCGACGAGCGAGATCACGTCGGTGCCGGCCTCGTCGAGCCACGCCTTCGTCCAGGCGGACAGGTCACGACCCGAGGCCCGGGAGTAGCAGTCCATCAGGTCGTCCAGGCGCGTGTTGGAGAAGGCGTAGCGGCTGAAGTAGTCGCGCAGGCCCTCCACGAACGCGTCCTCGCCGATGTAGGCGACGAGCTGGTGGAGCACGCTCTGGCCCTTGACGTAGGTGATGGCGTCGAAGTTGGACATCGCCGACGACACGTCGGGCACGTCGCTGCGGATCGGGTGGCTGGCCGGGCTCATGTCCATCTCGTAGGCCGTGCGCTTGAAGGCGGCGAGGAACGTGGCCCACTGCTCGGTGAACTCGCTCGCGCCCGCCATGCCCCAGTTGGCTGCCCACGAGGCGAACGCCTCGTTGAGCCAGAGGTCGTCCCACCACTGCATCGTCACCAGGTCGCCGAACCACATGTGCGCCATCTCGTGGAAGATGAACTCGGCCCGGACGGAGCGCTGCGCGTGGGTCGGGGGAGTGCGGAACAGCTGGCCGTCGCCGTAGGTGACGCAGCCCCAGTTCTCCATCGCGCCGCCGAGGTTCGGCACGAAGACCTGGTCGTAGCGCTCCTGTGGGAACGGGTAGCCGAACCGCTCGCCGAAGAACGCGAGGCCCTGGCGCGTGAGGGTGACCAGCTCGTCGAGGTCGCGCTCCAGCATCGGCACCAGCGACTGGCGGCAGAAGAAGCCGAGGTCGTAGCCGTCGTGCTGCTGCCGCACCTCGTGGAAGGGCCCGGCGTTGACCACGACGACGTACGTCGACAGGCGTGGGGTGTCGGGGAACGTCCACACCCGTGCGTCGACGGCCAGGTCGGGGTCGGCGTCCTCGACCGACTCCGGGGCGCCGTTGGAGGTGACCAGCCACGACGACGGCGCGGTCACGACGAAGCGGTGGGGGGCCTTGAGGTCGGGCTGGTCGAAGCAGGCCCACACGCGGCGGGCCTCGTCGGGCTCGAGGCTGGTCCAGACGTAGACGAGCTTGTCGGTGGGGTCGACGGTGCGCAGGATGCCCTCACCGGCGGCCGTGTTGGCGGTGCTCGCCTCGACGACCAGGACGTTGTCGGCCGCCAGCGGAGGCAGCGGCAGCCGGCCGTCGGCCGCTGCGGAGACGTCGACCTCCTCGCCGTTGAGGCTCGCGCGGGCCACGTCCATCGCGACGTCGACGAAGGTGGTGGCGCCGGGCTCGGAGCACGTGAAGGCGATGGTGCTGGTGGAGCGCCACACCTCGCCCTCGAGGAGGCCGGTCACGTCCACGTCGATGTCGTAGCGCTGGACCTCGAGCAGGTCGGACCGGGTCTTCGCTTCGTGCTTGGTGAGGGTCGACAACGTCATGGAGCCGAACCTAGCCCACCCTGTCCAGCGGGTTCCCAACCCGTGTCGAGCTCTCGGCTAGCGTCGGGGCATGACCGACGCGACGCCGGGCGAGCCCCGGGACGACCGCCCGCACGAGCTCGCCGACCGGCCGATGGAGTGGCCCGTGGTGTCGAGCCAGGACCTGCACCGCGACGACTGGGTGGTCGCCCTGCGCGAGGACGTCATCACCCGCCCGGGGCATGCCGACGAGTTCAGCCGCCTGACGCTGGAGCACCCGGGTGCGGTCGTGGTGCTGGCGGTGGACGACGAGCAGCGGGTGATGTGCCTGCGGCAGTACCGGCACACCAACCGCCGGGAGTTCGTCGAGCTGCCGGCCGGGCTGCGGGACGCCGGCGACGAGCCCAGCGTGGAGACAGCGAAGCGCGAGCTGCGCGAGGAGGTCGAGCTCGAGGCGTCGGACTGGCGGCTGCTGCTGAGCACCTTCGGCAGCGCGGGGATCAGCACCGAGGTGCACGAGATCTTCCTGG
Organism: Nocardioides sp.; assembly: GCA_035762385.1. Lineage (GTDB taxonomy): Bacteria > Actinomycetota > Actinomycetes > Propionibacteriales > Nocardioidaceae > Nocardioides. The sequence goes on along the minus strand of DASTPB010000231.1, from coordinate 4,464 downwards.
CCCGCGGGCTGAGCCATGCACCGCGTGGCGACTTCGAGATGGAGCACGAGGAGGCCGAGATGGAGCGTTTCTGGGTGCCCATGTCCGAGCTGCTCGAGGCCGTCCTGGAGGGGCGGGTCCGGCAGGGTCCGCTGGCGCAGGCCGTGCTGGCGTACGACGTCCTCGAGCGTCGAGGGGCCCTCGACGCCTGACAGGGCGGGCCGGGAGTAGTGTCGCCCTCGCTGTGAGGCGGCCCACATCGTGGTGGGTCCTCTTGAACCGAGGAGCAAGGCATGAAGGTCGGCGTACCCAAGGAAGTCAAGAACCGCGAGTACCGCGTGGCCCTGACACCGATAGGTGTGCACGAGCTGGTCCAGCACGGCCACGAGGTCGTCGTCGAGAAGACCGCGGGCGAGGGTTCGCAGATCCCCGACGAGGAGTACGTCGCCGCCGGCGCCACGATGCTCGACACCGCCGACGACGTGTGGGGCGAGGCCGACATGGTCCTCAAGGTCAAGGAGCCGATCGCCGAGGAGTACGGCCGGATGCGGGAGGGCCAGACCCTCTTCACCTACCTCCACCTCGCCGCCGACAAGCCGCTGACCGAGGAGCTGATGAAGCGCCAGGTCACCGCGATCGCCTACGAGACCGTGCAGCTGCCCTCGGGCGGGCTGCCGCTGCTCTACCCGATGTCCGAGGTGGCCGGCTGCCTCGCGCCCCAGGTCGGGGCGTACTCCCTCATGAAGGCCAACGGCGGCCGCGGGGTGCTGATGGGTGGCGTCGGCGGCGTGGCCAACGCGAAGGTCGTCATCATCGGCGCCGGCGTCTCGGGCCAGAACGCCGCCAACATCGCGCTCGGCATGGGCGCCGACGTGACGCTGCTCGACACCGACCTCGACAAGCTGAGGATGTCGTTCTGGCGCTACAACAACCGCGTCCACGGCCTCGCCTCGTCCAAGCTCGCGATCGAGCAGCAGGTGATGGAGGCCGACATGGTGATCGGCGCCGTGCTGATCCCGGGCGCGGCCGCGCCGAAGCTGGTCTCCAACGACCTGGTCTCGCGGATGAAGCCGGGCTCGGTGCTCGTCGACATCGCCATCGACCAGGGCGGCTGCTTCGAGGACTCCCACGCCACGACGCACGACGACCCCACCTACGAGGTCCACAACTCGGTGTTCTACTGCGTGGCCAACATGCCCGGCGCGGTGCCCAACACGTCGACGTACGCCCTCACCAACGCGACGCTGCCCTACGCCGTGGCCCTCGCCGACAAGGGCTGGCAGCAGGCGCTGCGCGACGACCGCAGCCTCGCGCTCGGCCTCAACACCCACGCGGGCGAGCTCACCAACGCGCCGGTCGGCGACGCCGTGGGCATCGAGTCGGTGGGGCTCGACACCGTCCTCGGGTGAGCTCCGGCGCGAGGCTGGACCGGGCGGTCCGCACCTACCTCGACCACCTGGCGGTCGAGCGGGGGCTGGCCGCCAACACCCTCAGCTCCTACCGGCGTGATCTGGCCCGCTACGACGAGTTCCTGACAGGCCAGGGCATCGACGACCTGGACGCGGTCACCGAGGCGACGGTGTCCGCGTTCCTGGTCAGCCTGCGCGAGGGGAGCGAGGCCCACCCGCCGCTGAGCGCGACGTCGGCGGCGCGGACCGTGGTGGCCGTGCGCGGCTTCCACAAGTTCGCTGTCTCCGACGGGCTGGCGGCGGCGGACCCGGCGGCCGCGGTCAAGCCGCCGACGCCGGCCAAGCGACTGCCCAAGGCGCTGCCCCTGTCCGACGTCGAGGCGATCCTGGAGGCCGCAGGCGCCCCTGACACGCCCCTCGCGCTGCGGGACCGAGCGCTGCTGGAGCTGCTCTACGGCACCGGTGCGCGCATCTCCGAAGCGGTCGGGCTCGACGTCGACGACCTCGACCAGGTCGACGGCACGGTGCTGCTGCGCGGCAAGGGCGGCAAGGAGCGGCTGGTCCCGGTGGGCGGCTACGCCCGAGACGCCGTGGCCGCCTACCTCACGCGGGCAAGGCCCGAGCTGGTCGGGGCCGGAAGGGGCGGCCCCGCGATGTTCCTCAACTCCCGCGGCGGCCGGTTGTCGCGGCAGAGCGCGTGGGCGGTGCTGGTCAAGGCCGCCGAGCGGGCCGGGGTGACCGCGTCGGTCTCCCCGCACACGCTCCGGCACTCGTTCGCGACCCACCTGCTCGACGGCGGCGCCGACGTGCGCGTCGTCCAGGAGCTGCTCGGTCACGCGTCCGTGACCACCACGCAGGTCTACACCCTCGTGACGGTCGACAACCTGCGCGAGGTGTTCGCCACCGCCCACCCGCGGGCACGGGAGTAGGCCGTTCACGCGGCGCACCCACCGGGTGGTTGGATCGACGCATGCCGGATCCAGTGCGCCTCGACACCCGGGTCCCGACGGGCGCGGACCCGGACGCGGTCTACGACGCCTTCACCGGTTGGGTCGCCGACCGGGGGCTCGACCTCTACCCGCACCAGGACGAGGCGGTCATCGAGCTGCTCGGCGGCAACCACGTCGTGCTCGCGACGCCGACCGGGTCGGGGAAGTCGCTGGTCGCCATCGGCGCGCACGTCGCGGCGCTCGCCCGCGACGAGGTGAGCTTCTACACCGCCCCGATCAAGGCGCTCGTCAGCGAGAAGTTCTTCGCCCTCATCGAGGTCTTCGGCGCCGACAACGTCGGCATGCTGACCGGCGACGCCGCGGTCAACCCCGATGCGCCGATCATCTGCTGCACCGCCGAGGTGCTGGCCAACATCGCGCTGCGCGAGGGACGCGCGGCCGACGTCGGGCTCGTGGTGATGGACGAGTTCCACTTCTACTCCGAGCACGACCGCGGGTGGGCGTGGCAGGTGCCGCTGCTGGAGCTCGTCGACGCCCAGTTCCTGCTGATGTCGGCGACCCTCGGCGACGTGTCGTTCTTCGTGGACGACCTGAAGACGCGCACCGGGCGCGACACGGCGGTCGTCGACGATGCCGAGCGGCCGGTGCCGCTGAGCTTCCGGTGGTCCATGGAGCCGCTGGACGACACGCTCGAGGAGCTCGTCGCCACCGGCCAGGACCCGGTGTACGTCGTCCACTTCACGCAGGCCGCCGCCGTCGAGCACGCCACCAACCTGCTGCGGCACCCGCCGAAGAAGGTCGACAAGGACGCGATCGCCGACCGGATCGGCGCCTTCCGCTTCGGCGCCGGGTTCGGCAAGACCCTGTCGCGCCTGGTCCGCAACGGGATCGGCGTCCACCACGCCGGGATGCTGCCGAAGTACCGGCGGCTCGTGGAGACGCTCGCCCAGGCCGGGCTGCTGCGGGTGATCTGCGGGACCGACACCCTGGGGGTCGGCATCAACGTGCCGATCCGGACCGTCCTCTTCACCGGCCTCGCCAAGTTCGACGGCAACCGGCAGCGGGTGCTCCGGACCCGGGAGTTCCAGCAGATCGCCGGCCGCGCAGGCCGCGCCGGCTACGACACGGCCGGCTACGTCGTCGTACAGGCTCCGGAGCACGTCATCGAGAACGAGCAGGCCAAGGCCAAGGCGGCCGCGCGGGTCGCGGCCGGGAAGAAGAAGTCCAAGGCGCAGCTCAAGAAGGCGCCCGAGGGTACGGTCGTGTGGACCGAGCAGACCTTCGACAAGCTCGTGGCAGGTGTCCCGGAGCGGCTGACCAGCCGGATGAAGGTCGACAACGCGATGCTCGTGAACGTGGTGTCGCGCGAGGAGGACGCCTTCGCGGTGATGCGCCGCCTGCTCACCGACAACCACGAGGAGCGCCGCGGCCAGCTGCGCCTGGCGCGGCGTGGCCTGCGCCTGTCCCGCTCGCTCGTGCGCACGGGGATCGTCACGCGCCTGCCGGAGGTGGACCGGTTCGGTCGCCGCTACGTGCTCAGTGTCGACGTACCCGACGACTTCGCGCTCAACCAACCGCTCGCGCACTTCGCCCTCGCCGCCTTCGACGTGCTCGACCCCGAGTCGGAGACCTACGGCCTCGATGTGGTCTCGGTCGTCGAGGCCGTCCTCGAGGCGCCGCGGCAGATCCTCATGGCGCAGCAGCACGCCGCGCGCGGGGTGGCGATCGGCGAGATGAAGGCCGACGGGATCGAGTACGACGAGCGGATGGCGCTGCTGGAGGAGATCACCTGGCCGCAACCGCTGCGCGAGCTCCTCGAGGCGCTCTACGAGACCTACCGGCAGACGCATCCCTGGCTGCCCGACGACGCCCTCGGCCCCAAGTCGGTGGTGCGGGAGATGTGGGAGCAGGGGATGGGGTTCACCGACTTCGTGGGCCGCTACCAGCTCGCCCGGTCCGAGGGGCTGGTGCTGCGCTACCTCACGGACGCCTACCGCACGCTGCGACAGACCGTCCCCGAGTCGCACCGGGCTCCCGAGGTCGAGGACGTCATCGAGTGGCTGGGGGAGACCGTGCGCCAGACCGACTCGTCGCTGCTCGACGAGTGGGAGGCGCTGTCCGACCCC
>DASTPB010000230.1:0-20101 GCA_035762385.1 Nocardioides sp. | reverse complement strand
GGCTTAGTTTGAACTGTCTCTGTTGTAACTCCACCGTTGTGGTTGTCGGTCCTCCGGCGCCGGGCGGGCCCTTCCCCCAGGAGTTACCGCTCAGCGGAGGAACTGACCTGGAGGGTCACTGTGGCTAGCAACGAGAACGAGCAGGGCGCCGACGCCGCCCGTGTGAAGGCCGAGGCCGAGGCTGCGGACCTCGCCGAGGAGCAGGGCCTGCTCTTCGACGACGACGTCTCGCCGCTCCCCAGCGACACCGGCTACCGCGGCCCGACGGCCTGCAACGCCGCCGGCATCACCTACCGCCAGCTCGACTACTGGGCACGCACCGGTCTGGTCGAGCCGAGCGTCCGCGGAGCCGCCGGCTCCGGGTCCCAGCGGCTCTACTCCTTCCGCGACATCCTCATCCTCAAGGTGGTCAAGCGCCTGCTCGACGCCGGGATCTCGCTACAGCAGATCCGCACCGCCACCGCCCACCTGCGCGAGCGCGGCACCGACGACCTGACCCGTGTGACGCTGATGAGCGACGGCGCATCGGTCTACGAGTGCACCAGCAACGACGAGGTCATCGACCTCCTCCAGGGCGGGCAGGGTGTCTTCGGCATCGCCATCGGTGGCGTGTGGCGCGAGATCGAGGGGACCCTCGCCGAGCTGCCGTCCGAGCGCACCGCCGAGCAGGCCGCGCCCGCGGACGGCGACGAGCTCGCCGCACGCCGCGCAGCCCGACGCACCGGCTGACCTCTTCTCCGACCCTCCGTCCTCCCTCGAGGCCGCCCGTCCACCGGGCGGCCTCGGGCATTTCCGCGCTTCCCGGCTAGATTCGGTGCCGCCGACATCCCATGCGGGAGAGTCGTGGCGATCGGTCCGCGGACCGGCCGCCGCGCGCCGAAGGGGCAATTCCTCCCCGGAACCTCTCAGGCACCCGGACCGCACTGGGTTGGCACTCTGGAGGTCACCGGACCGACAGAGGGGGAGGTCCAGCGAGCGACCTCAGGGAGCATCCGTGCCCGACCCCATCCCGACCCCCGCCCTCGCCACCGAGGGGCTGGGCGAGTTCGTCGCCCGGCACATCGGCCCGGACGACGCAGCCGTCGCGCACATGCTCGAGGCGATCGGGCACGAGTCCCTCGAGTCGCTGATGACGGCAGCCGTGCCCGACGGCATCCGCTCCGCCGCAGCGCTCGACCTGCCCAACCCCCTCGACGAGGAGGCGACGGCGCGGGCGCTGCGCACCCTCGCCTCGCAGAACCGTCCGGCCGAGGCGATGATCGGCCTGGGCTACCACGCCACGATCACGCCCCCCGTCATCCGGCGCAACGTGCTGGAGGACCCCTCCTGGTACACCGCCTACACGCCCTACCAGCCGGAGATCTCGCAGGGCCGCCTCGAGGCGCTGCTCAACTTCCAGACCGTCGTGGCCGACCTGACCGGACTGCCCACCGCCAACGCCTCGCTGCTCGACGAGGGCACCGCGGCGGCCGAGGCGATGACGCTCGTACGCCGTGCGCAGCGCAACGCGACCGGGCCGTTCGTCGTCGACGCCGACGCGCTCCCGCAGACCATCGACGTGGTCCGCACCCGCGCCGAGGGGATGGGCATCGAGGTGGTCGTCGCCGACCTCGACGAGGGCCTGCCCGCGGGGGACCTGTGCGGCGTGCTCGTCCAGTACCCGGGCGCCTCCGGTGCCGTCCGCGACCCGCGGCCCGTCATCGAGGCCGCGCACGAGCGTGGCGGCCTGGCCGTCGTCGCTGCCGACATCCTCTCCCTGGCCCTGCTCGAGGCGCCCGGCACCTTTGGCGCCGACGTGGTGGTCGGGTCGTCCCAGCGCTTCGGCGTACCGCTGTTCTACGGCGGGCCGCACGCCGGCTTCATGTCGGTGTCGGCAGGGCTCGAGCGGCACCTGCCCGGCCGCCTGGTGGGCGTGTCCGTCGACGCGGAGGGGCGCCCGGCCTACCGGCTGGCGCTCCAGACCCGCGAGCAGCACATCCGCCGCGACAAGGCGACGTCGAACATCTGCACCGCGCAGGTGCTCCTCGCCGTCGTCGCCTCGATGTACGCCGTCTACCACGGGCCCGACGGGTTGCGGCGCATCGCCCGGCGCACCCACGACCACGCCAGCCGGATCGCCGGTGCCCTGCGCGCCGGGGGAGTCGAGGTCGTCAACGACACCTGGTTCGACACGCTGACGGTGGCGGTCCCCGGTCGGGCCGGCGAGGTCGTCGCCGCCGCCCGCCAGATGGGTCTCCACCTGCGCTCGATCGACGCCGACCAGGTCGGCCTGTCGACGTCCGAGCGCACGAGCCCGTCGACCGTCGCAGCGGTGCTGCGCGCGTTCGGCGTCTCGCCGGGCAGCGACGACGTGGTCTCGGGCCTGCCCGAGGACCTCCGCCGCACCACCGACTTCCTCACCCACGAGGTCTTCAACTCCCACCACAGCGAGACGCAGATGCTGCGCTACCTGCACCGCCTCTCGTCGCGCGACTACGCACTCGACCGCGGCATGATCCCGCTCGGGTCCTGCACCATGAAGCTCAACGCGACCACCGAGATGGAGCCGATCAGCCTGCCCGGCTTCGCCGACCTGCACCCCTTCGCGCCGGCGCAGGACGCCACCGGCTACCGCGAGCTCGTCGACGACGTCGAGCGGTGGCTGGCCGAGGTGACCGGCTACGACCGGGTCTCGGTGCAGCCCAACGCCGGCTCCCAGGGCGAGCTCGCCGGACTGCTGGCGATCCGGGGCTACCACCGCGCCAACGGCGACCTCGGGCGCAACGTGTGCCTCATCCCGTCGTCGGCCCACGGCACCAACGCCGCCTCGGCCGTCATGGCCGGGATGAAGGTCGTGGTCGTGAGGGCCTCCGACGACGGGTCGGTCGACCTCGACGACCTGCTCGCGAAGTGCGAGCAGCACGCCGACACGCTCGCCGCGATCATGGTGACCTACCCGTCGACCCACGGCGCCTACGAGGACACCATCACCGACCTCTGCAAGATCGTCCACGACCACGGTGGCCAGGTCTACGTCGACGGCGCCAACCTGAACGCGCTGCTCGGCTGGGCCCGCCCGGGTGAGTTCGGCGGCGACGTCTCCCACCTGAACCTGCACAAGACGTTCTGCATCCCGCACGGGGGCGGCGGCCCCGGCGTCGGCCCGGTCGCCGTACGCGCCCACCTGGCGCCGTACCTGCCCTCGCACGGCTGGCACCCGGAGACCGAGAAGCGCGACGGGATCGGTCCGATCAGCGCCGCGCCCTACGGCTCCGCCGGCATCTTGCCCATCACGTGGGCCTACATCCGGATGATGGGGGCGCCGGGGCTGACCCGCGCGACCGCCGTCGCGGTCCTGTCGGCCAACTACATCGCCCACCGCCTCGAGGAGCACTTCCCGGTGCTCTACCGCGGTCACGGCAACCTGGTCGCCCACGAGTGCATCCTCGACCTGCGGGGGATCACCAAGGCCAGCGGCGTGAGCGTCGACGACGTCGCCAAGCGGCTGGTCGACCACGGCTTCCACGCCCCGACGATGTCGTTCCCGGTGGCGGGCACGCTGATGGTGGAGCCCACCGAGTCCGAGGACCTCGCCGAGATCGACCGCTTCTGCGACGCGATGATCGCGATCCGCGAGGAGATCGCTCGGGTCGAGGCGGGGGAGTGGAGTCCCGAGGACTCGCCGCTGCGTCACGCCCCGCACACGGCACGCGCGCTCGTCGGTGAGTGGGACCGCCCGTACTCGCGCGAGGTCGGCGTGTTCCCGCGCGGCATCGACCCCGACAAGTACTGGCCGCCGGTGGCGCGCATCGACCAGGCCTACGGAGACCGCAACCTCGTGTGCGCGTGCCCGCCCCCGGAGGCGTTCGCGCAGGACTGACCGATGAGTCTCCAGCGGCAACGACTGCTCGACGTCGCCCAGGCCGAGGGCCGGCTGACCTCTGTCGTCGGTGCGGTCTTCGACCGCTACGGCGCGGTGTGGGCGGGCGGCGCGGGGAGCGCTCCCGGACTCGACGGGCAGTACCGGATCGGGTCGATCACCAAGACGATGACGGCCGTCCTGGTCGTGCGGGCACGCGACGAGGGGCTCCTCGACCTCGACGACCCGCTCGGCGCCCATCTCGGCGACGTCGGCTACGGCGAGGTGACCGTCCGCGAGGCGCTGGCGCACTCCTCCGGCATGCAGAGCGAGCCCCGCGGCCCGTGGTGGGAGCGGACGCGAGGTGGCGACTTCCGGGCCCTGGCGGCGGCCAACGACGGCAGCGGCCGGGTCGCGCCACCGGGTGCGTGGTTCCACTACTCCAACCTCGGCTACGGCCTCCTCGGCGAGGTCGTCGCCCGGTGCCACGGCTTGCCGTGGCGGACGTTGGTGGCCGAGCGGCTCCTCGGTCCCCTCGGCATGCGGGCGACGTCGTACCTGCCGCGGCCCGGCGCGCAGCCGGGCTGGAGCGTCGACCACTTCACGGGGATCCGGGTGCACGAGCCGCTCACCGACACGGGGGCGATGGCGCCGGCCGGACAGCTCTGGTCGACGCTCGCCGACCTCGTCACCTGGGGTCAGCTGCTCGGCGGCGCCCGGCCCGACCTGCTGTCCCCGTCCTCGCTCGCGGAGATGCAGCGACCCGTCACGCCCGACTACGGCCTCGGCCTGATGCTCGGCATGCACCCGGGCGGGCGCCTGGTGGGCCACAACGGGTCGATGCCAGGCTTCCTCGCGGCGCTGCACGTGGACCCCGACAGCGGCATCGGCGCCGTGGTGCTCGCCAACGCGACCACCGGCATCGATCCGCGTGAGCTCGCGGTCTCGCTCATCGAGGGAGACCCCGACGCCGACGACGTCCGGCCGGCGCCGTGGCGACCGACCGTCGCGGTGCCGTCGGAGGCGGGCGGCGTGCCGGGAGTGTGGTTCTGGGGCAACACGGCCTACGACGTGCGCTGGCACAACGACGGGCTCGAGCTGCGGGCGATGGCGCGCGGCAACGTCGTCACCGACCGCTTCGAGCCGATGGGCGGGGCGCTGGTCGGCGTCCTGGGCTACCACCGCGGCGAGCAGCTCGACGTCGTACGCCGTGCCGACGGGTCGGTGCACCACCTCGAGTGCGCGACGTTCGTCTACACACGGACGCCCTACGACCCCGAGGTCGAGATCCCCGGCGGGCACCCGCGCTGACGGCTCCCTGCGGGAGGGGGTCACACGCCCTGCGACACGCTCGACATGTTGAAGTCGGGGATCCGCAGCGCCGGGGTCGCGGTCCGGGAGAAGTAGTCGTCTCCCCACTCACGGCTGAAGCTCGGCACCGTCGCGGTGGCGGCGCTGAACCGGTTGAGCAGGTCGATGGGGCTCTCGTTCCAGCGGAAGTTGTTGGCGGCACCGACGATCTCGCCGTCCTCCACGACGTAGACGCCGTCGCGGGTGAGGCCGGTGAGCAGCATCGTCTGGGGGTCGACCTCGCGGATGTACCACAGGCAGGTGAGCAGCAGCCCGCGCTGCGTGGCGGCCACCATGTCCTCCACCGTGCCGGCGCCGTCGCCCACCTCGAGGACGAGGTTGTCGATCATCGGGGTCACCAACTGTCCGGTCATGCCGGCGGAGTGGCGGGTCTGCAGCAGGCCCGTGAGCAGCCCGTCGCGGATCCAGTCGGTGCGCTCGAGCGCGAGCCCGTTGTCGAAGACCGACTCGGTGTTGTCGGAGGCGCCGGCGACGACGAAGGGCGAGCACTCGAGACCGGGGTGGGCGGGGTCGGAGAACAGGTTGACGCCCGGCGCGGCGACCTTGTCGCCGATCCGGGTGCCCCCGCCGCGGCGGCTGTAGACCGACTCGCCCTCGTGGGCCACGCGCGCGCCGGCACCCCAGTAGGCGTCGATCATCAGGTCGGCGACCGACGACGGCGGCAGGATCGTGTCGTAGCGCCCGGCCGGCAGGTCGACCCGCCGCTCGGCCCACGCGAGCCGCTGGGCGACGGTCGCGGCCATCTCGGCCGCGTCGACGTCACGGAAGTCACGGCTCGCGCCGCCGGTCCACGCGCTCCGGGTGAGCGAGGTGTCCTTGGCGGTGCACGCGTAGTGGCCGGTGGGTTGCACGTGGCGCAGGCGGAGGCCGCGGGTCGACCCGAGGTAGGTGGTGGCGACCTCGTGGTCGACGAAGCCGTAGAGCAGCCGGTCCTCGGCGGTGGCCTGGGCGAACGCCTCGCCGAGGGCCGGCGCGAACGCGTCGTACACCCCGATGTCGGTCGTCTCGGGCTCGGTGTCCCAGTCGGCCGAGGTGGCGTCGGCGACGAGCTCGGCGGCGTCCTCGGCGGGGGAGCCCGCGCGCGCGGCGGCGTCGGCGGCCTGCACGAGCGCGGTGACCTGCTCGGGCGTCGAGGCGCTGCCGGAGACCGAGCCCGTCGAGATGCCGCCCTCGACGGAGGTCAGGCTGACCACGGTCACCGACACGCCGGTCATCACGCCGTTGGTGGTCAGCGTGTTGTTGGCCCAGCGGAGGTTGGCGCTGGTGACGTCGCGGACGATCGCGATGCAGTCGTCGGCGGTCGACGTCGTCAGGGCGTGCTCGACCAGCTGCTGGGGGGTGCTGCGCTGGGAGGTCATCAGTGGCCCGCCTCGTCGATGGTGTTGAGGATGTTGACCCCGCGGAACAGGGCGGTGGGGCAGCCGTGGCTGACGGCGGCGACCTGCCCGGGCTGGGCCTTGCCGCAGTTGAACGCGCCGCCGAGGACCCACGTGCCCGGTCCGCCGACGGCCTCCATCGAGCCCCAGAAGTCCGTGGTGGTGGCCTGGTAGGCGACGTCGCGCAGCATGCCGTCCAACCGGCCGTCGGTGATCTTGTAGAACCGCTGGCCGGTGAACTGGAAGTTGAAGCGCTGCATGTCGATCGACCACGACTTGTCGCCGACGACGTAGATGCCGCGCTCGACGCGGGACACCAGGTCGTTGGTGCTGAGGTCCTCGGTGCCGGGCATCAGGGACACGTTGGCCATCCGCTGGATCGGGATGTGACCGGGGGAGTCGGCATAGGCGCAGCCGTTCGACCGCCCGTCGTTCAGCTCCGGCTTGAGGTGGCCCATCGAGCGGTCGAGCTGGTAGCCCACCAGCACGCCGTCGCGGACGATGTCCCACTCCTGCGTGCGGACGCCCTCGTCGTCGTAGCCGACCGTGGCGAGGCCGTGCTCCTGCGTGCGGTCGCCGCGCACGTTCATCACGGGCGACCCGTAGCGGAGGGTGCCGAGCTTGTCGTACGTGGCGAACGAGGTGCCGGCGTAGTTGGCCTCGTAGCCGAGCGCCCGGTCGAGCTCGGTGGCGTGGCCGATGGACTCGTGGATCGTCAGCCAGAGGTTGGACGGGTGCACCACGAGGTCGTAAGTGCCGGCCTCGACGGTGGGAGCCTTCAGCTTCTCCGCGAGCAGGTCGGGGACCTCTTCGAGCTCGGCGTCCCAGTCCCAGTGCGAGCCGGTGAGGTACTCCCACCCGCGCCCGACCGGCGGTGCGATGGACGCCATCGAGTCGAAGATGCCGGTCTGCTCGTCCTCGCCGGTGGCCTCGAAACCCGGCTGCAGGCGCACGCGCTGCTGCGTGGTCCGGGTGCCGTGGAGGTCGGCGTAGTACTTGTTCTCCTGCACCTGCTGGAGGAACGACGTCGCGTGCGCGACGGCCGGCGCGCTGCGCAGCCGCTCGGTCCAGTCGACCAGCAGCGCCGCCTTCTCGGGCGTGGGTACGTCGAGAGGGTTCACGTCGTAGCCCGAGACCCAGGTGACGTCGTCGTGCACCGGCTCGGGGGCGAGCTCGACGGGTGTCGTGGTCATCGAGGCCGCCACCCGGGCAACCGCCACGGCCGTCTCGGCGACGCGCCGGGCCTCCTCGTCGGTCAGCACGACGCCGGACGCGAAGCCCCAGGCGCCCTCATGGACCACGCGGACCGCGAAACCCAGGTCCTCCGCGTCGCTCGCCGTCTGGAGCACGCCGTCCCGGGCGCCGAGGTACTGGTAGCGGTTGCGCTCGAACCGGAAGTCCGCGTGGCTGGCGCCGAGCTCCTGGGCCCGCGCGAGGGCCACGTCTCCGAGCCGGCGGTGCGGCAGGTCGTGGAAGGTCGGATCGAGCCCGGGCGCACTCATGGGCACGAACCTAGCGGAGGCCGCGTGCGGTCCACGACCGGCTTTCGGGCTAGGCGAGGACGAGGCTGGTGCGGCTGCCGTCGCGCCCGCGATGGACCCGCAGCTGGGTGGGAATGCGGGTCTGCAGCTCGGGCACGTGGCTCACCACCCCGACCACCCGACCGCCGTCGCGCAGCGTGTCGAGGGTGTCCATCACGTCCTCGAGCGTCTCGGCGTCGAGCGATCCGAAGCCCTCGTCGACGAACAGGGTGTCGAGGTCGGCGCCCCCGGCCTCCTGGGTGATGACGTCGGCCAACCCCAGTGCGAGCGCGAGGGAGACCACGAACGTCTCGCCCCCGGAGAGGGTCGCCGGGTCGCGGCTGTCGCCGGTCCAGTCGTCGCGGACGAGCAGGCTGAGTCCGCCCCGGGTCTCGCCGGCGCCGCGCTGGCCGGTGTGGACGAGCGAGTAGCGCCGGTCGCTCATGGTCGAGAGCCGGAGGTTGGCGGCCTCGACCACCTGGCTGAGCCGGTGGGCGAGGACGTAGGCCGAGAGGCGCATCTGGTGGCGGTTGTCGGGGTGCTTGCCCTCCACGAGCGCGGCGAGGTCGCCGACCAGGTCGAGGTCGGCCCGGACCGGCTCCCACGCGGCGAGGGCGGCGCCGATCTCACCGGTGAGGTTGCGGAGTCGGTGGAGCCGGTCGCGCAGCCGCAGGTCGCGGTGCCGTGCGGCCGCCGCCTGCTCGCGTGCGTGGCGGTGGGTCCGGGCGAGGAGGTCGAGGTCAGGTGGAGGAACGGAGCCGGCGCGGACCAGTGCGGGCTCGGCGAGCAGCGCCTCGGTGCGGGCGAGCTCGCGGTGGTGCTGCTCGTTCGCGGCGAGGAGCGCAGCGAGGTCGGCCTCGGCCAGCCACGCCGCGGCAGCCACTGCGGAGGACGCGAAGCCGGCCTCCCGGGCCGCGGCGTCGGCCACCCGCTGGGTGTTCTGCGCGGTGTCGCGCGCACGAGAGAGGTCGGCGGCGGAGTCCGTGCACCGGGCAGCGAGCTCCTGCACCCGCCGGTGGTGGGCGGTCAGCTCGTCGGCGTCGGCCCCGTCGGGGAGGACGGCGCGGACCTGGTCGCGGAGCGTCTCGAGCCGGGAGACGAGGGCCGCGCACTCGTTGTCGACCCTGGCCGCCGTCGCGGTCAGCGCCTCGCGCTCGCGGTCGAGGTGCTGCTGCTCGTCGAGCAGGACCTGCTGCCGGTGCGTCAGGTCGTCGAGCGTCCGGGCGGCTGCTCGGGCACGCTCGAGACGGGCGAGCGTCTCGGCCTCCGCTGCGACGAGGCGGTCGAGGGGCTCGCTCGCCTCGGCCCGGGCGGCGGCCAGACGCGTCTCGAGCCCACGGACCTGCTGGGCGTGGGCCTCGACCACGACCTCGAGGTCGTCGACCTCCCGGCGCGCCTCACGCTCGGTGGCCTCGTCGGGCGCTCCGGGCGACGGCAAGGCGGGGGAGGGGTGGTCGGCCGAGCCGCAGACCGGGCAACAGGCACCGACCGCGAGCTTGCGCGCGATCTCGGCGGCCATGCCGTCGAGGCGCTGCTCGCGGATCTCCACGAGGGCCTCCCGCGCGAGCAGACGGGTCTGCGTCGCCGCGGAGAGGTCGTCCCTGGCTGCCGTGAGCTCGGCTGCGATGTCGTCCGCCGATCGGGCGGCGCGCACCCGTGCCCGGAGGGCCTCGAGCTCGTCACCGAGCAGCCTGCAGTCGTCCACGGCCTGCCGCGCCTCTGTGAGGGCGGGCTCGAGCTCGGCGAGCAGCTCCGGGACCTGCTCCGCCCTCGACGAGAGGCGGTCGAGCTGCGCCCCGACCTCCTGACGGCTGCGCGAGGAGCGGACCAGCACCGCCTCCACCTCGGCGACCTGGCGTCGTACGGGGCGCACCCGGTCCAGGTCGTCGAGGACCCGCGTCGCGGCGCGGTGGTGGTCGGCGACCCCGGCCTCGTCGGCATCGATGGGTCCGAGGAGCTCGCCGAGCGCGGCGAGGGACGATGCGTGCTGCCGCTCGAGCTCGGTGACGGCGGTGCGCGCCTCGACCGCGAGGTCGTGGAGCGGACGCACGGCAGCGGCGCGCTGGGCCAGACCGGCACGACGCACGCGGTCCTCGTGCTCAGCGGCCGCAGCCTCCAGCTCCTCGCGGTCGCGGCGTGCTGAGGCATGGGTGGCCTGGAGCGAGGCGAGCTCGCTGCCTGCGGCGCTCGCGGCGGCGGCCGAAGCCTCAGCTGCTGCGGCCTCCTCGGCTCGTGCGGACTGCTGCGTCGACTCGACGGCTGCGGTTGCGGTCAGCGCGGCGACCCAGTCCGCGAGCAGGCCGGGCTCGGACTGCCAGTCGTCGGGCGCGCGGTCGTCGCCGACCTCGCTGACCCGGCTCACCAGGTCGGCGACCCGGCTGCGGTGGTCGTCGGACGACCGCCTCAGCTCGACGCGACGCTCGCGCAACCACCGCTCGGTGCGGTCGAAGCGGCCGGTCTGGAAGACCTGCTGGAGCAGGGCGTGGCGCTCCTCCGAGCGGGCGCGGAGGAAGGCCTGGAACCGTCCCTGGGGGAGCATCGCGACCTGGCAGAACTGCGGGAGCGTCATGCCGACCAGACGGGTGACGAGGTGACCGGTCTCGTCGAGGCGGGTGCTGAGCGGGTGCCAGAGGTGCTGGCCGTCGTCGGCCGTGCGCCGCTCCGAGATGACGACGCGGGCCTGCTCGGTGGTGGTGCCGGTGCCGCGCTTCTTGGGCCTGGTCCACGCAGGTGATCGATCGATGCGGAACCGGCGCCCGGAGAGCGTCGCCTCGAGCACCACCCGGGGGGCGACGTCGTCGGCTGCGTGGTCGGAGCGCAGCCGCTTGGCTGCCGCGCGGTCGCCGGGCACGTCGCCGTAGAGCGCGAAGCAGACGGCGTCGAGGACGCTGGACTTGCCTGCCCCGGTGGGCCCCGAGAGCAGGAAGAGGCCCGCGTCGGAGAGGGCGTCGAAGTCGATCGCGACCGGGTCGGCGAACGGGCCGAAGCCGACGACCTGGAGGTGGTGCAGCCTCACGGGACACCGTCCGACGGGACGCGACCGGCGCCGACCAGGACGTCCTGGTCGGGGTCGTGGCAGCAGGCATCGATGGCGTCGCGGATCAGGGCCGCCTCGACCGGGGTGGCGTCGGACCCGCGGACGTGGCGCACGAAGTCGAGTGCGATCGCATGGTCGCTCGTCCCGGGTGAGGGCCGTGGGGGCGTACGCGCGTCGACGGTGACGGTGGGGAACTGCAGGACGAGCGTGTGCGGGAAGCGGCGTCGCAGCAGCTCCATCGCGCGGACCGGCCGCCGCTCATCGGTGAGGGTGACCTGGACCCAGTCGTGCTCGTGGGGAGTGAGCGCCGCGTCGCCGAGCAGGTCGTCGAGCGTGCCGGAGATCCTGGCCAGCCGACGCGGCACAGGGGCTTCGACCCAGGTGGCGCCGGCGAAGCCGGCCGCGTCGAGGTCGATGAGCCACGTCCCCTTGGCCTGGTCGGCCTCGGAGAAGGAGTACGCCAGCGGGGAACCGGAGTAGCGCAGCCGGTCGTCCAGGACGTGCGGGCCGTGGAGGTGCCCGAGGGCGGTGTAGTCGATGCCGTCGAACAGGCTCGTCGCGACCCGGGACACGCCGCCGACGCTGATGTCGCGCTCGGACTCCGAGGGCGTCGCACCCGCGACGAACGCGTGCGCGAGCACGACGCTGCGGCTGGACGCGCTGCGGGTGGCGAGGTCGGCGCGCACCCGCCGCATCGCCTCGGAGAGCGCGGCTTCGTGGCTGCGGCGACCGAGCGCCCACGGCTCGAGCAGCGCCGAGGGGTCGAGGTAGGGGATCGCGTGGATCGCCACGTCTCCGTGACGGTCCGCGAGCACGACGGGGGCGCCGACCGAGGACGCGTCCGTGCGGACGAACACTCCGGCGACGTCCATCAGTCGCGAGCCGAACCCGAGGCGTCGCGCGCTGTCGTGGTTGCCGCTGCTCACCACGACCCGGGCACGGGACGCCGCGAGCCGGGCGAACGCCTCGTCGGCCAGCGCCACGGCGTCGACGTGGGGGAGTGCGCGGTCGTAGACGTCTCCGGAGACCACGACCACGTCGACGCGCTCGGAGGCGACGACCTCGAGCAGGTGGTCGACGAACGCACCCTGGTGGCCCAGCAGGTCCTCGCGGTGGAAGGACCTCCCCAGGTGCCAGTCGGAGGTGTGGAGGATGCGCACGGGACGACGGTAGATCGCGCCACCGACAGAGCACGCCCACCACGCCGCCGGGGGCCCGGTCAGTAGCGCACGGTGCGTCCTGGGGAGGTGAAGCCCCACAGGTCGATCCCGGCCTCGGCGGCCAGGCGCGCCGCCAGGCTGGTCGGGGCGCCGACCGCCACGATCGAGCCGATGCCGGCGGCAGCCGCCTTCTGCACGAGCTCGAAGCCGACCCGCCCGCTGAGCACCAGGCAGGCGGACGCCGGTGGGTCGCCGGCGAGCACCCTCGCCCCGACCACCTTGTCGACGGCGTTGTGGCGACCGACGTCCTCGCGCACGACGGAGAGCGCACCCAGCTCGTCGGCCAGGCCGGCCGCGTGCACGCCCCCTGTGCGGGCGAACAGCGTCTGGCGCTCCCGCAGCGCCTCCGGCAGCCGTCGTACGACGGACGCGTCGGGGCGGGGACCGTCCCACGTGGCCGCCGTCCGCGTGGCGAGCGCCTCCGCCACGCTGTCCTTGCCGCAGACCCCGCATGCCGAGGATCCGGACGAGGCCGTCTCGTGCCGATGGGGGAGCGCCGTCAGGCCGGTCACGTCCACGGTGACGACATTGAGCTCCTGCTCGGCCGCGAGGTCGTCGTCGGTGCAGTAGGCGACCCGGCTGATGGACGACGGCGTCGCGAGCCCCTCGTTGACCAGCCAGCCGGCGGCGAGCTCGAAGTCGTGTCCGGGGGTGCGCATCGTGACCCACGCCCGACGAGCGCCCAGGGAGCCGGACCGCACCCGGATCTCGAGCGGCTCCTCGGTGATGAGCCGGTCCTCCCGGGCCACCTCGGCCGCGTCGGTGTGCTCCACCACCCGTGTCCGGACGGAGGGTCCGGGACGCCGTGCCCGCTGTGTCGTCACCCCCCGACACTAGCCCGGGGACGGGCGCGGCTGGTGTCCGAGATCACCCCTTCGTGGATGCTCGACCCGGCAGCGGCGGTCCCTAGGATGTAAGAGCCGCCACGGAGCGGTCAGGTCTTACACCAGCACCCATCGTCGGAGGGTCGGATGCCCTCGGAAGGACAGTCTCCATGACCACGCAGCTGCACCTGGCTCTCAGCCTCGTCGACTCCCGCGCGCGCTCCACCGAGGACCGTGCGCTCCTGCGCAACGTGGAGATCGCCCGCCTCGAGGAGCGCCGCACCCGACGCGCCGCGCGACGCCTCTCCCGCTGACACCCTTCCCTCGACTCGTCGGGGTCCGTCCCGGGGCCACCGCGTCTGGCAGGGTTCGGTCCATGACGGACGACACCCTGCGCAGCGTCGAGCTCACCCGCATCGGCCCGGCCAGGTTCAAGGCGACCAACGCCCGCGGTGGCGAGACCTTCTTCGGCACCGGGGGAGCGGACCCCGACTTCACGCCGGTCGAGCTGCTGCTCGCCGCGATCGCCGGGTGCAGCGCCCTCGACGTCGAGGCCATCACGCACAAGCGCGCGTCGAGCACGACGTTCGACGTCCGCGCCGAGGGTCGCAAGGTGCGCGACGCGGACGGCAACCACCTCACCGGGATCAGGGTGTCGTTCGACGTCGCCTTCCCGGCGGGGCCGGACGGCGACGCCGCCCGCGACCGGGTGCAGTCGGCCATCGAGATGTCGCGCGACCGGCTCTGCACGGTGTCGCGGACGGTGCAGCTGGGCGAGGACGTGGTCTACGACCAGTTCTCGTGACGGCGCGGCCCGGGCCTTTGCTTCGCCCTGCTCGGGGCCACATCCGCCGCACGTGCGGGCGTACGACCAGTGCTTGCCCGTGGTGGACCTCCTTCGGGCCCCGGGGCCACAACCGCCGCACGTGTTCCGGGAGTGGCCCTCCGCCGGGCGAATCGCGCGGACGTCAGCCGACCGTGACCTTCTCGATGGTGACGTCCTTGTTGGGCGCGCCGCCGCCGGCCGGGTTCGCGCCGTCGTTGCCCTCGGCCGCGATGGCGTCGATCGTCTCGAGGCCGGCCTCGTCGATGGTTCCGAAGACGGTGTAGTCGGGCGGGAACTGGGAGTCACGGAAGACCAGGAAGAACTGCGAACCGTTGGTGTCCGGGCCGGCGTTGGCCATGGCGAGCGTCCCGGCCGGGTAGGTCTCGTCACCGCTGAGCTCGTCGGCGAAGGAGTAGCCGGGACCGCCCGATGCGGTGCCGGTCGGGTCGCCGCACTGCAGGATCCCGAAGCCCTCCAGGTCACCGATGCGAGGGCACGGGGTGTCGTCGTAGAACCCCTGCTCGGCCAGCGACACGAATGAGTTCACCGTGCACGGCGCGGACGCCGCGTCGAGGGTGAGGCCGATGTCGCCGAAGTTGGTGGTGATGGTGGCGGGGACGGTGCCCTCGGAGGGTGCCTCGGTGTCGGGGCGCTCGACCTCCCGGGCCGGCTCCTGCCCGTCCTCCGGGTAGTCGCAGGTCGTGGTCGCGCCGGAGGCCTCCTGGGACTCCGACGGCGACTCCGACGGCGACTCGCTCGTCGTCTCGGACGCCGCGGGGTCCGATGCCGAGTCCTTCCCGTCCGCTTCGTTGCCGCACGCGGAGAGCGCGAGGACGGACAGGCAGGCGGCCACAGTGGCGAGTCGCTTCAGCATGCCCGTGATCGTAGCCAGCATCCATGCGGCGTCCCGCTTGGGGACGACTCACCCCTGGGAGGGGGATGGAGTGCTACTTCCCGAATCAGAGGTGTAGAACGAGAAGTTGCGGGAAGAACGACCACAACCGAGAGGGCCGCCTGACCGCTCACCCCGAGCGAGGCGGAGGAGGAAAACACCCATGAACGACGCACCTCTGACACCCGAAGAGCTCGCGGGCGAAGGAGTCACCGCGCTTCCTGACAAGGAAGTCGTCTCCATCCTCGACCTGGCTGCCGACGTCGACCTCGCGATCGACGGCGCGGCCCCCATCGACCTGGCCGTCGCACTCAACGCCAACGTCGTCGCACCGATCGACGCTGCCGTCAGCGCCAACCTGCTGAGTGACGGCTCCACGTCGCAGGCGCTCTCCGACCAGGGCGTCCAGGTGACCCAGACGATCGAGGCCGATGCGGTGGCGACCGGCATCCAGGACAGCACCATCGACCAGAGCGACACGATCGAGGGCACGGCCCCCGTGTCCGGCGACACCAGCGGCGACGCGATGTTGACCGCTGCCACCGCGACGGGGGAGAACGGAGACGCGGTCGACGCCGCGGGGGCGGACGCGACCGACGCGACCGGTGCCGCCGATGCCGCCTCGGCACTGGGCGAGCCTGTCGACGGCAGTGTCGTGGTGGACTCCACTGGCAGCATCATCGGCACGCTCGACAGCGCGACGGGCAACGTCGTGGCGCCGGACGGCACCATCCTCGGCACCCTCAACGAGGCCACCGGGGTCGTGGTCGACTCGGCCGGCAACCTCATCGGCACGGTCACCGGCCTCGTCGACGGTGCCACCGTCGCCGGCACCGGTGGTGGCGTCCTCGGCGTGCTGGACGCCGCCACGGGCAACGTCGTGGACGCCTCCGGCAACGTGGTCGGTGTCCTCGACCCGCTGACCGGGGACGTCCTCGACACCGCCGGAGGGGTCGTCGGAGCCGTGACCGGTCTGGTCGACGGCACCACGGTGCTCGACTCGGC
Organism: Nocardioides sp.; assembly: GCA_035762385.1. Taxonomy (GTDB): domain Bacteria; phylum Actinomycetota; class Actinomycetes; order Propionibacteriales; family Nocardioidaceae; genus Nocardioides. Next base: position 4,192 of record DASTPB010000230.1, on the reverse strand, counting down.
CGGCAACGTCGTCGGCGTGCTCGACGGCGCGACCGGCAACGTGGTGGACTCCGCGGGCAACGTGATCGGGGCCCTCGACCCGCTGACCGGCCAGGTGCTCGACTCGGCCGGCAACCTCGTCGGCACGGTGGGTCAGGTGCTCGACGACGTGACCGACACCCTCGGCGGCCTCGACACCGGCGACCTGCTGAAGGGCGACCTCCTCAACGTCGACGTCAACGTCGACCTCGACGCGGACCTCGCGGCGCCGATCAACGGAGCGGTGGCGGCCAACGCCAACGTCGCTGCGCCGATCGACGCGTCCGTGGCGGCCAACATCCTCTCCGAGAACTCCGAGGCAACCGCGATCGCCCAGCAGGACGCGATCATCACGCAGAGCATCACGGGCAGCGCCGAGGCCACGTCGGACCAGACCTCCGCCATCGACCAGTCCTCGATCGAGCCGCCGGACACCGACACGGCGTCCGCAGACGACGAGGAAGGTGGCGTCACGACGGCCGGTGCGGCCACGACGACCACAGCCGCGCAGACCACGACCGACGCAGGCACAGGGGACGCCGTCGCACCCGACGCCGCGACCGCCGACGCCGCGACCGCCGACGCCGCTGCGGCCGAGGCGGTTGCTGCACCTGAGGCCCCGTCGAGCGGTGACGCGGGCGGCACCACGGCGCAGTGACCACGCTGCTCGACGTTCCCTCCCGCGTGGAGGGCGTCCAGCTCCTGGGCGAGATGGCGGGGTCCGGCTACCGGACCCCGCCTGCTCTGGTGCGGCGCGCCGACGGCCAGGTCCTGCAGCTCACCCCGCTGCTGTACCTCGTGCTCCGGGCCTGCGACGGACGACGCGGCCACGAGGACATCGCCGAGGTGGTCGGTCCAGCGATCGGCCGCAGCGTGACGGGTGCCGACGTCCAGACGTTGGTGGACTCGCACCTGCGCCCCCTGGGCCTGCTCCGGGGTGCTGACGGGTCGGAGCCCGAGCTCAAGCGAACCGACCCGCTGATCGGTCTCAAGCCTCGTTTCGCCATCACCGACCCGCGGACCACCCATCGACTGACCGATCCCTTCCGGTTCCTGTTCCGCCCGCTCGTCCCGCTGGTGGTGGTCGCCGGCTTCGTCGCCGTGGTCGGGTGGGTCTTCTTCGAGCGGGGCCTGGGCGCGTCGGCGTACGAAGCCTTCGAGCGACCGCACCTGCTCCTGCTCGTGTTCGTCGTGTCGGTGCTCTCGGGCGGCTTCCACGAGTTCGGGCACGCGGCCGCAGCGCGCTACGGCGGGGCGGAGCCGGGATCGATGGGCGCCGGGCTCTACATCGTGTGGCCGGCCTTCTACACCGACGTGACCGACAGCTACCGGCTCGGCCGGGCGGGTCGGCTCCGTACGGACCTGGGCGGGCTGTACTTCAACGCCATCGTCGTCGTCCTGACCTACGTCTGGTGGTGGGCCACGGGCTGGGAGGCCCTCCTGCTGCTGGTCGCCACCCAGGTGTTGCAGATGGGCCAGCAGCTGCTGCCCCTGCTGCGCTTCGACGGCTACCACGTGCTCGCCGATCTCGCGGGCGTCCCCGACCTCTACCAGCGCATCCGACCCACCCTGCTCGGTCTGCTGCCGCACCGCTGGAACAGCCGGGAGAACGCCGTCCTGACGCCGCGGGCGCGCGCGCTCGTCGCCCTGTGGGTCCTGATCACCGTTCCGTTGATGGCACTCATGTTCTTCGGCATGATCACGGCGGTGCCGCGGCTGCTGGGCACGGCCTGGGCGGCACTGGAAGCAGACGCGGCGCGTCTGGCGCAGGCCATCGAGGAGGGCCACCCCCTCGACGCGGCCGGCTACGCCCTCCAGCTGCTCGGCGTCGCCCTGCCGGTGCTGGCGACGGTCGTCATCCTGGCGAGGCTCGCCCACCGGTGGTTCGGCGGACTCGCGGCCTGGAGCCGGGGCTCGACGACGCGGCGCGGCATCGCCTCCGTCCTCAGTGCCGTGATGATCACCGGCCTGGCGTGGGCCTGGTGGCCCCAGCCCGGTGCCTACCGACCCATCCAGCCGGACGAGGACGGAACGCTCAGCGCCATCCTGAGCTCGGCTCCGGCCATGGCGACGAGCGCAGCCGCGGACACGGCCACCACGCTTGCACGACCGGCCCTCCCCGTGGGCGAGGCGGCCCGCCGGCGACTGGACAGCAGTGCACCGCTCGTCGCCGCGTTCGCAGATGGCGCCCCGCTGCCCACCGAGGACGAGCCCGCCATGGCGATGGTGCTCGTGCCCAACGACGAGGACACGACGCGGACCTCGCCGACCGCGACCGCGGACGCCGACACCACCGACGGTCCGGCCACCGGTCCCACCACGACTCCCAGCGTCGCGCCGGACCCCACAGCGGAGTCGCCGGCGACCGACCCGGCGGACGACGCGTGGGTCTTCCCCTTCGACGAGCCGCTGGCCCCGGAGGAGGGGGACAACCAGGCGCTGGCCGTCAACACGAACGACGGCACCGTCACCTACGACGTCGCCTTCGCGCTGGTCTGGGCCGAGGGCGACGAGGTGCTCAACGTCAACGAGGCACACGCCTATGCGTCCTGCACCGACTGCGTCGCGGTCGCGGTCGCGTTCCAGGTCGTGCTCATCATGGACGACGCCCAGGTCGTCGTTCCGCAGAACCTCGCGGTCGCTGCCAACTACGACTGCCACTCCTGCATCACCGCGGCCGTCGCCAGCCAGCTGGTCCTGTCCATCCCGGGCGAGCCGGGGGAGGAGCAGCTGCTCCAGCTGGCGGGGGTGTGGACGCGACTGCTCGACTTCGCGCGCAACATCACCGCGTACTCCCTGACCGAGATCACCGACCAGCTCGACGGCTTCAAGGAGGAGATCACGCAGATCCTCGGTGCGGCGCCACCGGCGACCCTCGCGCCGGCTCCCACGTCCTCGACCTCGTCGGCGCCGACGGAGACCCCGACGGGCACGGTGAGCCCGACATCCCCAGCCACGAGTCCCGGCACGTCCCCGACGAGCACGCCGCCGACCCCGGCGCCGTCCGAGAGCAGCGCCCCGGCCAGCCCGACGCCGTCGGACGGCCTCACACCGACGCCGTCACCGACACCCACGACGTCCTCGTCGCCCACACCTGCACCCACGTCGACGGCGTCCGAGACGGTGTCGCCGTCACCCACGCCGTCGCCGACGGAGTCACCCAGCGCGGAGTCCTCGACGTCACCCAGCACGTCCCCGAGCCCTTCGACGAGCCCATCGACGAGCACGTCCACCAGTCCGTCGGCCGACGCCTCACCGGCGCCGAGCCGGTCGACGGCGACCGTGGCGCCCTGAGTCCGTCGGCGTCACATCTCCTCGTGGGTGTCCGGATCGCCACCGAAGAGACGCCCGTCGGCCTCGGCCAGCCCGGAGATGGCGGCCACCTCGTCCTCGCTGAGCTCGAAGCCGAACACGTCGAGGTTCTGCGCCTGGCGGACGGGATCGGCGGACTTGGGGATCGGGAGCGATCCCAGCTGGACGTGCCAGCGCAGGATGACCTGGCCGGGGGAGACGCCGTGGCCGTCGGCGGCTGTGCGTACGGCGTCCTCCTCGAGCGGCGCGCGTCTCTTGCCCATGGGGCTCCATGCCTCGGTGCGGATGCCGAGACGCTCGTGCACCGCGCGCATGTGCTCCTGGGGGAATCGAGGGTGCAGCTCGACCTGGTTGACCGCCGGGACGACGCCGGTGTCGTCGATGATGCGCTCGAGGTGCTCCTCGGTGAAGTTGGAGACGCCGATGGACCGCACCAGCCCGTCCTCCTTCAGCTGCACCAGGGCGCGCCACGCCTCGACGTAGGTGTCCTGGCTCGGGTTGGGCCAGTGGATGAGATGGAGGTCGGTGCGCTCGAGCCCGAGGCGCTCGAGCGACCCACGGACCGACGCGATGGCGTCGTCGTACGCGTGGTGGCGGCCCGGGATCTTGCTGGCGACGACCAGCTCGTCGCGGGGGACACCGGAGCGGCGGATGGCCTCGCCGACCTCCTCCTCGTTCTCGTAGTTCACCGCGGTGTCGACGAGCCGGTAGCCGGCCTCGATGGCGGTGCGGATCGCCTCGGTGCCGTCGTCGCCGCGCAGGGGATAGGTGCCGAAGCCGATCGCGGGGATGGTCGTGCCGTCGTTGAGGTCGTACGTCGGGATGTGGGCCATGGCACCCAACCTAGGCCGCGCGGCAACTC